>NZ_CP159330.1:3050211-3375317 GCF_045055805.1 Christiangramia sp. LLG6405-1 | reverse complement strand
TATTAGTTAGACGTTATTTTTGGTTACTAGAAAGTTCTAAAGTGGCTTTTGAAGCATACAGATCTCCAACTTGAGCAGAGCAAATATGTGAACAAATTATCTAATAAAAAAACCATATAAGGGTTGAATTTTAAGAAAAATTATCGCATACTTGATTCTGAGCCTGAATATAAAAAACCTTTCTGTGAAAGGCGACAAAAATCACATGAAATCACACGAAACTTCTGTTAAAGTGCGATATGCCGAAACCGATCAAATGGGAGTGGTACATCATAGTATTTATCCGCAATACCTTGAAATTGCTAGACTTAACTGGCTAGATACACTTGGCATCTCTTACAAAAGTATGGAAGAGGAAGGGATAATGTTGCCGGTATTCGAATTAAATTTAAAATATCACAAACCGGTTACTTTTGATGAAAATATCAGGATAGAAACGCGCCTACGCGAAGAGCCAAATGTTAAAATTATCTTTGACTATTCTCTTTACAATGAACAGGGAAATCTGGTAACTACCGGCTACACTGTACTCGTGTTTATGGATGCCAAAACGAGGAAGCCGGTTAGGTGTCCAAAATATATGTTAGAGGCATTAGGTTATTGATCTTCCAATCTTGAAATCTCAACTTTATAGGTATTGTCGAACTTAGTAAAAATGCTTTCGACATCACTTTTTCGAACCGCAATATATAGTTTGCAATCCAGTTCCAGTTTTTGGTCAATGACGTTCAAATTGTTTTTTTTGATCACCTGCATGACTTTGTTCATTTCAGGATAATCAAATTTTATTACGAAAACCTCGTCGATCGTTCGCTTCAGAATATTTGAAGATTCCAGAGCCATTTGTGCCGCAGTTTTATAGGCATTAATGAGTCCGCCAACTCCTAGCTTGACTCCGCCAAAATATCTAACTACGACTATGAGGATATTAGTAACATCAAAGCTTTGTATTTGTCCATAGATTGGCATTCCAGCCGAGTTTGAAGGCTCTCCGTCATCATTTGCACGATAGTGATGGTCTTCTTCGGCCTTACCTGTTTGCCAGGCGTAACACCAGTGTCTCGCTTTGTGGTGGGATGCACGTAATTCTTCCAGATGTTTTGCCGCCTCTTCTTCAGTTTTAATTGGAAATGCGTATCCGTAGAATTTAGAATTACGATCCTTGAATAATACTTCCGGGGAGGCTTCAGTAATAGTTTGATACGTATCTTTCATATGGCTGAATTCGCTACTAGAATTATACTAATCATAGCTAGAATAAGGCCTATCCAGTTTTTCTGAATAAGCTTTTCTTTAAAAAGCACGATTCCTACGATCGTTGAAAGCGCGACTATACTCACGTGATTGATCGTAAATATAGTTGAGCTCTCGTATCCTTCACTGCGCAATGCCAGAACAAGAAAGTAAATCGAGAAGTAATTTGGTACTCCCAAAGCTATGCCGCCAAGTAAATTTTTAAACTGAAGTTTTAACTCGCCCCGAACCGCCTGGTAGATCATCACCAGCACCCCAAGCAGTCCAGCCGTTGCGAAGATGGTCGAACTAAACAGGCCTACATCGGTTTTCGAAACATAGCTGGTTTCGAGGAATTTTAAACTGGTATCAATAATTCCGCTTCCCAGAAATACGAGCAGTGGAAAAATAAGATTTTGCCATTTTATGCTTATTCCATCTTTGGTTTTTATTGAGGTTAGGTACACTGCCACTAATGCAAGTAATATTCCGGCAATCTTCAGTACTCCGGTACTTTCATTGTAGAGAAAGATTCCGCAGAAAACAGGAATAGCGACCGACATCTTTGTGGCTACTGCAACAACTGAAAGTCCGCTTTTCTGGGTGGTGATCGCTGCAAGGTTGAAAACGGTGATAAATAGCACTCCCAGCATTAAGGCCCCGGGAAACCACTTTTCAGAAGGAACCGCAGTAAAATCTGAGCCTTCAATAAATCCAAAAAAACCTACAGCACAGGCGATAAAATAATTGATCACGATTGCCTGCAAGGTATTTACCTCGTATTTTTTGTAAAGCCTGAATACGATGAAAATAATCGTGGAAGAAAGAACGCTTAAAAGTAGGTAGATCAAAATAATTCTTTTTTAGTGGTGAATAGATCGATCACATCCTCGCGGGTTGGTTCAAGATTCCATACATGCATTCCCAACGCGGCCGCAGCTTCAGTATTTTTAGCAGTATCATCTATAAATAAGCATTCCTCTGCGTTGAGATTATGTTGCTCGAGCACAAACTCAAATATCTCAGGATTCGGCTTGCGCATACCTATTTCGTGTGATAGGTAAAATGCATCAAAGTAACTTTTAAACTCGTCGTAAAATGGAATCCTTGACTTTATATTTTCAATATGATTATTATTGGTGTTGCTCAGTAAAATGAGTTCAAATTTCTTTTTTTCTGCTAATTTCTGAAGAAACTGAAGTCGGTATTCCGGGAAATCCAGCAAAATTGAATTCCAGGAATCTAGAAAATCTCTGTGCTGTAATTGTGGAAATTCAGTTCGGTAGATGTTTGATATTTCATCTGAAGTTACAAATCCTTGCTCGTAATCGCGATTCCGGCTATGTATATGTTCCGGTAATTCTTCTATCTGTATCTTCTTTAGGTTTTGCTGAGTTGCAGCTTTATCGAGATTGATAAACACATCTCCGAAATCAAATATTATGGTCTTAATCATTGTTGTTATTTCTGAAGATTTCTAAAAGATCTGCCTCAATTTGATGGGCAGAAGCTGGTTTTGTATTAAGTGGCGGAGCTTTAACACCATCACCAAAGTAGTTACCACCCGTATAAACCCGCGCTTCATTCCAAAGGTTTGAAGTTATAAATTGGTTTAAAATATTGGCTCCACCTTCCACAATAAGCGACTGGATTTCCTGTTCATAACAGATCCTGCAAATTTCCTCAGCGATATTTTCTGAAAATTCAATTTTTTGATAAACAAGGTTTTCGTGCTTCTTCTCGGTCAGTTTTTCGTTTAAAACGATTGTTCTAATTGATAGATCGAAAAGTGCCAGATCTTTGGAAAGTTTCAATTCCCTGTCAATAACCAGTCGAACAGGCGGAGTTCCCGACCAGTTTCTAACATCTAAGCGAGGATCATCTGCCTTTGCAGTTCCCGTACCTACCAGGATCCCGCTTTCTTCACTACGCCATTTATGCACCAGCTGTTTGCTATACCTGTTTGAAATCCATACCGGTCGATTGGTGTCTTTAGTTTTAGGAGCGAGAAACAGGTCCCGGGTCTGGGCCCATTTCAGAATAATGTAAGGTCTTTGTTTTTTGTGAAAAGTAAAAAAACGCTTGTTGAGCGCATTACATTCCTCTTCAAGAATCCCTACCTGAACTTCTTTTCCTGCTTCCAGTAATTTCTTGATGCCGCGGCCGGCAACTTTTGCAAATGGATCCATTGTGCCTATTACAACCTTTGGGATTCCCCGATCGATTATAAGATCACTGCAGGGTGGAGTTTTTCCAAAATGGCTACATGGTTCCAGACTTACATAAATAGTGGAATCTTTTAAGAGCTCCTGATCCTGCACCGAATTAATAGCATTTACCTCGGCGTGGGCTTCGCCCGCTTTCTGGTGCCATCCTTCGCCAATGATCCTGTTTTTATGAACGATCACGCTGCCTACCATCGGATTGGGATAGGTGCTTGCAAGCCCGTTTTCGGCTAGTTGTATACAGCGTTTAATGTATTTTTCGTGTATATTCACATCACAAAAATAGAATTAATTAGGCAGAATGGATACATGGAAAATTCGGGAAATCAAAGCCGAAGATAATCAGCAGGTTAAGCATTTAATCCAAAGTGTGTTGGTTGAAATGGGAGTTCCTAAGGTTGGAACTGCGTATGAGGATAAAGCCCTGGACGATATGACTGCGGAATATGATGGAGAAAGAAAGGCATATTTTATAGTCGAAGAGAACAATAAGGTTATTGGTGGAGCTGGCATTGCTGCTTTAAGAGGCACAGAAGAGCCCATTTGTGAACTTCAGAAAATGTATTTCCTGCCTGAAGCGCGAGGTAGAGGAATTGGGACGAAAATGATCAATACCTGTATGGATTTTGGCAGGCAGCATTCTTTTGAGAAATGTTACATAGAAACACTTCCCTACATGGAAAATGCCCGTAAACTTTACCATAAAAGCGGATTCGAAACTGTGGAAAAGCCTGTAGGTGATACTGGTCATTATAACTGTACAGTTTATATGCTTAGAGATCTGTAACACCGGAAACTTGATGCAATTATCAGATTTTAAAAATGTATTTTTTGGCGATCTTTCAGATTTTTACCCTGAAACAGAAGTGCAATCCTTCTATTTTTTATTGACGCAGCATTACCTGGGAAAAACAAGACTGGACCTGGCGCTCGAACCCAGTTATGAGCTTTCAGAAGAGCAAAAGGAACAATTTCAGAAGGCATTGTTGAGGCTAAAGAAATATGAGCCTATTCAGCATATTCTGGAAGAGACAGAATTCTACGGACTCAGTTTCAAAGTGAGCAAAAACGTGCTTATACCCAGACCGGAAACTGAAGAGCTGGTATCATGGATTCTTGAGGACCTTTCTTCGGAAGAAAAATCCATCAGGATCCTGGACATTGGATCGGGTAGTGGTTGTATCCCGGTAAGCCTGGCTAAAAATTTAAATTCTGCGGAAGTGCATTCCTGGGACGTTTCAGAAGATGCTTTAAAAATTGCTGTTTTCAATGCTAAGATAAATAATGTCCAAGTTGATTTTCAACTGAAGGATATTCTGGAAACTGAAGATCTGGAACAGGAATATGATCTCATCGTTTCCAACCCGCCCTATGTACGTCATCTGGAGAAGAAGGAGATGCATTCCAATGTGCTTGAACACGAACCTGCACTTGCTTTATATGTGGACGATAAAGATGCACTCATTTTTTACAGGAAAATAAGCGAACTGGCTGCAAAAAACCTGAAAGTTGGTGGGAGTTTATATTTTGAGATCAACCAGTATCTGGGTGAAGAGACTTTAAGGCTAGTGCAAGGATTTGGTTTTGAAGCAGAATTAAAAAAGGATATTTTTGGGAACGACCGAATGCTAAAAGCAATTAGAATTAATGGAGGAGAATTATAATATTATTGAAAATGTAGCGGTCTTTTGCGCAAGCAGTGACGGAGTAGATCCTGAAATTTACAAAACCGCCCGCGTTGTAGGCGAAGAGCTCGCAAAGAGGGATATTCGGCTTATCTATGGTGGTAGTAAATTGGGATTAATGGGTCAGGTTGCCGAAGGAGTCATGGAAAATGGAGGATTTGCAACCGGTGTTATTCCGGAATTTTTAAAGACCAAAGAAGTAGTGCATACAGGGTTGAACAGGTTGATTACTACAAAAGATATGCACGAGCGTAAATTGACCATGAACGAACTCAGCGATGCTTTTATCACCTTGCCCGGAGGTTTTGGTACCCTGGAGGAGTTATTCGAGATCGTTACCTGGGCTCAGCTTGGTTTGCATCGTAAGCCTATTGGTTTGTTGAATATCAATGGATTCTATGACGACCTTCTTAGCATGCTGAAAAAAATGACCGCCAAGGGTCTGTTGAAAGAGGAAAATGTGGAGATCTTACTTGTAGCTGATAATATGGAAGAATTACTGAAGCTGATGCATAATTATAAAGCCAGACCGGTTCCAAAATGGATGAATAAAAACCAAACCTGATATGAAGATCCATAAACTTTGTCTGTACACTTCAGATGTTGCACGTCAATACTCATTTTACAAGGATGATCTAGAAATGAAGATCATCAACTATGAAGAAGATAGTTTTGAAGTACAATGCGGATTTTCAATTCTAAGATTCGAATTCAAAGAAAATAGTGTGCCAACGCATTTTGCTTTTCATATACCCGATGAGCAGGAACAGGAGGCGCTTAACTGGTTAAAAACTGTAGTACCGGTTCTAAAGTATAATGATGAGCAGATCATCGACTTTAGTAACTGGAATGCTAAGTCGGTTTACTTTTATGATAAAGATCGAAATATCGTGGAGTTTATTTCTCGCAGAAATTTTAGCAAACCTAAGCTTGGCGTTTTCACTGCTGAAAATATCGTTGGAATTGCAGAGATAGGTCTGGCAACATCTAACATTAAAGAAGTCTTTGAGCAATTGAATGTCAAAAGTAATCTGCATAAATACGATGGAGATTACGAGCATTTTTGCGCAATTGGAGAAGATTCAGGTTTATTTATTGTCGTAAACAAGCATAATAAGGAGTGGTTTCCTACCAATGATGACGCAGATCCTTCAGATTTTAAACTGGACTTCGAGCATGAAAACGAGAAATTTCAGCTGAAGTTCGAGAATGATACAGTAACAATTTCCGAATAAGAAAAAGAGAATATGGACGCGGAAAAAAAGATAAAGACTTTAAGGGAAGAATTACAACAGCATAATTACAATTATTATGTGCTGGACAAGCCTCAAATAAGTGATTATGATTTTGACATGAAGCTGAAGGAATTGCAGCAGCTGGAAGATCAAAATCCAGATTTGTTCGATGAAAATTCACCAACTCAACGTGTGGGTGGTACGGTTACCAAAAACTTTGAAACCATCGTGCATGATCAACGTATGTATTCGCTTTCAAATTCCTATTCAAAAGAAGAACTGGAAGATTGGGAGAAACGTATTCGTAAAAGTGTGGATGGCGATATATCTTATGTCTGCGAGTTAAAATATGATGGTGCCTCCATAAGCCTTACTTATGAAAACGGTAAATTATCCCGTGCGGTAACACGTGGTGATGGATTTCAGGGTGATGAGGTAACCAGTAATGTTCGAACGATTCGCTCGGTTCCATTAAAACTGAAGGGTGATTTCCCGGAACGTTTCGATATTCGGGGAGAGATCGTTTTGCCTTATGAAGGTTTTGCGAAAATGAATGCAGAGAGAGTGGAAGCCGGGGAAGAACCCTACGCAAATCCAAGAAATACAGCTTCCGGAAGTTTAAAACTACAGGATAGTGCCGAGGTGGCTCGTCGCCCACTGGAATGTTTGCTTTATAGTATCGTTGGAAATAATCTGAATATCAAATCACAATACGAAGGTCTGGAAATGGCCAGGAAATGGGGTTTTAAAGCTCCGGCAGAATCGGAATTGAAAACATCTATAGAGGAAGTTTTTGAATATATAAATTACTGGGATAAGCACCGTCACGATCTTCCTCATGAAACAGATGGAGTAGTAATTAAAGTAAATGATCTCCATCAACAGGATGAGCTGGGTCATACGGCTAAATCTCCGCGTTGGGCAATTGCTTACAAATTCAAGGCAGAACAGGAATCTACCACTCTGGATAAAATCACTTACCAGGTTGGAAGAACCGGCGCGATCACACCAGTGGCAAACCTGCAGCCTGTGCAACTCGCCGGTACGGTAGTACGTCGTGCTTCCTTGCATAATGCAGATCAAATTGAAAAGCTTGACATCCGGGAAGGAGATACCGTTTACGTAGAAAAAGGCGGAGAAATTATTCCGAAGATCGTAGGTGTAGATTTTACGCAACGCGACCCGGATTCCAATCCTACTGAATATGCATCTCGCTGTCCTGAGTGTGATACAGAACTTGTACGGAATGAAGGGGAAGCGCAGCATTATTGTCCAAATACCAATGGATGTCCTCCGCAAATCATAGGTAGAATTCAGCATTATATATCCCGAAAGGCGATGGATATAGAAGGTCTCGGAGGAGAAACCGTTGCTTTGCTAGTTACCGCAGGGCTCATTCATAATTATGCAGATCTTTATACGCTCACTAAAGAGGATATTCTTCCCCTGGAAAGAATGGCGGAAAAGTCGGCAGAGAATTTAATTACCGGTATAGAAAATTCCAGAGAGATTCCATTTGAAAGAGTCTTATTTGGGCTAGGGATTAGATACGTAGGAGAAACGGTAGCTAAGAAACTGGCCAAACATTTTAAGTCGGTTGAAGCATTGATGGCTGCCAGCAAAGAAGAGCTGGAGAATATTGATGAAATTGGAGAACGTATTGCCTGGAGCGTTGGTGATTTCTTCAGTAATGCTGAAAACAGGAAGAATGTGGAGCGTTTACGGGAATATGGAATACAAATGGAAATTTCCGCAGAGAAACTGGCGAATCAAACCAGTATTCTGGAAGGGAACACGTTCGTGATTTCCGGAGTTTTCAACAAGGTTTCCAGAAATGATCTAAAAAAACTCATTGAAGATAACGGCGGAAAAGTTTCCAGCTCGATATCGTCCAAAACGAACTATTTGGTGGCTGGTGAAAACATGGGGCCGAGTAAGCTTGCCAAGGCAGAAAAGCTGGGGACTCAAATGTTAAGCGAAGATGAATTTCTGGCTATGCTGAATAAATAGAATGCTGTGAAAAAGTTTTTCTTTCTTCTGATTTTTATTCAAACTGGTTTCATTTCGAAGGCACAAGCCATCCCTGAAGATTTTGTGTACCTGAAAGACGTGCTACCATTTGTGATCGAGGAAGTTCGCTATGCAGGGGAGCATAATTTTACAGGCAGACCAGTTCCCGGATATGAGTCGGAGCAGATCATTCTGACTAAAAAAACTGCGGAAGCTCTGAAAAATGTACAGCAAGACCTTATGCAGAAAGATTTGATGCTAAAGGTATTCGATGCTTACCGACCTCAGACTGCCGTTAATGAGTTTGTAGCATGGGCTCGAAAACCTGGGGATACATTGGCGAAAAACGAATTTTATCCTGATGTTGAAAAAAGCAGGCTGTTTGAACTTGGGTATATCGCTTCAAAATCGGGACATTCCAGGGGTGGCACTGTAGATCTTACTTTGGTAAACGCGAACACCTGTAAGGAATTGGATATGGGTGGTGCCTACGATTTTTTCGGAGAAATATCTCATCATCGTTCAACTTCGGTCACTTCAGAACAAAAAGAAAACAGGGAGCTTTTAAGAACAGTGATGCTTAAAAATGGTTTCCGAAGTTATTCTGAAGAATGGTGGCATTATACTCTAAATGCCGAACCCTTTCCTTATCAATATTTCGACTTTCCAATAAAATAATTATACCGCAAGCTTTACACCGTCTGCGGAAGATTTTTTTCCATTTTGAAAGAAGAAATCAACTCTGCCCAGATACACGCCATAACAGCCAACCTGGTTCACTAGGACTGGTTTTCCTGCCTTATTGGTTTCCACAGTTGGTTTATCAAGAAAAGTATGGGTATGGCCTCCGATGATTAGGTCAATGTTTTCTGTAGCTCTCGCCAGTTTAATATCCCCGATCTTTTGAGATGAATATTTATATCCAAGATGTGATAAACAAATAACCAGGTCACAATTTTCTTCCTCTTTGAGAATCCGACTCATATCAGTAGCGATCTCGATTGGATCTAAATATTCAGTTTCCTTGTAAAGTTTGTTGCTTACCAATCCCTGCAATTCGATACCAACGCCAAAAACGCCGATCTTTATACCATCTTTAGTGAAAGTGCGAAACTTATCAGTTTTTCCATCCATGATGGTATTGCTGAAGTCGTAGTTTGATATTACAAAGGGAAACTCTGCATGTGGTAGCTGGGCATATAATCCATCGATACCATTATCAAAATCATGGTTTCCAAGAGTTGCAGCATCATACTTTAGCATGCTCATTAATTTGAATTCCAGTTCACCTCCGTAAAAATTGAAGTAGGGCGTACCCTGGAAAATATCTCCGGCATCCAGCAACAGGGTATTAGGGTTTTCTCTACGTACTTTCTCCACCAGAGTAGCTCTTCTGGCAACGCCTCCAAGATTCGCATTTCTACCTGCATCTGGACCAAATGCCTCAATATGGCTATGTACATCATTCGTATGAAGGATCGTGATCTGTTGTCTTTCAGGTTTAAATGATAAAGCTGAAAGTCCGCCCAGACTCACTAAAGCTGTCGCGGCTGCCGTATTTTGAATAAAATCTCTTCTCTTCATGTTACTGTCTTATATAGCGATCATCGATCACACTTCTAATGGTATCCGTTTTACTAAAGTAGTCTATCATCACATTGCGAATCTTGTACTCACTGGAATGAATACTTACAGGATCGGCGAAGAATTTCATGTTGTCACCACCACCGACTAGATAATCTGATGTCGCAACAAAATAAGTGCTGTCTTTTGAAATCTGCTGTTCGTTGATCGTCACATTTTTGATCATATAACTGCCATCAGCGATAATCCTGATTCCGCTTACCGGATGTGCAGTTTTCGCTTTACTAAGATAATCCATCATCTCCAGCATTTTTTCACCTTTCAGCTCAGCAATGACCACTTTATTTTCAAAGGGCATTATCTGGTACGCAGTCCGGGTGCTAACATTTCCAACAGGAATTTCTGCACGTATTCCACCATGATTCAGTAAAACCATATCTATACTGTTTCCGGTATTTTTTTCGAATACAGGGTTCACCTGTTCCATCAGTGCATCTGCCATCAGGTTGCCAATAGCCGTATTCAGGTCTCCATCACTTTTGGAAAGAAATGTAGGATTGTAGCTAAGAGGTGAATCAAGAGTTTCGTTAAGGTGTTCCTTGTATGGAGCGATAAATTCAGCAATCTCTGAATTTTCTTCAATACTATTGTCCACAGCAATTCTTTTTCCATCTACCTGCTCTAAATGTTTAAATTCAGTTTTACAGGAGCTCAGCAATAGTACTGAAGCAAATATGATCTTGGTAAGGTGTTTCATTCCATTTCGCATTACTTTTCAAATATAATAAGAATAGCTCGTCAGGCATGTGTTCAGCTTATTGATAAGCGAAAAATTTCTAAAGATTTGGTTCGTAGTAAGTGATAGTGAATTTCCAAGACCTTAATTCTTACAGTTATGACTTCTTTCTAATCGTGCGTGTAAGCTTACTTATCATAAAACTTAGCTTTCTTTTTATTGTGAGATGGATAATTGCTTCTCTAGCTTGCCAAGATGCGTCTAAAATTTTACAAATTATAGAAAGCTGTTTAATCTGCAGAATCTTCTCTTCGGAAGCCACCTCAAGACATAGTTTGCTTATAGAAATTATTTACATTTGCCCTCCGAAATCATTGAATGATCACGAATAAAATTAAATCGGTTCAGCTAAAAAAGGCTATTGAGAAACTAAAGAATAAGAGGCAATTTGCTACGAATACTTCAAACCGGGTATTTCTGGTTATATCTGAAGATAATTTCGAAAATTATGGAAGTCTTCAGAATCTCTGGAAAGGTCTAGGCCTGCACGAAAATGCTTTTAATGTTGTGATCTGCGGAAATGTTCGTGATATTGATGACAAAGATCTGTTGCAAGTTGGTTTTAAAGACTTAGGTCATGATGGCGAAATTAAAAACAAGGATCTCTCAGTGCTGCTGGAAAATGAATTTGGATCAGCAATCGTTGTAAGCGGAGAAGAAACTGTGCTTTCAAATTATGTGGCCTTAAGGTCTGGTGCAGCATTTTTGATTGGTAAATCTCCAGATCCTTTTTCGATCCTGGATGTAGAAATTTTTGAAAATGATCCTTCTCTTCTTGAAGCAGAATTGATCAGATATTATAAAATATTAAAAAATAAAAAGTAATGGAAGCTTTTATTGGTACCGGAGTAGCACTGGTTACTCCTTTTAATGATGATCTTAGTGTAGATACGAACGCTCTTTCAGCATTAGTGAAGGATCAGATAGAAAACGGGATCGAATACCTGGTGGTTTTAGGGACCACTGCAGAAAGTGCTACCCTTAGTAAGAAAGAGAAGGAGCTTGTAAAAACTGTGATCAAAGAGGCAAACCAGGGGAAATTACCATTAGTGCTTGGAATGGGAGGTAATGATACGGCTGGGCTGGTGGAAGAACTGATATCAGAAGATCTGGAAGGTTTTGATGCCATACTTTCAGTTTCTCCGTTTTACAATAAACCAACGCAGGAAGGTATATACCGTCATTTCAAGGCAGTAGCTGAAGCTTCGCCGCTTCCGGTCATTTTATATAATGTACCGGGTAGAACTGCGAGTAACATCCTGCCGGAAACCATCAACAGGATCGCCAGGGATTTTAAGAACGTAATCGGTGTAAAGGAAGCCGCTGGAGATATAGTGCAGGCTATGAAGTTGATCTCACTTGTTCCTGAAGATTTCCTGGTTATTTCAGGAGATGATATGATCACCTTACCAATGACACTGGCTGGCGGGAAAGGTGTGATCTCGGTAATTGGTCAGGGCTTGCCTAAAGAATTTTCAGAAATGGTACGTCTGGGATTAAAAGGAGAATTTAGAGAAGCTTACAAATTACATTACCGCATAGCACCTTCCATTGACATGATCTTTGCTGAAGGCAATCCAGCTGGAATCAAAGCTATGCTACATAAAAGATCTCTGGTTAAAAATAATTTGCGACTACCTTTAGTAGAAGCGACCGATGTTCTTTATGCTAGAATTTCAGCCTTCGTTGAAAGTTTCTAGTCTAAACTGAAGTAAAAATAAATTTTAAAAGACTTTCCTGATACAATAATTGCCCGTAAACAGGGTTATTTGAGTAGACTAGGAAAGTTTTTTTTATACTAACAAAAAATGTATTTTTGCCAGATGTTTTTACGTATCATGAAAAAAGGAATTCTCGCTCTAGGCCTATTGATGGTCACTATATCTTGTAGTGAATATCAGTCATTGCTTAAAAATGAGGAAACTGCGCCTAAATATACGGCTGCAGAGGAATTATATACCGAAGGTAAAGAAGAAGACGATAATGGAAAGCTACGTAAAGCTTTGCGATTATTAGAGCAGATCGAGCCTGAGTATCGAGGAAAACCTCAGGGTGAACGCCTTGTTTACATTCTTGGAGATACGTATTACCAATTAGGTGATTATTATAATGCGCCTTTCAATTTTGAACGTTTTGTACAATTGTATCCAAATAGCCAGAAGGTAGAAGAGGCCGAGTATAAATCGGCGGTTAGCTATTACAATCGTTCTCCGCGCTTTAACCTGGACCAAACCGATACCAGAAAAGCGATCGAAGAACTTCAGGTTTATCTAAATAAGTATCCGGAAGGAGAATTTGTAGATTCAGCAAATGATTGCGCGACAGAGTTGCGAGTGAAGCTGGAGAAGAAAGCATACGAGATCGCAAAGCAGTATCACAAGACCAGATATTATAAGGCGGCAATCGCCTCTTTCAATAACTTCATTGCAGAATATCCTGGATCCCCGTTTAGAGAAGCTGCATATTACTATCGATACGATTCAGCTTACCAGCTGGCGATCAATAGTTTTGAAGTTTTGATGCAGGAAAGACTTGAAAATGCCAGGGAATTTTATAATTCCTACAATAAATACTATCCAGAAGGAGAGTTTACTCAGGACTCTGAGACTTCCATGATGGAAATTGATAAAAGGTTAGAGAATTTTTAATAAAGGAATGATGGATTTTAAAAAAATTGATGCCCCGGTTAACACAACTACTATCAACAAAAATGAAGTAGATGCACCTACCGGAAACATTTACGAGGCGATATCTATCGTAGCGAAGAGAGCTGGACAGATTAATGGTGAGATCAAAAAAGAGCTTCTAGAAAAGCTTGATGAGTTCGCTACTTATAACGATTCTCTTGACGAGATTTTTGAAAACAAAGAACAGATCGAGGTTTCAAAATTCTACGAAAAACTTCCAAAACCGCAATCACTTGCGATCCAGGAGTGGCTTGATGACAAGATCTACTGGAGAAACACTTTGGAAACCGAAGAATAGAATCGGTTAACTGATATGTCTGTACTTCAAGGCAAAAAAGTTTTACTCGGCATTACCGGAGGTATTGCTGCCTACAAAACTGCTTCACTGGTACGGCTATTTGTGAAGTCTGGTGCAGAGGTGAGGGTTGTTATGACCCAGGCTGCAAAAGAATTTATCACTCCGCTTACACTTTCAACTCTTTCCAAGAATGAAGTTTATTCTTCATTTACGAGCGAAGAGGATGAAAATGAACAATGGAACAATCACGTGGAACTCGGCCTTTGGGCCGATTTCATGCTTTTAGCCCCAGCCACAGCGAGCACTCTCTCTAAAATGGCTTCGGGGAATAGCGATAACATATTGCTTGCTACTTATCTTTCAGCGAAATGTGAAGTTTTCTTTGCTCCGGCAATGGATCTCGACATGTATAAACATCCATCTACTACTAAAAGTTTCGAAACGCTCCAGGGTTATGGAAATATCATGATTCCTTCGGGAACCGGTGAGCTAGCGAGCGGACTTTCAGGAAAAGGGAGAATGGCAGAGCCTGAAGAAATCATTAGCTTTATTGAAAATCATCTGTCTAAAGATCTTCCACTTCGGAACAGGAAAATTGTGATCACTGCAGGGCCAACTTATGAAGCCATAGACCCGGTACGGTTTATTGGAAATCATTCCAGCGGAAAGATGGGCTTCGCAATTGCGTTACAGGCGGCAGAAGCTGGCGCTGAAGTTGTCTTAATTTCAGGTCCTACACATCTTGATATCTCGCATGCTAATATTGAACTTAAAAGAGTGGTAAGTACCCGGGATATGTATGAAGCTGCTCATGCTGAGTTTGAAAGCACCGATGTTTTTATTGCTGCGGCAGCTGTAGCCGATTACAGACCTAAGACGGTTGCAAATCAAAAGATCAAAAAGAACGATCCATCATTAAACTTGGAATTAACCAAAACTGAAGATATTCTTGCTTCCCTGGGAGCTATTAAGAAAGATCAGAAGTTGGTAGGTTTCGCTTTAGAGACCAATAATGAGGAAGAGAATGCAAGAAAAAAGCTGCAAAAGAAAAATCTAGATTTTATTGTCTTAAATTCCCTTCAGGATACTGGTGCAGGTTTTAAAGGAGATACCAATAAGATCAGGATCATTTATCCAGATAGAAAACTGGAATTTGACCTTAAAAGTAAAACCGAAGTTGCCCAGGATATCATTTCAGAAGTAATCAAAATGTTTCATGCGTAGAATTGCCTTTCTAGTACTGTTCACTATATTTTCCTATTCAGGAATTGCACAGCAATTAAGTTGCGAGGTAGTGGTTAACGCAGAACAAACAGGGCAGGCAAATCTTTCTGTATTTAAGACGCTGGAAAGATCACTGAATGAGTTTATCAACCAGACCACCTGGACAGACAGGCGCTTGCAGGATCATGAACGTATTAATTGTAGTATGTTCATTACGATCAATAGTTTTGAAGGAGAAAGCTTTAATGGAACTATACAGATCCAATCTTCCAGACCGGTTTATGGAACCAGTATGATCACCCCGGTTTTTAATTTTAACGACGAACAATTCAGTTTTAGTTACCGGGAGTATCAGCCGTTGAATTATAGTCAGAATACCTACACTAATAATCTCGTATCTGTAATTTCCTTTTACGTATACACTATTCTTGGACTTGATGCAGATACCTTTGCTCGGGAAGGTGGAACAGCTTTCTTCGAGGAAGCCAACAGGATCGTTACAACTGCCCAGCAGGGAAACTCGCAGGGTTGGAGAGGATCAGACGGTCAACGTTCGCGTTTTAGATTGAATGCAGATCTACTGGCGAACACCTATGCTGAATACCGTGAAGCACTTTACGATTATCATAGGTTAGGTCTTGATGTCATGCATGCTGATGTAATGGCCGGGAAAACTGCAATTGCTGAATCTTTAAATAAGCTGGAAGTGATGAACAATCGTAGAAATAACTCACTGTTACTTCGAGCTTTCTTTGATTCCAAAGCAGATGAGATTGCTTCTGTTTATACCGGAGGGCCTGCTTATCCTGCTAAGAATGAACTTGTCCAAACACTGAATAATATCGCAGCCAGATATGCCCGTAGCTGGAGAAATATTCAGTAGGAATTTTGGTTGATTACGAGTATTTTCTCTCGTATATTTAGCACAAATTTTAACCGAATTGCTTACATCTCTTTCCATAAAGAATTACGCGCTAATTGAAGATATTACGATGGATCTTCAATCTGGTTTTACGATCATTACCGGGGAAACCGGTGCCGGGAAATCTATCATGCTTGGTGCACTTGGGTTGTTGCTGGGTGATCGCGCAGACTTCAGTAGTATTAGAAATACTGAGAAGAAGTGCGTTATCGAAGGTCATTTTAGTATCAAAGATTATGCGTTACAGCAATTCTTTGAAAAGGAGGATCTGGATTATGAGCAGACCAGTATCATTCGGCGTGAAATTTTACCTTCTGGAAAATCCCGTGCATTTATTAATGATACGCCGGTAAAGATCACTTCTTTGCAGAAGTTGGGAACTTCTCTCATCGATATTCATAGTCAGCATGAGACCCTAAGTCTGGGAAATGCAGATTATCAATTCAATGTTATTGATACGATCGCGAAGAATGAAGGAAGTATACTTCAGTACAAAGCAGAATTAAAGGAGTATCGAAAATTTCAGAAGAGATTTGAAGAGTTAAAAGAAGAACAGGCGCAGGCATCAAAGGAATACGATTACAATCTTTTTCTTCTGAATGAACTGCAAGAAGCAGGGTTAAAATCAGGAATGCTGGAGGATCTTGAAGAAAGATATGAGTCTTTAAACAATGTAGAAGAACTTACCGAAAATCTTAGTGCTGCTTTAAGCTCAATTCAGCAAGAAGAAATAGGGAGCCTGGAGACGTTGAAGTCGGCTCGATCCCATATTTCCAGAATCGCCAAATTCTCCGGAATCTATGATGATTTTCATGAAAGACTACAAAGTGCAATCATAGAACTAGACGACCTTGAAGCTGAAATGACAGATGCCCTGGAAGCTGTGGAAGCAAATCCTGAGGAGCTGGAAAAGGTGAATCAGCAATTGCAGGTGATCTATAATTTACAAAAAAAGCATAATGCTGAAAGTGTAGAAGAACTACTGCAAATAGCGGAAGATCTTCAGGAGAAAGTTTCGGTAACAGAAAATGCGGAAGCCGCCTTGGAAGAAGCGGAGAAAGCGATCAAAAAGCAATTCATCATTATATCTGCCACTGCAGAAACACTACGTAAGAATCGTTTAAAAATTATCCCGGCATTTATAGAGCAAACGGAAATCATACTCAAAGACCTTGGAATGCCTAATGCGAGGCTCAATATTGAACTTAGTACTACCACAGAGTTCCTGAGTAATGGGAGCGATAAGCTCGAATGGTTCCTGGCTGCGAATAAAGGTGGAAGTTTTAAAGAGATCAAGAAAGCAGCATCGGGTGGAGAACTTTCAAGAATCATGCTGGCGGTAAAAAGCATACTTGCAGCTCAAAGTAAACTACCAACGATCATATTTGATGAAATTGATACTGGTGTTTCTGGTGATATTGCGCATAAAATGGGTGAGATTCTAGCCAGAATGGGCGCTAATATGCAGGTGATTGCGATCACTCATTTACCACAAATAGCCGGTAAGGGAAGTTCACATTTTAAAATTTTTAAAGAAGACAGCGAAGTTGCAACTCAAACCAAGATCGTAAAACTGGAACAGGATCAAAGAATCGATGAACTGGCGATGATGCTTGGAGGTACTAGCGGAAGTGATTCTGCACGTGCGCATGCAAAAGCCCTGTTGAATTAATACCCTATCATCTGAAGCCCAAAAGGCGGCGGATTTATTTCAACTTTGCTATATTTACAGGCTTAACAACCACAAAAAATAAATCACATGTCATATAACCTGCTAAAAGGTAAAAGAGGAATCATATTTGGTGCATTGGACGAAAATTCAATTGCCTGGAAAACAGCGGAGAGAGTTCACGAAGAAGGTGGAACTTTTGTACTAACGAATGCTCCAATCGCGATGAGAATGGGAAGTATTAATCAGCTGGCTGAAAAAACCGGTTCTGAGATCATTCCTGCAGATGCTACCAAAGTAGAAGATCTTGAAAACCTTGTAGAGAAGTCTATGGAGATCCTTGGAGGGAAGATCGATTTCGTGCTTCATTCCATCGGGATGTCTGTAAATGTTCGAAAAGGAAAACATTATACAGATATGAACTACGACTTCACAACCAAAGGTTGGGATGTTTCAGCAGTTTCTTTCCATAAAACCATGCAGGTATTGTATAAGAAAGATGCAATGAACGAATGGGGAAGTATCGTAGCTTTAAGTTATATGGCGGCTCAACGTGTATTCCCAGACTATAATGATATGGCAGATAACAAGGCATATCTGGAGTCTATTGCGCGTAGTTTCGGTTATTTCTTCGGAAAGGATAAAAAAGTGAGAGTGAATACCATTTCACAATCTCCAACGCCGACTACAGCAGGAACTGGAGTTAAAGGCTTCGATGGTTTTATTGCATTTGCAGAAAAAATGTCTCCGCTTGGAAATGCTACCGCTTTGGAGTGTGCAGATTACACCCTGACTTTATTCTCAGACCTTACTAAAAAAGTCACTCTTCAAAATCTATTTCATGATGGTGGATTCTCGAATACGGGAGTTAGTCAGGAGGTCATGGAAAATTTCGTTGAAGATTCAGAATAATTAAAGTACATACATAAACTGCCGGAACCTGAACATTACGTTCGGCTTCCGGCAGTTCTATTTTAAATAATCAAGATGCAGCCAGAATATTCATTTGTGATCCCTGTTTATAACAGACCTGACGAGATCAGGGAGTTATTGCAGAGCATGCTAAAGATGCGTGCACCGGTTCCATTTGAAGTGGTGATCGTCGAAGATGGCTCTACAGATTCTTCGGAAGCTGTTGTTGCTGAGTTTCAGGGTCGATTATTTATTAGTTATTACTTTAAGAAAAATTCTGGCCCGGGCGATAGCAGGAACTATGGGATGAAAAAAGCCCAGGCTCCATATTTCTTGATTCTGGATTCAGACGTGCTGATGCCTGAAGATTACCTCGAAGAGGTTCATCAATTTTTATCTTCCAGTTTTTACGATTGTTTTGGAGGACCAGATGCAGCCCATGAATCCTTTTCGAACACCCAGAAGGCGATAGATTACAGTATGACATCTTTGTTTACGACTGGTGGAATACGTGGAGGAAGGAAGGCAGTTGATGAATTCCAGCCCCGTAGCTTTAATATGGGCTTAAGTAAAAAAGCATTTGAACTTAGTAAAGGGTTTGGCAGGATACATCCCGGGGAAGATCCAGATTTGAGTTTGAGATTAAAGAAATTGGGGATTAAAAGTTGTTTGATTCCGAAGGCTCGGGTTTTTCATAAACGACGTATAGACTGGAAAAAGTTCTTTATACAGGTTAAGAAGTTCGGGATGGTACGGCCAGTTTTGAACAAATGGCATCCTGGATCTGCGAAGATCACTTATTGGTTTCCTTCTTTATTCATGACCGGACTCATACTTTCCATAATTCTTTTATTTGCAGGATTTAGTTTTTTTATAAGCTGTTATCTTATTTATTTCCTAATTATTGCTGTGGATGCAGCGATACGAAATAAAACTCTATATATTGGATTGTTGGCTGTAAAAGCGGTGATCATCCAGTTTTCAGGATATGGCTATGGTTTTATAGTGTCCAATTATCATATAAATATTCAGAAGAAACAACCGGAAGTGGCATTTCCACAATTATTTTTCAAAAAGCATGGCAACCAGGAATAGAAGAAGAAGGTTCAAGAAATCAAGCATAAAAACATTCGGTTTTTTCCTGATCTTTTCTGCGATCGTGTGGGTACTGGTACAGTTTTCCAAAACCTATACTCAGGTGATCGAAGTTCCGGTAAACTATCTCAATGTTCCCCTGGATAAAAGTATTTCTGAAGAACGTCCGGATCATGTGGATCTTCAGCTTCAGGATAATGGCTTCAGTATCTATTATTATAAAATATTCAATCCAAAGCTTGATATAGATCTTTCCGAAGCTACTGAAAATGATAAGAACCTGATCTATTCTATTGAAAATCATATCACAGTGATTGAACAGCAACTGAAGGTGACCCTGGAAGATTCAAGGATCATCCAGAATGAGATTGTGATTCCGTTTCAGTTTAAGAAAGAAAAAATGCTAAAGATCATCTCGAATGTTGAGGTGAGTTACGCCGTAGGTTATTCGGCAGACGAGCCTCTTCAACTGGTTCCCGATTCAGTAAAAGTTAGTGGGCCTGAGGAAGTGATCGCGAAATTGAGCTCGATACCTACTTTAAAGAAAAAACTGGAAAATGTAAATTCAGATCTTGACGGGAGTGTCAAACTGGATACTGCGGGCTATGGTGAATTAAGTTTCTACGAAAATAGCATACGGTATACACAGGAAGTTGAAAAATTCACTGAAGGAAAAGCTGAAATCCCAGTAGAGGTCATTAACGTTCCAGATAATCTCAACCTGGCTTATTTCCCGAAGTCGGTTGTAGTGTATTACCAGGTAAACCTTGAAGAATTTGAAAAAGTTGGAGCTTCCGACTTTTCCGTAGTCTGTGATTATAAGAGTGTGAAGGAAGGTGATGATTATATGATCGCACAGATCAAAAGCAAGCCGAAATTCGTGAACAACATTCGGTTAAATGAACGTAGAATTCAATTTGTGATCAAACGATGAAAATAGTAGGACTTACTGGAGGTATTGGAAGTGGGAAAACCACTGTGGCGGGTTTTTTTAAAGATCTGGGTATCCCGGTCTATATTGCAGACGATGCCGGGAAAAGATTGCTTGCAGAAAGTTCAGAGATTAGTGAAAAAGTTAGCGGTTTGTTAGGTGCAGCTGCATACAAAGATGAAGTACCTGATAGAAAGTATATCGCAAATAAAGTGTTTAACGATAAGGAACTGCTGGAAAAACTGAATGCTATCATACATCCGGCAGTTGCTAGCGACTTTCAGGATTGGGTCTCGAAGCAAACTTCAGAATATATCATTTACGAGGCAGCAATTCTTTTTGAAGCCGGGGGTTATAAGAAATGCGATCTCAGCATACTGGTAACTGCTCCACATAAGTTAAAAATTGGAAGACTCCAGAAAAGAGATGATAGTACGGTAGAGGAAATCGAAGCCAGAATGGGTCACCAGTGGCCTGATGAAAAGAAAGCTGAACTGGCCGATTTTCTTATAGAAAACAAGGATTTACAACAAACTAAACTACAGGTTAGCGATATCCATATCCAAATCTTAAAAGCACGCGAAAATTGAAGGAAGTTCTGTTAACATTTGGTTAAACAGCTTAAGCTCTAAATGTTAAAATATTACTTTTGACCGCATGAATAAGAAGCTTTTTGTCCTTCTCGTAGCGCTGATGAGCTTGTCTTTAATAGGCATCATATTCGTTCAGGGTTATTGGATAAAGAGTACGATCGATGACAGGGAAGAACAATTCTCCTATAACGCCAAACAGGCACTAATAAAGGTTTCCGAAGAAATTCAGAATTCCGAATTCGAGCGTTATTATTTTCAATTTAAGAATCCGGATAGTATCAATAGCACGCTAAGTGACCGAACGCTTACTGAATATTTCTATACAAACAAGGACGAAAACAGAAACGAAACTTATTTTAATTCTGAAACCATTTTAGAAGAAGATTATAAGGTTTCTTCAGGTTTTTTGCAGTTTGCTGAAGATAGTATCAAGTTCACCAAAATGATCAATAAAAAGGTGACAGATATTGTTCAGGAGAACAATCTTGAAGGTGGGAATTTAAGTGCAAGGCAGAGAATTGAGCATATTGAGAGACTTTCCAGGATGGAAGAAGTAGAGAAAGATATCCTTAGATCTGCGATTTCAGAACTGGTAGTTAGAATTCCTATTCATAACAGGGTTTCAGAAGATAAGATCAGGGAATTACTGGAAGAGCAGCTTGCAGAGAGAAATTTAAAGACCGCTTTTGAATTTGGGATATTTAATAACTCCATAGCTACTACGGTACATTCAGAGAATTTCAGTCTGGATCATCCGGCAACTTATGCTGTACCACTATTTGTAGATTCTGCAGGAAGAAGCGGGTATCAATTATTGGTAAATCTAACTAATAGAAAAGAAGCAGTTCTTTCTTCGGTTATATTAATGGCTTGTTTGTCGATCATTTTTACATTGATCATTGTTATCGCCTATTCAAGCGCATTATCTCAACTAATTAAACAAAGACAGATTTCGCAGATCAAAACAGATTTTATCAATAATATGACGCATGAGTTTAAGACTCCTATTGCGACGATAAATCTTGCTCTGGACGCGATCAAAAATCCGAAAGTGATCGAAGATCGTTCTAAAGTGAACAGATATTTACAGATGATCAGGGATGAGAATAAGAGAATGCACGCCCAGGTTGAAAACGTTCTAAGGATCTCGAAACTGGAGAAAAATGAACTGGATCTTAAAAAGGAAAGACACCAGTTGCACGATATTATTCTCGATGCCATCACGCATGTAGAATTAATTATAGAAGACCGTGGCGGTTACGTGCAAACTCATTTTGGAGCTTTACGCTCTTCGGTTCTTGCAAACCAGGATCATTTTACGAATGTTGTTGTGAATATCCTTGATAACGCGATCAAATATTCAGAAGAAGCGCCAAAGATCGATATTTATACAACGAACGTTAAGAATTATATCTATTGTGAAATTAGAGACCAGGGAGTTGGGATGACCAAACTGGTTCAAAAGAAAATATTTGAAAAATTTTATCGCGAACATACCGGTGATATCCATAATGTAAAAGGTCACGGATTAGGATTGGCTTATGCCAGACAGATCGTGGACGATCATCATGGACAGATCACCGTAACCAGCGAGAAAGGGAAGGGTAGTACCTTCATCATTAAATTACCACTAATATCTTAAAATATGGAAACTGAAAACAAAAAAATTCTATTAGTAGAGGATGATCCAAATTTTGGAACTGTCCTTAAAGATTACCTTGCGATGAATGATTACGAGGTGACTCACGCCAAAAATGGTATGGAAGGATTCGAAAAATTCAAAAAAGATGATTTCGATCTTTGTATCCTGGATGTGATGATGCCTTATAAAGACGGTTTTACTCTTGCTAAAGAGATTCGTGAGAAGAACGAAGAAGTGCCGATCATCTTTTTAACGGCTAAAGCCATGAAAGAAGATGTATTAAAAGGTTACAAGGTTGGAGCAGATGATTATCTAAACAAACCTTTTGATTCTGAAGTACTTTTAATGAAGATCAAGGCGATCATGCAGCGTAAAGCTACAGATAGCGTTGCAGATTCTAAACAATTTGAATTCGAAATTGGTGGTTTCCACCTGAATTCAAAACTTAGATTCTTAACTTTTAGAGATGAAGAGCCTCAGAAGCTTTCTCCAAAAGAAAACGAATTATTAAGACTACTTGCTCTGCATGAGAATGATCTGATGCCTAGAGAGCTAGCCTTGACTAAGATATGGAGAGACGATAACTACTTTACTTCTAGAAGTATGGATGTTTATATCGCCAAATTAAGAAAGTATCTTAAGAAAGATGAAAATGTGGAAATTCTGAATATCCACGGTGAAGGTTTTAGACTTGTTATAAAAAACAAGGAAGAGACCGAAGCATAATACAAATATTCAGTTTCCGGGAGGTGCTGCATCATAACACTCGTTATGATGCGGTATCATTTCTCGTGATAGGCTTTTTCAAGCTATCGAAAAGTTTCTCTAACTACAGAATTTTACTTACCGCCGCATTCTTAACATGAAAATAAGAGCGGTTTTCTTACAATATGTATCTTTACGGCATTCCATAAAATGCCCTAGATTGATAAATGCAGCAGATATACCTACCTACAGGAGTTCTTTTCAAAGAAAAGTCTGCATTAGCTTATTCTTAATTTTATTTTTTAGCGTTAATAGTTTTGGGCAGGATGTAACCAATCCATCTTTTATCCATCAAAATGAAATTTATTCAGATTCTATAAATATCTCACTTAATGATATAGCTAATCTTAAATCTAAAGCAGATTCATTAATTATTAGTGCTGATTTCAATTCCAAAGGCGAATTATTTATTCTGACTTTTGGTAACGGTATTCATAAAGTTTTAGGAAATAATGAAACAAAGCCAGTAATTGATGCTAAATTGCTTTTTTCCCCACTTGATTTTGCTATTGATTCTAAGGATCGTTTTTATGTAGGTAACGTGGCAAGTAACAATCGCAAAATATTGGTCTTTGATGTTGATGGTACCCCATTACCATCCGAAACTATTGGGAATGGAAACTACGGTAAAGGTCCAAACATGTTTAAAGGTCCTACAGGCTTAGCATTTGATAATAAAGATAATTTATATGTTGCGGATAATTATAGTGGAACCAATGGAAGTGCATCGGAGAGAGGTTATATAAAAGTTTTTTTCACAAATGGAAACTTTACTGAGTTCCATCGAGTTAATGGAGATTCTTTAAACTATCCGTATAGAATAGCCGCTAATAATGATGGACGAATTTTTGTATCTGAAGTGGGACCAGATAATGGTAGGGTTCAAGTAATTGACTTAGATCCAAATTTGGATCCAGTTAGGGTAGATATTTTGGAGGGACCCACTGATAATATTGGTTCTCCAGGGTCAATTAACGTGGATGAAGAAAATTTCATTTACATCGCAGATTTTGGAAATGATGTGAGCTTAAAGACAATTTTAGAGGCTAGAAATGAGCCGCTAAACCTTGTGAGCCAAGTTGGTAATATTCAAGATGGTATTAGAAACGAAGTTTTTAAAATAAGAGTTTATAATCATGATTTATCTTATAAAGGTCATATTCTCAATGAAATTGATCTTCCTGTAGATTTAGCTCTAGGCCCTTGTAATGTTTTCGGTATTAATAATCTGAATATTGAAGGTGGTTTTTTTAGTGGATTTGATTTTGACTTTGATTTAGAAATATATAAAAGAACTCCTGGGTTTTATGACGAATCTCCAGTATTAAATTGTCCTGAGGATTTAGTGTTGGAAATTGCTGAGGGAGAAAATGAGGTTGAGGTAATATATTCTATGCCAACTGCTGCAGATCAAGATAATGTTGAAGTAGAAATTATTGCCGGGCCGGAATCGGGTGAGCGTAAAACCGAAGGTGATTATAATGTAGTATTCGAAGCTACAGATCTTTGTGGAAATAAAGCCAGATGTGCTTTTAAAATTACGGTTAATGGCTCTGAATTTGAAGACACACCACCAGAATTCGAGAATTGCTCACCATATATTACTAAAGAAAACGATACCGGGGAATGTGGAGCCGCAGTAGTATTTGATAATCCAACGGCAAGTGATGAAAGTGGAAATGTAGAAGTCACAAGAATTGATGAAAATATAGATCTGGTTTCAGGAAGTTTATTCCCTGTTGGAAATACAACGATCACCTTCCAGGCAAATGATGGAACGAATGATCCGGTTACATGCAGTTTTGATATTGTAGTAGAAGATAACCAAAACCCTGAATTCTTAAGTTGCCCAACAAACTTTAATGAAACTGTACCGTTTGGGCAGACAGGAAAAGTTATTAATTACGTAAATCCAACCTTTGATGATAACTGTCCCGGTACGACTATCATACAAAATGCAGGTCTACCAACAGGCTCTGAGTTTCCAGTAGGCTCTACTACCAATACCTTCGTAATCACAGATAAGATTGACAATACTGCGACTTGCACTTTTACAGTTACGATCACTGAGGAAGCAGAAGACACACCACCAGAATTCGACAATTGCTCACCAAATATCACTGAAGAAAACGATCCCGGAGAATGCGGTGCGGTTGTCAATTTCGATCTTCCTATGGCAAGTGATGAAAGTGGTTCTTTGAGGGTAACAAAAATTGATAATTCTGGATTGAATTCCGGAGATTTATTTCCCGTTGGAAGGACAACAATCACTTTCCAGGCAAATGATGGAACAAACGATCCGGTTACATGCAATTTTGATATTGTAGTTCAGGATACTGAAGCTCCAAGAATCACCTGTCCTTCAGACTTTTCAGTTCCCTCAGAACCCGGTCAGAACTTTGCGGTCGTGGATTTTAATACACCCACGGCTACCGATAACTGCGGGATTGATTCTGTTCTGCAAACCCAAGGTTTAGTTTCAGGATCACAATTCAACGTAGGTTCTCATACTATCACATTTGAAGCGACAGATGTGAATGGTCTTACTTCAGAATGCAGTTTCGAATTTGAAGTGCTGCCCCCAAACTTTGCACCTTCAATAGAATGTCCAGCTGATATTTCTGTTAACAATGACAGCGGAATTTGCGGAGCTATAGTAGAATTTGAAGAACCAACTGTGACCGATCCTGAAGGTGATGATCTTTCAATTATCCGGACCGATGATATAGATCTCAACTCTGGCGATATATTTCCGGTAGGAACCACCACGCTTTCTTATGAGGTTTCCGACGGAATTAACGAGCCCAAATCATGTAGTTTTACTATTACTGTAGAAAATACAGAGGAACCCAATTTCACTTCCTGTCCCAATGATATTTCAGAGTTACTGGAGGCTTCTGCAACTGGCAAGATCATCACATTCGATCTACCGCAATTTGAGGATAACTGTTCCGAAGCAGAATTGTTTCAAACTGAAGGACCTACGTCTGGAGAGTTTTTTGAGGTTGGTGAAACTGAAGTCCGATTTGAGTTACGAGTTGATAATACGGTGGTGGACCAATGCTCCATTTCAGTTAATCTAGTCCGCCAGACAACGACCTTTCAATGTATCGAATCGATCACGATAAATCTTGGAGAAGATGCTCAGAATTCTTCAGTCACAGAAATTCCAACCTCAGAATTTATTCTTTCAGATAGCTCTAATCTTGATTTTGAACTAAATGTTCAGCAGTTCACCTGCGAGGATATTGGAACTTTTGAACTGCCTATTCGAGCTACAGATAGGGAGACGGGAGAAAATTTTTCATGTACTGTAGAAGTAACCGTCAAGGATGTTGGCGCACCACTTATTATTTGTCCAGCAGGTATACAGGAGAGGGAAATACCTCTGGAAGGCGGTTTCGTGTTGCCACAAGTGATCGGTCGTTTTAGTATTGCTGATAATTGTGATTCCTTCGAAGATCTGGAAATTGTACAGGATCCACCTGTAGGTACCGTTTATAGAGAAGCAGGGGATTACGACATACTTTTTACGGCAACCGATAGTTATGGCAACACCGAGCGATGTGAGGTAACTTATAGATTAACGTTGGAGCAGGAGCCCCAGGAATTTGCGCTTAATTGTCCGCAGAACGAAAGTATAATCAAAGCTGATGAAAACTGTCAATATATAGTACCTGATTTTTCAAATACTATCATTTACTCACCTGCTAATGCGAATTTCTCCCAATCTATACCAGCAGGAACGAGAATAGAACAGTCAACGAGCATTGAAATCAACGTAAGTTTTAATGGAGAATTTGACTCCTGTACATTTGATCTGGTTCTAAAAGACAATACTTCGCCAATGCTTAGATGTCCTGAGGATCGAATGATAGTAGTTGCAGAAGGTGAAAGTATCGCAATCCCGGACTATCGAGGCGAATTGGAGGTAAGTGACAATTGCGGACTGGCAGAGATCATTCAGGATCCGGCACCTGGTACGCAAATTTCAGAAAATACCGAGGTGAGTTTTATAGCTTTTGATATCTCTAATACTAACAATGCTTCAGAATGTAGTTTCATGTTGACCTTAGCTGTCGATACAGAAGGAAACGATATTCCTATTGCGAACGAGGATTTCTATTCCACACCCGTCAATACAACCTTAAATATTTCCGCGGAAGAAGGAGTTCTGGCCAATGATATGGATGCAGATGGTGATGAACTAACCGCCACGCTTGTTGAAAATGTTACCAATGGAACTCTTGAGTTCGAATCTGATGGGTCTTTTGTCTATACTCCAGATGACGGATTCATTGGTGATGACAGTTTTATATATTATGTCTTTGATGGTTTTACTGAAGTGGAAACGACAGTTACCATTACTGTAGTGCCAGTAGACACTGGAGAATTTCAGTGCGTGGAGACTTATGTTCTCGAACTGGATGAAAATGGTACAGCACAGCTCCAGATTAATGAATTGTATACTGGTGACGCTTCAGGTGTCAGTTTTAGCCTTGATCAGGAGATTTTCGACTGTGATGACCTTGGAACTAATCAGGTTACTCTAAGCTATACAGGAGTGGAAAATGGTTCCTGTGAGATAAGTATCGAAGTAGTTGACCGAATCAAACCCGAAATTGAAGTTCAGAACATTGGTATCGATCTGGATCTTTCCGGAAATGCAACGATTACTCCAGAGGATGTGATCGTGAGTTTTAGTGATAACTGTGATAACGATCTTAGCTATGAATTAAGCCGAAGTGCTTTTAGTTGCAAGGATCTTGGATGGAACGAGATCAACCTGATCGCAACAGATGCTAGTGGAAACTCCACTACAACTGCTGTAGAAGTACAGGTTTTTGCTGAAAGCGGAATTTGCAATGGTACTGCGGAAGGTTCAGAATACATCTTTATTTATCCCAACCCAAACCGAGGTAATTTTAAAGTAGCAACCCCAGCCGATGTGACTATTTCGAGGATCGAAGTATTCGATCACCGTGGTAGATTTATTACCGGAAAGGATTATCCGGCTAATGCACTGGAATACGCAATTAGTACCGGGCCATTACAGGAAGCGGTATACGTGGTAAAAATGATCACCAGTGAAGGTGAAAAAACAAAACGATTTATTATTAAGAATTGAGCTTTTCCTGCAGGTGTGCTGCTATCAATTCGAAATTGGTAGTACGATCAAACCAGGTAATAGTTTCATCTTTTCTGAACCAGGTTAATTGTCTTTTTGCAAATCTTCGGGTATTCTTTTTAATTTCAGAAACAGCAGTTTCTAAATTCCATTGCTCATCGAAGTAGGCGAAGAGCTCTTTGTAGCCGACTGTATTCAAGGCATTGCATTTCCTGGAAGGATATAGTTGGCGGGCTTCTTCTAATAATCTATTTTCGATCATAAGGTCTACCCTTAGATTGATGCGGTCATATATTTCTTCTCTTTCCGCAGTAAGACCTATAGAGATTGTTTCGAAATTCCTGGCATTCTTTTTTTTCTTCAGAAAAGATGAAAAGGCTTTTCCGGTGCCAATGCATATTTCTAAAGCACGAATAAGGCGATGTGGATTTTGAACATCGGCTACTGCATAATATTCCGGATCCAACTGCTGTAATTTTTGCTGAAGTGATTGCAGACCGTGTTTTGACAATTCTTCATTCAGTTCAATACGAATATTGTCATCTATTTCGGGAAAATGATCGAGACCTTCCACCACGGCTTTGGTGTAGAGTCCGCTGCCGCCTACCATTACCACCACATCATGTTCTTCGAAAAGTTCATCAAGTTTTGCCAGGGCTTCCTTCTCGAAATCTCCAACATTGTAATCTTCAGTAATTGATCTGTGCTGAATAAAATGGTGATTGACTGCTGAGAGTTCTTCCGGTTCGGGTACTGCCGTTCCAATCGACATTTCTTTATAGAATTGCCGTGAATCTGCCGATAGAATTTCAGTTTTATAAAGCTTCGCAACTTCGATCGAGAGTGCAGTTTTCCCAATGGCAGTAGGACCAACGATATTGATAAGTGTCTTAGTCATTCAATTCGTATCCACAACGATGGCAGTATTCCGCATCGTCCAAATGTTTTGTTTCATTACAATTTGGGCAAGCCTGCGTATTCTTTGGAGCATCGGTAGCCTTGCTATATTCTGCACTCACGATACCGGTAGGAACGGCGATGATTCCGTAACCCGTGATCATAATCAGCGAGGCTATCAATCTTCCCACCGGCGTGACCGGAGCTATATCACCAAATCCAACCGTAGTTAAAGTTACGATACACCAGTAAATAGAAAGAGGGATATTATTAAATCCGCCATTCTCACCTTCAACAAGGTGCATTAAAGTTCCTGCAATAATACATATGATCAAGACCGCGAATAAAAAAACAAGAATTTTAGCTTTTGAATTTTTCAGCGCAGAGATCAGTTTCTGAGACTCTCCAACATAACGGGTAATTTTTAGCACTCTAAAAACCCTTAGTAATCGTAAGGCTCTAATGGCGAACAAAAGGTTGGCGCCTCCAAACAGGAACCCGATATAACTAGGTAAGGTAGAAAGCAGGTCCACCATTCCGAAGAAACTAAAGATATAACGCTTCGGTTTATTGATCGTAATGATCCTTAGAACGTACTCAATGGTAAAGATCACTGTGATCACCCATTCAGCAATATAGAATTCGGTTGCATATTTAACCAGCATCCACGAGACGCTTTCCATCATTACTAACGCAACGCTAATAAGAATAACCAGCAAAATAGCCACATCGAAGGTTTTACCAGCCGGAGTATCGGCTTCGTAAATTACCTCATGCAGTTTGCGTTTCCAATCTGGAAGTTTCTCTTTATTATTCAAAATCTACGTTTCATAGGTTCTAATTTAACTATTTTCCTCGAGTACAATGAGCGACTGACTTTGAACTGTCATCAATTCGTTAAAGAATTTTTTGAGTCCGTCGTAGTATTCTGGCGTATAGAGCGTTTGAGAAAGCGTCATTCGGCATTGAACCATGACTACATTTTCTGAAAAACTTACGGCATTAAATATCAAAGCTCCTCCGTTGCCCGGTAACCTGATAGCCTTTTGCTCCGGAAGTTCTTTTACTGAATAACCTTCAGGAATATGAATTTCTGCGGAATAGCTAAAAGCATTTCTATATCCGAAGTCGATAGGATAGGTACGCTCATCCAGGTTAAAAGGATTCTTTTCGAAAAACTGAAAGCTAAAGGGGTTTAAATAGATAAGATCATTGATCTTCTGACTCACATTTTCAAGCGTGTATTCGATCTGGAGTCCGTTTTCAACATCATCAAGGTTTTCTATCGCGATATCTGTAGATCTAGTGAATTGCTGCGCTTTAGAAAGTTCTTGGAGTATCTTGTCTTTACCGTTTTCCTTGATCTTATTTCTGAAATTCACTGCATGGTACCCGCTTAAATGCTGATTGGATGTTCCAGACGCCGTACCATCCTTGTGCACTTTTAAAGAATCTCTAAAAGCATAATTGCTAAAGTCATTTGGTTCGATCGACATCCAGTCACTGGAACCATCCAGGTTTACTTTACGCGCATACGTATTCAGAGCGCGAAATGGAAGTCGGCCAAAATCCAGCTGCTCATCGGTTAGATCAAGATTATACTCCTTTTCGTCTATTTTTAGCTGAATAAAGAAATAATTATATTCTGAAACTGCAGGGTGAACTCTTGGAGCGAAACCGTTTCTTCGGGTAGAAGCCAGCACAGGAGACACATTAAATTCTTCGGAAGCATAGACATTATGCAACAGGCTATTGATCGCAAGCACACTTCCAGATTTACTGTCGACGATATCTTTGATGTTCATATCACCATGGATATCGTATTCGCCATTCCATTTATAATTCTCCTGAATAAAATAGTAGATCTTTTTTGCCTTTTCCAATGTATTTGGAAGACTGCTAATTGCTTCAGGAAGTACATCCTTTACAGCATTGTCTTTTTTCCATTGTTTTCCCCAGTTGCTGGATGTTCTAATTTCTTTATCTGCATCATCCCAGGTTAGGGTGTATTTTCGTTCAAAACCATCGGTTCTGGTAACCTGCTTTAATTCGTACTCGATCTTGGCGATATAATTGTCTCCGCTAGTCATGTAGTCTTCCTCGATAAACGCAGGAACATCCTTCATCACATACAAAGTCTCTACGCAACCTGCCATGGAAGAGGTAATACCGAAACTTATACAATGTTCGATTAACTTATCTTCATGTTTGTGAAGCTTTCTGCCTCCGGTAAGCGTGGTGTGGTATTCGTAATTTCCCGGGATCTTCGACGTAAACTGAGAATGCATCTTCGGAATATCCTCCTGAAATTCCCAGGTTCTGAAATTGAATGTAAACGGAGAAACGATCTTATATGAAAACTGAATGACATCTCCCGGTTCTACATCTGGAAATGCAAAAGAAAACTCATTGTAGTATTTTTGCTCGCTTTCGAAAGTAGCCGATGTTTCTACTTTTTTCTTGACGATACGACCGTTCACTAATTTGAAGGTATGAGCTTTGAGATCTTTCAATACCTTCACCTTGCCGTTCTCTCTGTTCTTGCCCAATGGTACTTTAATAGTAGCATAGTCAATTCCCTGCTTATCCAGGATCTTGATCTTCGCCTTATAACTGGTTACCAGATCGTGATCTTCATCTGGATCAAATTCAGTAAAACCAGACTCGTAGATATAAACAGCATGCGCCGTGGTGTCTGGGGCATAATTAGTTGCTAATAGGTCTTCTCTTGATACTTCAAATTCTTCAGTAGAATAGTTAGAATTCTGGGCAGGAACAAAGCTGATACTTAATAAAAATACCAGCGTAAAAAATTTACTCATGAATGGATAATTGGATGATTTTAAATTGATGCTTTTTCCTTAAAAAGCTTTGGATAATATGTTCAGCATCACGGTTATTATTCATAGGTGTAATAATAGACCTAATGATGTCCAGATTGTTGATCTGGTGATTTAAATTGAAATAACCTACGCCTTTAAATTCGCCATCCTCGATCAATAAAGCGCTCTTTTCATCAACTTCTCTTCCACGACCTACTAATAGCATATCCTTATTTTCATAAGAATAGCGATCAATAAGTTCACGCACTCGTCCATTATAGGTTTCCGGTTGTTCCTCTTCCACGCAGGCACCGTGGCAACTTTTGATAGTATACGCAAAGCAATTTCCATTGCCTCCGTGCAGTCCAGATAATCTTTCACACAATTCATATTCCTCCACCCATTTGGTTAAAGAGTTCTTCGCAGAACGCAAAGAACTGAAGGTGGTGATGCGATCCCTGGAACTTACTGCCTTGCCAATCTTTAAATTAATATAACCCTTTTCGTCTACTGAATGATATAAAGCATGGCTGAAAATATCTCTTTTTAGAGCCCGGTTATATTTAGGTTTGATCTGTTTTATTTCCTGGTTCTCTTTTAATAGCGCAATGAGCTCATTGCCGGTAAGTTCAAAGGATACTGAAGCTACCTTTTTCTGCATTTCCCGCGACTTTGGATTGTCATTGGTAAAATGCTGATTTACTCTTTTTCTGATATTTCTCGACTTACCAACGTAAATGATATCTCCATTCTCATTATGGAAATAATAAACACCGGTTTCTGAAGGAAGTTCTTCCAGGATAAAAACCAGCTTTGTATCGAGGTTCTTTTTAGGTTCTTTTCGAACATGCTCCTTCATAATGTCTTTTTCAACATCTTTCGCAAGTAGCATCTTAAACAATTTGATAGTCGCCTGTGCATCGCCTGAAGCTCTGTGACGATCACTCAAAGGAATCCCCAGCGATCTTACCAGCTTGCCTAAACTATAAGAAGGCTGACCGGGAATTAATTTCTGAGAAAGTTCCACGGTGCAAAGACTCTGGCGTTCGTATTCGAAGCCTAGTCTTCTAAATTCAGTTCTTAGGATTCGGTAATCAAATTTCGCGTTATGCGCAACCAGGATACAATCTTTGGTGATTTCTACTATTCGTTTAGCTACTTCATAAAACTTAGGAGCATTCCGAAGCATATCATTATTGATCCCGGTTAGATTAACCACGAACGGCTGGATAGGCTGTTCTGGATTTACCAGGCTAATAAATTGATCCACGACCTTAAGGCCATCGAACTTATAAATTGCTATTTCGGTGATCCCTTCCTCATTGTATTTCCCACCGGTGGTTTCTATGTCTAGTATAGCGTACAAATACTCTCTCCTCTTATTTTAATTATAGTTGCGTTCTCCAAAGATGCTGCTGCCAATTCTTACCATAGTAGAACCGCAATCCACGGCAATTTTATAATCGCCACTCATACCCATGGAAATCTCTTTAAGTTCAGGAAAATCCTGGCTAAAATCATCGAAAGCGGACTTTAAACGATCAAATTCCTGGCGAACTTGTTTCTCATCTTCAGTAAATGTTGCCATTCCCATTAATCCAACGATATTGACATGATTCATTTCAGCATAGGCTTCAGATTCCAGGATCTCACGAGCTTCCTGCCTGCTTATCCCGAATTTTGAATCCTCTTCTGCGATCTTTATCTGTAATAAACAATCGATGGAACGTTCATTCTGTTTCGCGCGTTTGTTGATCTCCTTCAATAATTTGAGGCTATCCACCGCGTGAATTAAATTCACATAGGGTGCCATGTACTTCACTTTATTGCGCTGTACGTGACCAACCATATGCCACTCAATATCTTTGGGAAGTTCTTCCCACTTATCGGTCATTTCCTGGATCTTGTTCTCTCCAAAAATTCGTTGACCGGCTTCGTAAGCTTCCATAAGATCCTCGTTAGGCTTGGTCTTGGAAATAGCGACCAGCTTCACATCTTCAGGAAGTTCACTTCTGTATTTTTTTATATTTTCTGAAACACTCATCCTTTATAACTTTAATTAAGGATATAAAATCCCTGGTAGGGCAGGTTGGTTATTGCGCTGAAGTCAAAATTCATAAATGGTAAGACCACTTCGCAATTTCGGCTCAATATAAGTACTTTTTGGCGGCATGGTCAAATTTTCATCGGCAATTTGCTTGATTTCTTCGATACCGGCAGGTAACATCCCAAATCCGACTTCAAATTCCCCGCTATCTACCCTTGTTTTCAATTCTATTAGATCATTACGACCGTGAATATACGCGATGCGTTTGTCGTAACGAAGATCCTCGATTCCCAGTATAGGCTTCAGAATCTTCTCGTACAATATGTAGGAATCCAGCTCACTTAGAGAATCTGTAAATTTCGCATTATGCTTCCGAAGGTATAATGAATAGAACTCGCCATCCAAGTACATATTAAAATGATGCTTTTTGGAGGGTTTATAAATATCGATTCCGCGATTTTCTATTCTGAACCACTCGTCAAGCAGGATCAGAAATTCTTCTTTTGAATGTCCGTTCAGGTCTTTTATGAGTCGGCTGAATTCAAAAATCCGAAGGTTGCTTTCAGAGATAAGGTAGCTCATAAAAAAATTATAGGCTTCTTTTCCCGTATGATCGGGGTTTTGATCTCTGCTTTCCTTCGCCAGTAACCAGGAAGATGCACTACGATGATGACCATCTGCAATATACAATTGTTCGATCGCAGCAAATTGTTGCTTGATCCTCTCGATATTTTCTGGCTCATCGATAAGCCAAAGCGAATGGATTTCTTTATTCGCCGTAGCAAATTCATATTCCGGTCTTGATCTCATTCTTTCTTCCAGCAACTCATTGATCACGGGATCATCTGGATAGGTAAGCAGTACTGGTTCTGTATTAAAACCAACTACTTTGAGGTATTCTTTGAATAATTCTTCCCTGTGCGCGATGGTATCTTCGTGGCGTTTGATGACATTGTTTTCGTAATCTTCAACACTCGCCGCTGCAATGATTCCGCAGCAATCGCCATCACGGGTATGGATCTTATAAATATAATAGGAGGGAAGTTCATCCTGTATAAAAGTACAGTCTTCACGAAACTCGAGGTAACGGTTCTTAACCATTCCAAATCGCTTTTCACCGCCAATCTCATGCTGAAATTTATACCCAGGATTTATGATGTGTAGAAATGAATAAGGATTGAATTCAAGCTGAGCCTTCAATTCCTCCTCATTATAATCCTCATAAGAACGGGATGCGACAAGCCCGGCAAATTCTCTTGCCGGGCGAACCGCTTTAAAAGGTAGTATTTTTGTCAATTTTAAAATGCTATTTCCAGGCTGTAAAAACTTCAGTATAACCTGAAATTCAGCCTTCATACTATTTCAGCAGTTCTAGCTGCTAAATTGTTCTGAAACTTTTTCTGCCTTTCTGCTTTCAGAATAATCATAGAAACCTTCACCAGATTTTACTCCAATCTTTCCAGCACGAACCATGTTAGTAAGTAGTGGGCAAGGTGCGTATTTAGGATTTTTAAAGCCATCATACATTACTTCCAGAATGGAGTGACAAACATCAAGACCAATAAAATCTGCCAGTTGCAGTGGTCCCATAGGATGTGCCATTCCAAGTTTCATAACAGTATCGATCTCGTAAACTCCGGCGACTCCATTGTAAAGAGTTTCAATCGCCTCGTTAATCATCGGCATTAGGATTCTATTTGCCACAAATCCTGGATAATCATTTACTTCTACCGGCACTTTATTCAGTTTCTTAGAAAGCTCCATGATCGTATTGGTAATTTCATCACTGGTATTGTAACCGCGAATGATCTCTACCAGCTTCATGATAGGTACAGGATTCATAAAATGCATTCCAATCACTCTTTCAGGATTAGAAACCGCAGCAGCGATCTGGGTGATCGAGATAGAACTGGTGTTTGTTGCCAGGATAGTACTGGCTTCAGTATTTTTGTCAAGATCTTTAAAGATCTTAAGTTTAAGATCTGTATTTTCTGTAGCAGCTTCGACAACAAGGTCTACACCGTTAACTCCTTCAGCAATGCTGGTAAAAGTGCTTACGTTGGATAAGGTATTGTTTTTGTCATCTTCGGAGATCTTTTCTTTGGACACCATACGATCAAGGTTCTTGGAAATAGTATCCATTCCTCGTTTCAGGCTATCTTCAGAAATATCGATCAAATGTACTTTATATCCGCTTTGGGCAAAGGTATGAGCGATCCCATTTCCCATTGTTCCGGCTCCTATTACGGCAATATTTTTCATAGAAATATAGATTTTAAGTGTTCCGGTTTGCTTCTCTTCGGAAACATCCTGAACGGTATTTTAGTTTAAATATTAAAATTGGCGATCACCTGGTTGGCAACTTTAAGGGCATTTGCCGCCTGCTGCATGGTCACCACCGGTTCGGTATCATTTTGGATTGCTTCAGCGAAACTTTCCAGTTCTTCAAGAATGGCGTTGTTGGCTGAAACATCTGGATTATCAAAATAGATCTGCTTTTTTACTCCTTCAGCATTCTGAAGGATCATCGCAAAATCATCTGGATCCTGGGGAGCATCCTTCATTTTTACAACCTCGCATTTTTTCTCCAGAAAATCTACTGAAATATATGCATCACGCTGAAAGAATCTCGATTTTCTCATATTCTTCATAGAGATCCTGCTTGCGGTAAGATTTGCTACACAACCGTTTTCGAATTCTATACGAGCATTCGCGATATCTGGAGTGTCACTAATTACTGAAACTCCGCTGGCATTGATCTTTACTACTTCAGATTTTACAACGCTCATCACTGCATCAATGTCGTGGATCATTAGGTCTAGCACTACTGGCACATCTGTCCCACGCGGATTAAATTCAGCTAAACGATGCGCTTCAATGAACATTGGGTTTTCAATGCGATCTTTAACCGCCTGAAATGCAGGATTGAATCTTTCTACATGACCAACCTGTCCTTTTACTCCTTGCTTTTTAGCAAGTTTGATAAGTTCTACTGCTTCCTCGTAGGTGTTGGTAATAGGTTTCTCGATAAATAAATGTTTACCGGCAGTAATCACTTTTTTTGCAACATCATAATGCGCGAGGGTAGGAGTAACCACATCGATTACATCTGCATCTGCAATAAGTTCATCTAAGTTCTCATACATCTTGTAGCCAAATTCTCCTGAGATCTTTTTTGCATTTTCAGCATTCGCATCATAAAACCCGATGAGATCATATTTTTCTGACTGCTGTAATAATTTAAGATGAATTTTCCCGAGATGACCTGCACCCAGAACCCCTGCTTTAAGCATATATTTTGCATTTTTCACAAAAATAGCATTTTGATATTAAATACTTTACAATTACAGCCCAAATTGGGAGTGCAAATTACTTGGGAATAGTCGGCTTCTTTGCCTAATTTTATACCCGCAACAAAGCAAACCGGACTTGAAAGATACTTACAGACATCAGGGAAAAAGACAGCAATTAGTAAGAACGGTAGAGAAAAAAGGAATCACCGATAAGAAAGTGCTGGCTGCTATTGGAAAGATCCCACGACACCTGTTCATGGATAGCAGTTTTGAAGATCATGCATACCAGGACAAGGCATTCCCCATTGCGGCAGATCAAACTATTTCACAACCTTATACGGTAGCATTTCAATCTGAACTTCTGGAGTTAAAACCCGGAGAAAAGGTGCTAGAAGTTGGAACTGGAAGTGGTTATCAAACGGCAGTACTTTGCTTGCTTGGCGCCAAAGTCTATAGTATTGAAAGACAAAGGGAATTATATAAAAAGACCAAAACCTTTTTGTCGAAAATCGGTTACAGACCCAAATATTTGAGTTTTGGGGATGGTTATAAAGGAATTCCTGAATATGCACCTTATGACAAGATCATTGTTACTGCCGGTGCGCCAGAAGTTCCAATGGATTTGCTGAGCCAATTAAAGGTTGGGGGACGCCTGGTCATCCCGGTAGGAACAGACGTGCAGATCATGACATTGTTTATTCGGAAATCCCCAAAAGAATTTGATAAAACCGAATATGGGAACTTTAGATTTGTTCCATTGCTTCAGAATAAAAACTAGATAACATCTCGAATGTTGAGATCAAAGCATAAAAAAAAGCTCCTGCGAAGGAGCTTTTTTTTAGGGTATTCAGCAATTATTCTGAATCTTTTTCGATCGGTTTATCAACCACAATTCTTTCATCACGGTTAGCGATCTCCCAGGCAGTAAGGAATACCAATTGTGCACGTTTAGCTAACAAGTCGTATTCGATCTTATCTGGAGTATCGGTCATTTTGTGATAATCGGCATGAGTCCCATTAAAATAGAAAATGATCGGAATGTTGTTTTTTGCAAAGTTATAGTGGTCACTTCGGTAATAAAATCTGTTTGGATCGTTCTCGTCGTTATACTTATAGTCAAGATCCATATTCACAAATTTAGTGTTTACGTTCTCACTTAATTCATGAAGATCTGTGCTTAGCTTATCACTTCCAATTAGATATACATAGTCTTCTTTCCCTTCATGATCAGGATCGATTCTACCAATCATATCAATATTAAGGTTTGCTACAGTATTAGCAAGTGGGAAAATTGGTTCATCTGTATAAAATTTAGAACCAACCAGTCCTTTTTCCTCACCAGTTACATTCAGAAAAAGAATAGATCGTTTTGGAGTGTATCCATCTTTGCTGGCTTCAACAAAAGCTTCAGCAATTTCAAGAACCCCAACGGTACCAGAACCATCATCATCTGCACCATTATAAACATTTCCTTCATCGTCCATCCCAACATGATCGTAATGAGAAGAAATGACAAGGATCTCATCGGGCTTTTCAGAACCTTTTAAAAATGCAACGACATTCTCTGTCGGTTTAACATTTCCTCTTTTGAAATAACTTACAGGTACTTCCTGGTAATAGTCATCACCGCCAATTGGAGAAGGTAGGTTGAGACTTTTATATTCGTTCTTAAGATATTCTGCAGCCATTTTCTGACCAGGTTCTCCAGTCTCACGACCTTCAAATTCATCACTGGCAAATGTGTAAAGATGTTCTTTAAGCTCTTCGGAAGTGATCGTGTTAGCATATTCCATAGGATCTGCATTCTCGATCTTCTTGTTATGGGCGCTACATGCAGCTAAAAGGGCAGGTAAAGCCAGAAACCAAATTTTTTTCATATTGTAAATTAGTTATTCGTTAATGCCGCCAATATAGCGGTTTCATTGCAAAGGATATAAATGTCCCTCAGTAAATAGACTAAGGTGATTTGAAAAGGTTTAAATTGAATTGCGTACTTGCTGAAATAATTGACAAGATTCTGAAGAATTTCTATACTAATGCAGACTGTTTTAGATAAGAATTTTCGACGTTTTCTACTGGTTGCTTAACGCCTTTTTGATAGCTTCTATAGCTAAAGGTTCCATTATTCCATATGCGATGGAATTAGGATGCACACCATCTTCGGAAAATCTTTTTGACATTCCCTTGTTTTCATCACGCAAAGAGTCAAAATAATTAAGAAAGACATATCCATTTTTTTGCGTAAAATCCTGAAGCCAGACATTCAGTTCTTCTATTTTGGAAACAGGTTTCAAGCCGGGTCGCCATGGATAATCGTGGACAGGAAGCACCGAACTTAGTATGACTTTGATGTTTTTCTTTTCTGCCAGGTAGGCCATGGCTTGGATATTATCGGTAATCATTTTGAGGGAATAAATACCTGTGTTCTCGGCGATATCATTAGTTCCTGCTAAAATTACCACTGCCTTTGGATTCAAATCCAGTACATCTGCAGTGAATCTTATAAGCATTTGTGGAGTGGTTTGGCCGCCAATACCTCTACCAAGATAATTGTTGGTGTCAAAAAAATTTGGATGAAGATTCGCCCATGCTTCTGTAATTGAGTCGCCCATAAAAACTACATCAGGCCATTTTGAACTTTTTATAATTTCTTTATTCTCTTTATGATACTTATTTAAAGTTGCCCAGTCCTGCTCCATTTTCTTTTAGAATTTCTAATGATGATTGAAAGAAAAGGAAATAAAAATAGAAGCTAAAACTTCTACTGAAATTTTCAAAGTAAATTCTTAATATGAAATAGACTGATATAGAAGCAGCTACGAAAAAAGAAGAAAAAGTTTAGAAATTAGTTGTTGGAAATTAAAAAAGCTTGTTATATTTGCACCCGCAATCAGCAAATAGCTGATAAGACACTCAGGAGAAATGGCAGAGCGGTCGAATGCGGCAGTCTTGAAAACTGTTGAGGGTCACACCTCCGGGGGTTCGAATCCCTCTTTCTCCGCTAAGAATTTACTAAATTCTACTAAAAGCCCGTAAACACTATGTTTTCGGGCTTTTTTAATTTTCCTTAATATCAAATAACGCCATCTAATATCAATGAAATAGACCTTAATTCGGTGCTAAATTTTGCGATAAAAAACCAGCACCGAATCTTATGTAAAAGCTTTAAAATTAGTGTGTTATAGAGGTTGTAGTTATTTTTTTTATTTATCTTTAGGAAGAATAAAAAGCAGCACCGATGTTTGAAACCTACTCTACATTATTTTATCCAAAGAATAGCAATAAAGATAAATTAGGAAAAGTCCCAATATACTTGAGGATTACGGTAAATGGGAAACGAAGTGAGTTAAGTATTAAAAGAAAAATTTTATTTGATAAGTGGAACTCAGAGACTGGTTCTATGAGAGGTAAAAGTGCTGAGGCTGGAAATTTTAATAGGTATCTCAATGAAATTAGAAGTAGAATTGATAGGATTTATGAAGATCTCACAAAAAAGCATGAGGATTTTTCAGCAGAAACTATTAGAAATATCTATTCTGGGAAGAACGAGAAAAATAAAATGCTTTTAGAAATTTTCCAAACCCATAATGACCAAGTAGACCGCCTAGTAGGTAAAGATTTTGCTGCGGGAACGGCGGAACGATATCGAACAGCTAAAAAGCACGTTTCTGAGTATATAGCAAAAGAATATAGAGTAAAAGACATCCCGGTACAGGATGTAGATCATCAATTCATCACTGGTTTCGAATATTACTTAAAGACTGAAAGAAATTGCGGTCATAATACGGCCGTGAAATACATTATCAATTTTAAAAAAATTATCAGGATTGCTTACGCGAATAATTGGATTCAGAATGATCCATTTCTTCACTGGAAGGCCAAATTAAAAATTGTAGATCGTGAATTCATGACTGAGGGTGAAATTCAACAACTTATAGAAAAGGACTTTCATACTAATAGGCTGGAACTCGTTAGAGATATTTTTATTTTCTCATGCTTTACGGGTTTGGCGTACTCAGATGTTAAAAAGCTTACAGTTCAAAATATTGTAATAGGTATCGATGGTCACAAATGGATTAAAATTAATCGCTCTAAAACAGATTCAAGAAGCAACATTCCGTTGCTACCAACTGCGATAGAGATAATCAAAAAATACTCTTTTGATTTAGTGGCGTCAAGTAGCGAGCATTTACTACCTATCCTGACAAACCAGAAGATGAATGCTTATCTGAAAGAAATAGCAGATTTGTGTGAAATTGATAAAAACTTAACCTTCCATCTCGCTCGTCACACCTTCGCTACTACTGTAACACTTTTAAATGGAGTTCCAATTGAATCTGTTAGTAAGATGCTTGGACACAAGAATTTGAAAACCACCCAGCATTATGCGAAAATTCTAGATCAAAAGGTAAGCGAGGACATGCTAGCACTTCGATCCAGATTAGTGAATAATTAGAATTTGTAGAATAATCTAAAATCAATGATCGCTCCTAAATTTTAGGAACCAATAAATTAAGACGAATAAAATATATACATAATATAGCTCGAAGATTATATGTAATTATTAAACTATAAAAAGATATACAGTAAGAAATATGCTAACTGCGAGGAAAATACTCAAGCTGCACTTAGGAAAAATTTTAAATTTAGACTTCACCACAATCCATATTAATAAAGTCGCTAAAATGCCTGTTAGTATTCCAATACCTACTAAATTCATAAATAAAAATTAAAAAAAACCACCTAGGTAGGGCTCGGCTGGTTTCTCAAGTGAGCATAAGGTGATCACTGTTAGTTGCTAAATATTTATATACTGAGATTAAAAAAAAGGATACTAAATATAGCATCCTTTTTCCTTTGTTTGGATTTTTAAAAAATCCCTTGTTGATATTATACTAATATAAGTATTCCAAGGCCACTTCATCATAAAATCCAAAATTGCCAGTTTCAGATGCACTAAAGCACGATAACATCACAGAATTTGAATCATAACCTGTAGGAGTTCCAGGAATGTGTACAGCTCCATCAGGATTGGCACTTTCACCGCTCTGTCCACAACTTTGACGGCTAAACCAGTCGGTATGTCTCAAACCTAAAGTGTGTCCTATTTCGTGAGTCATAACGTGCTCATTAGTTGCGGTGCTATAGTTTTCCATACCACTGAATATTTGAATGTATTGATAAGGATTACCATTACTTGGGAATCCAGCTACACCGCCCGCTTGACCATTCTTGTTTTGGTATACAACTATATCATAAGCCTGATAGTTGCTAGTCCCAAACGTCAAGGTAAAACTTAGTCCTATGTTTAGGTCATTATAATTATTGATAGCACGTTGGAGAGCAGATCTTTGCTTGGATGTTAATGCATTAGATCCTCCAGTATAACCAATAACGTTTATTGTGCTTGGACTACTAACAAGGTTGTAGGTACGATACTGCTTATCTGTTATACTACCAGGCTCCATGTCAAATAGTGCCTCAGGACTCATTAAGATATCGCCCTCTATTTTGAAAAGAGATTCAATACCACCTTCAAGATTTCGTTGAGTAATCACTTCAATATGTTTAGAGTTTAAGTTGAGTGCTTTCACTTTTTCTCTAACTGCATCGGTTACTTCTAATTCTTGGCTATACTTAGCCGAATCAGGTGTTGCTTCCATTGGGTTTTCAGTATCTTCTTTCTGACAGGACGTAAAACTGATAGAAGCTACAATCGTAGATAAAAATAGAATCTTTCGAATCATAATTTTGATAGTTTAGGGTTATTAATACCTTAAAACTAATCACTTATGGTTTGTTTCTGGAATTTTATACCTTACAATTTGTATGGTTTTACGGTAATTCAAAAGAACATCATATAAAATCTTTTATTATTTCATCCATATTTGACGGTAAATCAGCCTTCATGATCTTAAAACGTTTCACGTTCATAGTTTGAAGCCAATCTGTCCAATATTGCCTTATAATTTCTTCCTCAAAATCATTTTTAGTATCAGGATTTATTCCTAAAACGAGTATCTCTAGATTACTTAAATCCTTGTCAAGCGGTATGTAACCGTATCCATTATTTTTATAGATGTCTCTCCAGTTGTTTGTATTTAATTTTAAGGATCGTATGTACTCAGGAGTAAGGTATGAAGTTTTATTACCTTCCTTTATTTTGGTGTCCTTGTGAAAAATATAGCCATCCGTTAAGACAACTAAAATATTTCTATAGCCTTCTTCAATACAGTAATCATCAACCTTGTTTTTAAAAAAGCGCCAGGTATCTGAACCTATATAGTTATTGTCTTTTATGGCTAATTCATATATTTTCCTTGGTTTACTTTCATAAGTTTCATCAAATTTTTTCAACAGATCCTTAGAAATATTCTCTTTCGAGAAATTGAATTTCAACTCCTCTGAAATCACGTTCATATCTGGATTTGACGGTTCTGGTTCAAAGTATAATTGAATCCTATCATCAATTTGCCTTATGCGTTTTGAATTTAAATGTCTACGCAAAGCCTCCGCTACTGAATTAATGTAAGAAGCATCTCTCTCATAGAAGTTCATGGCAGGATTAGGGTACTTCTCAGGATCTATTCTATCAGAAAGATCTAGTAAAAAGCTGATGTTTAAATTCTCCAGTGATCTTATATCTCCTTTTATTGGAGATATATTACTATTATTGCTTTCTTGAGGTTGCTGTTCTTTCTGATCAGACTGGCAAGAGATAAACATAATCATTGCAGTGACTGCTAAAATTATTTTAGACTTCATTAGTAATTAATTTTTAGAATATACTAGATGTTGAAAGTCCTGGTCCGCAAGATTCATTTCTTTTAGGTGGATTTCAGCCATATTATTACAAGCTTGTAAAAGATCTTCCTTTTCTTTTGTTGGAAGTGCAATTTCAGTATTAATGGCCTGGAACCATCCTTCTTTATATTGATTATGATATAACAAATACTCTTTTATTGGGAATATAAATCCATTTATCTTTGATTGAATCTCCGAAATACTACCTTGAATTTCAGTAATCTTGTTCTTAAATTCCTCTTTTTTACTGATAATATCTTCTCTAATTCTTTCCAGGTTTTTAATCTGTTCCTTTTTATTACTTATAAAAACCTTAATCTTATCCAGGTTTTCATGTTCTTTCATAATAAAATCGAAAACCAACCCCCAGATGATATAAACTACAAATCCCGCAAAAATGATCATCCAAAATTCAGCTTCTCCTAGAGCAACTTCCAAATTATAGTCCGGGGAGTTAAGAGTTCTGTTGAAATCGTAAATTTTCTTTTCAATTTGATAAGCTAGCAATCCATCAAATAAAAATGTCACTATTAGTAGTGCAGCGAGTTTTAAATAATTTACGAAACCAATTCCCTTTTGCATCATATGAATAACGTAACCTAAACCCATAAAGACAAATGGAATAGTAATTACTAAAAGTCCTTCTAGCCAGCTTGCATTGAATGCATTTGTCAAGGCATCTTTGTCAAATATTGCAGCGGTAAGAACATCATTAGTGAACTCCTTGAAAAACGCAGAATACGAAGCTGAAATGTAAAATACTATAAGGTATAGAGTAATTGGCAGAAGGACCGCTAAACCTATATAAAACTGAGCTCTTGGTCTTTTATCTGCTTCAACACCATATTTTTCAGGTGCGTTCTTAACATCTACTATATCGTGTCTAACGGATTCAATTTTATTAATTACTTCTGTTTCTTTTTCATCAAAAATAGAAAGTCCTGTTTCTGATTTTTTCAATTCAGTTCTCAGCTTCTCCTGTTCCTCTCTATAGGGTTGCTTTAGTTTCTCTTGCTCGGCATTCTGCCTGCGACATTGATCTTCGAAGCTGCTAAAAAGGTTTTGCAAACAAGCTTGAAAAACAATTGGTTTTCCCGAGGCTTTTGTTGATGCTGCGAATCCACTCTGGTAGTAGGTAATTCTAATCTGTTCTCTATCAAACTCAGAGGCCATAGTATCACTTACTTCTCTTGGTACATCCTTTAAACGAAATAGATTTTTAATAGATTCCATATTTAGCTATTTAATTTATTGATGAGAGTTTCCTTTTGGACACCTTTTTGAACGCATTCAAGTAAATAATCAGCAAGTTCATTTACATTTTCTTCAAGAAATTCGAACTTCCTGCAATATTTCCGTAAGGTGATTTTTTCATCTTCAGTGATAACATTATCAGCTAAAATCATCGTTGCCAGATCATACAAATATTCAATTCTTGTATTTACATCTTTTGGAATTGTCGATGAATGATTTACAGGATTTAAAAGCAATCGATCCAGTTCTTCTCTTGGAACTCCACGATCATCTGCAAATGAATAAAGTGTTTTTAATTCTAGTACATCGAATTTATCATCAGTTAAAGCCATTTGATAAAGGCGTAAAAAATGGCTCTTCAATTCTGTTGAAATAGGTGTTTTGCTCATGGTATTTCAATTGGATTAGGTAAAATGGAATACACCATAATCTAGCATCGACATTCAGACCTGTCAACGTAAGTCTTATTTCCATTGCTGTTGATATAATAGCATCCTCCTTCAGGTCCAATATTTAATTGTTTACCATTGTGAGTACCACATTCACTTCTGGAATCTTCAGCACTGCAAGAAACTGCCAAGATTGAAAAGGATATAAGGCAATAGGTGATAATTCTTTTCATATAAGAGTATTTGATTCAGAAATAAATTTAATATGTCTGAAAATTAAACTCTTACGGGTTCCCGTAATCTGGGAAATATGTGGAAATTTTACAGATGATTTAAGAATCAATCAAATGATTTGCAGATCCTTGATAATAGTTATTAAATGGGGATTTGTATGTGCATCAAATAGACCCCTTAATTCTTTGAGCTTTTTTTCAATTGAACTTTTACTATTTGGTGAGATTTTTTGTTCTTGAAAAATTTTATGAACTTGCTCCTGGCTATATCCTTTTGAAATATATTTTAAAAGTTCTATTTCATACTCAGATAATTCTACAATATTGTTTTTTAAAAGTTTATCCTCTATTGAGGGAGCCAAATACTTGTCATGGTAAGAAAGTTTTTTAATGGTTAATTCAAGATTTTTAAAGCCATTTCTATTTTTAATTACATAAGCATTAGCTATTCCTGAATTCCAAATCCTCTTAATAATGTTGGGATGTTCTTCTACCGTATTAATTATTATTTTTAAACCGGGGATCTCATTCTTTAATTTTGCTGCTAAATCTTCTCCAGATGTAATTTGTTCGTTTCTATGATCTGACTTGAAATTTAAATCGCAGATTAAAAGTTCGAAGGGGTTTTTATCCAGAACAGCACGTTTTATTTTTAAATAAGCGTCATCACAGTATTGAGTATGAGAGGAATATTCAATTTCCAGTTTATGCAATACTTCTTTAATCCCTAAGTTAACGAAATCTTGATCTTCGGCTATGAGTACTTTTTTGAACATCTTAACGGTTAATATTTATTCGACAAGAAAAACCAGAACCTGGTTCAGATAGAAATTTAATAGATCCGTCAATTAAATGAATACGGTTTTCCATATTACGAAGACCAGAGAATTTTTCGCTTTTAAGGGTAGTGCCTTCACCGTTATCCTTATAGAAAATTTTTAGATTTCCATTTTCATTTTCAAATCTTAAATTTAAGCGACTGGCTTTGCTATGTTTCCGAAAATTGACCAGTAATTCCTGAAGAACCCGGTATATTACAATTTTCTTTTCCTGACTGAAAAAGTCCCATTCAATATTCCTTAATCCAATTAAGAATATTTTGGTTGTAGACGGAATGGTACTGCTTATCATTCCTTGAAGTTCCTCTGAAAAATCAGAACCCGTGTGAATTAGACTATTTTCTTTAGAGATATTTCGCGTTCTTTGGTATACATTATCGAGTCGGTCAATTATTGAAGTATCTGTGATCGATTTATCAGTCATAATTTGAAAAATATCATTGGCTAATTCATCATGTACCTTTTTCGATAAGCGGGCTTCGGTTTCATAAATTTCCTTAATCTTATCTCTTTTATGATTTTGCTTTATAAGATAATAAATAATTATGGCGGTTACTACTAGGAAAATTAATACCATAGTAACGATAGTCTTTTGGTTTTTTTCTTTTTCTGCTTCCAGTTTACTCGCAGCAGACTGGATCTCCAGATTCTCAATTTCTTTTAATTTTTCCTCTTCATCAAATTTGATTTTAGCGAATAGATTTTTAATCTTATTTCGAGCAGTATTTATACTATCATTTAGAGTAAAATATTCCTGTGCATAGTTTCGACTAGCATCTTCTTTATTAAGCTGAATAAGTATTTCAAAAGCTTTTAGTTCTTCCTGTGAATTTCCAAATGCCTTTGCAGTGCTTAAATACCGTTTAGCTATTTCTCTAGCTTTATTTAGGTTATATTTCTGATACATTAAGCTAAGGTGGTTGTAACTACTAAGAAGGCCTTCAGTATCATTAGATCTTTCTCTTTGTGCTGCAATCTGTTCAAGTTCTGGAATTACATTTTTGCCGGTAAAAAAATATTGATTGTAATAATAATTGTCCTTTAAGCTTCGAGTTATTCTAATAGAGTCTTGGGCCTTATTTATTGCATCTTCAAAAATTTCATTAGATTTTGCGAAATTCCCGATTCTTCTGTAATTAACACCAATATTATTTAGAATTACTAGGCTGTCATTAAGTGTGTTCACATATCTCAAGGCCTCCAAATTCTCCTTGATAGATGTTTCGAAGTCATCCAGCTTTGAGCTGGTTAATGCCAGCAGAGTATGAGCACTAGCTAGATAAATTGAATCATCATTCGCTATATAATTTAGGGCATCTGTAGCTGTTTGATGGCTTCCTGTAAAATCACCGAGTCTATCCTGAGCATTAGCCAGTTCAACCAGCCTTTTTCCTACCTTAATAGAATCATGAATCGATTTGTACAGACTTTGAGATCTATACATGTTTTCTAGAACCTGCTCTTGTTTATTTAAGTAAAGGAATGTTCTGGCCTTACGGTAGTACCCATTCGCCAGGCTTAAAGTGTCATTGATTTTTGCAGCATTATTGATCATTACATTTGAATAATATAATGAGCTATCGTAGGCTTTTATGGAATTGTGGTAATAGATTTGGTTATCGAGTATATCATATAAAAGTGTATCTTCTATAGACTTTATATTATAATTGGCAGTTTCCAGTAACTTTAGCTTCTTTCCTATTTCTTTTTCCTTTTTTGCTTCAAGAAATAGTTCGTAGGCATGATCGGTCCTATTTTTTGTTAGATTTACATCATTATTATTCGTACAACTAACGATGATAACTAAAATAAAAGCAAGCAGGGGGTAAGCTTTATTCATAAGACCAATTTATACAAAATGCATAAAAAAAAGCCACTTTTAAAAGTGGCTTTCTAATTACTGATCATTATTCCCCATCACTTGGTGGATCTTCTGGTGGATCAATATGCTCATCATCAGAATCTGCATAATGTGGAGCGTTTATTTCTTCCTGTGCTTCTGCCAGACTATCATCGGTACAAGCGATAAGTGACATGTTTGCAACCAGTATGACTAGTGCTAATATTATTTTTTTCATGATTTAATTTTTAAAAGTTTGACATGAGAATGCCATTAGAGCCAAGCCCTGTTTTTACGACATTCCGTAATGTGGAAATCCGTAAACCGGATACCTTTGGGAAGTTGAAAACCAATACGGCAGCAATGAGTTACTTCCCGGTGACCCTGCAGGCCGTATTGATTAATCATGAGTGAGGAATGTTGCGCACATTAGGTTGCAGGCCCAATAGTCATTCGATCACGATGCAAATATTGGAGGTGATGGAGGTTTTTGCTGAGACAAGTGTGGGACAACTGTGAGACAATTTTGTCTCATAATCGATCTATTTGTAAATGAGTGGATTAGATGTTAAATTGTAAAACTGTTCTGGAGTCTAAAATTTACCTATGAAGAAATTTTTGGAGGAAATATTTAAAAAAGCTGAGAAGGAATCGGGTATAAAAAGCTTAAGGGGAAAGTGTGAATATATTTCTGAGAGCTTGCTTGAGAATTTCAAGTATCAGCTTTCCTATAAGTCTCTTGAGCGCTATTATAAAAATGACAGTATTCCTAAAGGGGAAACTATAGATATATTGGCCAGATACCTGGGATATTCAGATTACAATGAATATTTACTTTCTAAAAATTCAGCTGAAAACAATAAGTTAGAAATCAATGTAACCAAAGAACCCAAAGGCCAGTACGCTATAAAAGGTTTTAGACAGTGGGTATTGATAGCTTTAATTCCTTTGATATGTACAGCAGGATATATAAGTTTTATGAATGAAAGTGAAGAATGTATGATTTGGGTTGAAGACCATTATGAATCAAAAAAATGTGAAGGTGAGCGGGGAGAGCAAATATACAGGGCATATTTAGTAGAGAATTTTAGACAGATCGAAGTAAGTGATACCACCTCCTTCTTTAAAAATGGGGAGGTGCAGGTGTGGTATGATAAATTCAATAATGAACTTTATTATTTTACAGCTCCCGGAATCAACCCTGAAAACGGTAAAACCTTGAGACCTATCACAAATTATATGATTAATAAGTATGTATTGTCCGCAGTGAACAAGTAACGCAGACAGTAATAGAAGATCCAGTCTGCGTATAGAATAGCGTTTTTTGTCATTACACTAAGCAGTACTATTCTTAATCATCTCTTGAAATTGCAGGAAAGCATCTCCAAAATCATTTGATAATTCGTAATTGCTAAACTGGTACTCCTCGTTTAAACCGGTGTAAGATTTAAGTCGAATTTCACCGTATTTTACCACAGGAATCTGGTAATTGGCTTTAAACCTTTTATCTCGAGAACCATTTTTGTTAACTTTTGTCCAGGTGTAATCTATAATTTGGGAATCTTTAGGTACGGTACCGGTTTCAGTAAATCTCACATGGCGGTAATGAAATTCCAGCTCATCAATTCCAATAATGGCAAATTTTAACGGGCTGGTGTACATCACTACAAAATTTGGATACAAATAGAGGTCTGCTCCATTAGCGTTTTTGAACACTAGGGCATCGAATTTACACTTAATAAATTCTAGTGAACTAATATAAAATCGAATCTCTTTTTTATGTACTAAATTCTTTGCTGAAGAACGGGTGGCTATTCTGTCTTGATATTGTTCGCTGGTTACGTCCCAAATCTTATAGGAGTTGCAAAGGGAACTAAATTGTTTCCTTAGCTGGTTATAACTATTTTGAAACTCTTCATCAAAATCTATATCCAGATTGACATAACAGTGTCCTATCTCCTGCCTTAACTGTAGGATAGCCAATTTTTGAGCAGCGATATCCTCCCTGATTTTATTAGCAATCTTAAAAATTAGACCATATAGAAAAATATAACTGATAACCAGATGTAGCCGTGTAAGATTTAGCTTTGAACGCACTTTTGCCAGATCCTTTTTAAGTTCTGCTCTTTGGTTTCCAGCCATAATAATGGCCTCTTTAATCTCCATCATATCCCGGCTGGTGATTTCATTTACATCAGCACTTACGATTTCCGTTTCATCATTCACTAGAGAACTCCGGGCAAAACCATTTTTGCCAGGATTATTTTTAGTACTTCCAGATAATTTTTGCCTTTGGTAAATGCCTGTGCCAGGAATACTGGTATTTAAATAAGTACCGTTTTTACCCAAAGTAATGCTCGCACCTCTTACTCCTATAGAAGTATTTATTCCGCTCTTACTTAAATTTAAATGTACTCCAGGAATTAATTTTATTTTTTTGCGATATCTCCAGGCCATGATTAATTTTCAAAAAGTATATTACTTGTCAACTACAACCACATATTTATAATGAACGAAACCTGTAGTTTCTTCATTCCTGCTTTTTACTTTAACCCAATCACCTATCATGGCTAAATAAATGAGTTCCTTATGTAGTGGTAGAGTGGTTATAATATCATACTCAGAACCTGGACCTTCTCTTAAATTCAAAGTTTTTGAGGTCACTTTGAGCGTTTTGAGGTAATATTCCGATTGAGGATCGTTTGCTAGAGAAAAGGAATTTCTAGTGGAAGTTTTAAGAGTTCGGGAAGATCTGTTAGAATTAGAATAATAGTTTGATGTTGAAGTACTCGTTCGTCTTGCGCATACTCCGCAGGAACCGCCACCATTACAATGGCCGCATCTACTACAATTAGAGCAGGCCCTACAGTAGGAGGATCCAGTGCACTTGGCTTCTTTTCCATCACAGCAGGAAGCAATAGAAGTTTCTTTAATTGCTTCCTGTGCAATTACAATTTGAGATAAAAAGAAGGTAAATAAAACCGGAAGAAAATATTTCATTTTATTGAGATAGTCAATTATTAGAATTCACCAAAGACTTCATTTTATTATTCAGGAATTATACCTTAGTTTTTCTACTTACAGCCATTCTTAGAACAGGTAATACTGGCCGAAGTATTTATCCAGTGATCGGGTTTGCTCTTAGTATCTACCCCGCAACCCGTAGTTCCTCCTTTTTGCCCTTTGTGTACTTCTCCTGATGGTGTATGCTTTACTGCCATAATCATATAATTTTTAAATTCAATTGAAAATTAAAAAGATCCAACTATACATGCTTACGGTTTCCCATAAAACTAAGTCCTAATCACCAGGCTTATGCTCATGAGGTTTTAATTTTGGATGTTTTGGTTTTGTTTCTGGATTCACCCGTCTTCTTCTATCTGGTGTACCGTCGGGTTTTTTAGGTTTTGGTCCCGGTTTAATGGCTGTAAGTGGTTCCATAATTTGAGTTTTAGAATTTTCTCTTTAAAGGGTTAGCTAGTATGGCAAGGTTTGCAACAGTAGTAACAATCATTCGATTGATTATAGGTTTTTTGAGCTTCACGCACCGCGCTGTGACAATCTGTATGATAACCTAAATCTAATCGATTTACCAGCTCAGGTTGTTTCGTGCAATATTTATCTTCATGAACCTCGTGATCTCCATTGGACTGTGGGTTTTTGTTTGCATAATAGTCGGGCATAATACTATATTTTTCAATTTGCATTGAAAGGTAAACCCATGATATGAATTTTAATTACGACAATCCGTAAGGCTCATTATTTAATGTGCTGCAAATGAATAATGGAGGATAAAAAAAAACTGATAGATTTTAACTCAGACAGAGAGTTCGGGCCCTTGCTATTGTGAACGCAACTATCTTCTTACCTGAATGGCAGGTGAAATTAGCACAAGTAGGGGGTAAGTGTTCAATTTTTTGTGTTCCTTCCAAATTAATTTCATCAATCGATAAATAATCTAACTGTAATGGGTGCGCCATCTGCTAATTTCAATACGGAATCTGGTGGTATTTCACAGGTAATAATTTCCACGTTCCCATCATGTGGATGTATTATAGTGAAAGTGGCCGGGTATTCGTGTTCTTCGCCAGATGAAAGAAATACATCAATCACCTCCAAGGTCTCATTGTTGGAAACAATCTTTTTCTTACGCTGAACAGTCCAACTTTGAATATCAATAGCCTCTCTACCAAAACTTTTCACGACAATATTACGATCGCTAATGATGATATCTCGTTCCAACCATTCAATTTTCGATGGTTCTTCATAATTTAAATAGTAGTACTCGGAAGCTAGACTTTTATAAGTAGTCTGGGCAAATAATGAACTGTAAATTAGTAATAACGGGATTAGAAGTTTCATCAATATAATGTTGATATCTTATATAAAGATATTCATTAAACCTTTATGATTATCAATTCATTAAGCCTCGTACTGTAACGATTTGATAATTTTCCCTGCTTTATTTTCCAGGTACGTCCTAAATCCTGACCACCGAACTTTATCTTATTATTTTCCCTAAAATTCAACTGATCAACAACTTTCATCAAATTAGTATGCTTAGGATTTTCTTTTGCAAATAGTTGGTATTGTTTCTGGTTACCGGGAGTTAACTTACTAGCTATAATACCTGCTTTTTTATATTGATACCCTTCTTTAAAAATCATCTTCAAACCTGTGAGAGCAGCTTTTACTAATGTGATGCTTGAATTAGTAGGATAAGGAGTATAAATGGAAATACTCGCCCGATACTGCTTTAGATCCTTCCTGAAGGAGTTGGTAAGCAGAAAGATTTGAATTAGCGAGCAGTTGCTCTCCTGTTTTCTAAGTTTCTCACCAATTTTAATGGCATAGGTTGAAACACGCTCTTTGAGATCATCATACTCACTATACATTTTTTCAAATGCTCGGGTGACTGCAATATTTTTTTTAACCGGAGTGGCTTCTAATGATAACGTAGTAAGACCAGAAAGGTCACGTTTCAATCGTAAACCTACTACAGAAAACTCTTTCCTCACATATTCATCATGTAGTTCCACAAACTGCTGCGCATTTTTAATATTAAGAGCGGTGAGCCTTTTCTCATACTGCCTGCCAATACCCCAAACATCACCAATTTTAGTCCATAGTAATGCCTTTCTGATCTTTTCAGGACTATCTAAAATGTAAACACCTTCAGTTCTATTTGAAAATTTCTTAGCGATTTTGTTGGCTACCTTTGCTAGCGCCTTGGTCGGCGCGATACCAACGCTAATAGGAATTCCAGTTCTACTTCTTACGGCCTGGATCATTTTTCTGCCATAAGTTTGCAGGTCAAAATGTTCTTCAAAACCTGCAAGCAGAAGAAAGGCTTCATCTATAGAATAGATCTCAATGTCAGGAGTAAATTCAGAAAGTATATTCATTACCCGTCTGCTCATATCTCCATATAACGCATAATTGGAGGAAAATACATGAACACCATTACTCTGAAACAATTTTTCAAATTGAAAAGCCGGCGCGCCCATTGGGATACCTATTGCCTTGGATTCGTTACTTCTGGCGATAACGCAGCCGTCATTATTAGAGAGAACTACAACTGGCTTGTTTTCTAAGGAAGGATTAAAAACTCTCTCACAGGAAGCATAGAAATTATTGCAGTCTACCAGGGCATACATCATACATACTTGATTACATTGGTCACAATACCCCAGATCAAGAAGTCATTTTCATGGGTTACCTTGATAGGTTTATATTTTTGGTTCTCAGCAATCAGCCAAATAACATCTTTCTCAATTTTTATCCGCTTTACGGTGAATTCACCATCGATAAAGCAAACTGCTATTTTGCCATTCCTGGGTTCCAAACCCTTATTGATTACTAAAAGATCACCGTGTTCAATTCCGGCACCGGTCATAGAATCTCCTTCTACACGGCCAAAAAATGTGGCATCCCTATCTTTAATAATTTCTAAATTTAAATCAATCGAATTATCTAAGTGATCATCTGCAGGTGATGGGAAACCGGCGGTTATGGAGCCTATAAAGGGCAAGATAGGGATTTTGGGAAATGATATGGGAACTACTTTCATAGAAACAAAAGTAGTGATTGGAATAATTACATAAAAATGGAATTATTCCAAATTTATTAGTATATCGAAATTTTAATAATTATAAAGACCGTGAAAAAACGGTAGTAGCTTTTACTTCCTGGGTTTATGTGTTTTGAAATTTACCAGACAGCCATTAAAACTCACCAAATACTATATCCTTTTCGGCTAATTGAACCGCTAGACTAATCGTATCAAGTTGAGCTTTAGTTTTACTCTCCAGTATATCATTCTGTATAACCTGTAGTGCTTTTTCCCTGGTAACCCCTTCATTAAAACTTGTTACCCAGGTATTCGAAACCTCTTCCAGAAGAGACCATTCTTTATGTTGCATTTCTTCCACGAAAATTTCACAATTATCTTTTCGGTTATTCTTTAGATCTATTGAAATTAAAGCATTGAGTCCCATGCGGTCATATTTTTTAATTGGTAAATTAATAGCAATACTATTATAAATTTGAATAATTAGTTGAGAAATATATGCTCTCGGTGCCAATCTAAAGATTCAATAGAAGGATACCAAGACTCTCTATTAGGCAGATAAATTTTCTTGTTGTGAAACTGAGATAAGGTAAAATTAGAATCAGTGTCATTAACGACCGCAGAAACCTTTACTTTATAATCTTCGGTAATGCTTATAAGCCCGCGGTCAAAAGCACGGTGCAGGGTAGGGGATAGAGCAATCCCGTTTTTAACCGTATCATCATTGGAAAGACTAAAGGGGTAAATATGGCAGGCATCAATCATCTGTATGTTTGGAGGCCCCATAATCCGCATTCCAGAGATACAGCAACGATGATCGTATATTCTCGGAATACTCCTTTTAAATAACCCGCCACGAATAAAAAGTTCTTCTTGGAATTGGCTTTCGCCAAGTGTTGATTTGATTAATTGAATTTTCTCCTTGTATTCTTTACTAGACGCATTCTGAATTTGAAATTCGAGTTCAAACTCTTTCGTGAAATCCTGATTATTTAGATAATTATTTTTTGCATTGTAAAAGTATTGATCTAATAACTGTACTTTGAGGAACTCACGAAAATGAGATTGCTGAAGAAGCAAGAATAAATCCCTGTCAATTTCAGCAAATGCGATGGTGTCTTTGAGATTTTTAAAACTTTTAATACTTCCAGAACTGGTGATTCCTATTTCCATTCCCGGTTTTGCTATTAGTCTCCAGAAAGGCTCCGAACGCATATGGAAAAAAGGAAGCGCAAAATTCTCAGTATGACCTGTATCTACTAATTGACTCCAAATATCCCTAAAGTTTAAAAGAAGCTCGGGGGTGATAAAAATGCGATGATCTAAAATCTGGTTTTTACCTATAGCCTTAATAACTGCCAGAAGTAAAATTGGCTTATGAGGTGCTTTGCCTAAACGTCCACTCGCACCTCGTTTTAGTTTTTTAAACCAATGAGAATAATTGTTAAACACTTCATTTTTAATTATAACATCATTTATCATCGGTTTTGACAGAGGATCTTTAGAATCTCTAAAAAAGGTTTTCTCTATTAAATCTTTTTGATCCGTTGTGAAATTCTGATAGCCTGGTATAGAACTAATACCATTTTTAATATGAAGATCCTTAGTTATTTTTAAATAGGGATTATTAATATAGTCTTCTTCTGTTTCAAAAACTATATAACCTGTATGATCGAAAAGTATTCCCGGAAATTTTTTAAGATTATGATACCATTTACCGTCTTTTCTGTAAAGAGCATGGGATACTTCTATTTCGAACAAAGTTCTTAAGGATTCTCCTGTCATTATTATTCTGAAAATTTAAGCCGCCTCAGTTTCTAAGTTTTGGTCTGGAGTTTTAAAATGACTCAAATCAATGTTATATAACCTTTCAAGAAAAAGGTCTATTTCATTCTGGTTTTCAGTACAGATCAAATATTCTATTTGCTCTTCATTAAATTCGTAAATTCCAAAATGCTTGATATAATTTCTACTAAGGGAATAATATCCGGAGCCATAGGGTTTACTCGTATTTACTATATAAAACCAGAATAATCTTGAGGACATAACTTTCCTTAAAAATTCTAAATCTCGGAGATTTTCTGATACGATTGCTAAGCCATTTACAAATAGTAAATCAGGCTCATCATTAGTTACATAATTAGGTATATGTGGTGAGATATGCGGAAATAATAGTTTATACGGAAAAGGTTCTAAGGATTGATTTCTTCCATATTGATACCAAATATCATATTCCGCCCCCTTGCCTTTATCCCTTTTAGCCAACTCTTTTCTATTAGAATCTAAATAACTATAAGCATTCGGGAAATTATTCGCGAATTGATTCTCGTCGATAGTCTTTACTTGGTTATTATTGATTGCATAAGGAAAGATTATTTTTTTCCGAAGTGTTTCAACCGAGTCTAGATTAATAAGTTTATTCGGATTTACAATATCAACACAGCAATTCCTTTCAATGGGATATTCTTTGCCATCATGAATAATATAGTAGAATTGTTCATCATGTCTAAATGGATCAAATATGTAAATTTTATTCTTCAAGGTAGCTATACCATTTCTAGACTTAAATTTTTTACCTAAGGCAATTCCAGTACTTTCAATTTTATCAATTAGTTGTTGTTCTTCTAAATTCCATCCTCTCTCAGAATTAAGAGTTTTGTAATGGATCTTTTTTGAATTAAAGTTATTTTCAAGTAGATCATTAAGGTTGTCTAATTTCACATAATCTAAATGGTCTGAAGGGGTGTTCTCGAACAAACAAATACAAGTGTAAGTAGATTTAGAATCAAATACCTGATAAGCTCCAAAATCTATAATTTCCAGGTTTGAAGTTTTTTCCTGAAAATACGCTCTAAGTGCTCTCCCGTTTACACTTTTAAAGAAAGTATTCATGGTTATATAACCCATTTTTCCACCAGTTTCTAAAAGATTTATTCCAATTTGAAAAAATGGAATGTATAGATCTGGATGTCCTGTTGAACAAACTGACCAATTATCTAATAATGCTTTAGATTCTTCATCTATATTTCTGGAACAAACATATGGCGGATTCCCTACTACGACTGAGAATCCTTTAAATCCTTTAAGAATGTTAGACCATTCAAAACTTAGAGCATTCCCTTGATAAAGATTAAATTCAAAATTTTCGTCCTCTCCTTCTAAGATTGCAGCTAAACTTAATAAGATTTTTGAACGTTTAATAGAATAATTTTGAATGTCTAATCCATAAATATTCTCCCTGTATATATCCGAATAACTTTTCCCGGTATGTTTATGGATTAATTGACTGGCAGTTAAAAGAAAACCTGCACAGCCACAGGCAGGATCACATACTTTAAATTTTGAATTAAGAATTGCTTTATTAGAAATTGATTTTTGGGCTATGTAATTTCTTATTTCAAATGGCGTATAAATTGCTCCATTTATTATTCTATCTGACGGAGAAATTACGAATTCAAAAAGTTCAATTAAAGCCTCTAAATCAAAGTTTTTAATTTCAGATTTTATAGTGGAAATAAAAAATTTTAAGTTACGAAATGAGGTATCCTTTTGTTTTATAATTAAAGATTTTATAATCGTATTATTTCGTACTTCAACTTTATTAATTTCTAAAAAGGCTGATACAATAAGCCTATCTACTTCAATTGGTTTAGTAGAATATGATTTAAGAGTTTTAAATATTGTACTAGTCACCTATTGATTAGCCTTTAAGTAATTCATGTATCTGGAGAACTCTTTATCCAACTCATAGTAGAGTTGTAGCAAGTCTCCTTTAATTTCCTCATTATTTGTTTTGTCTATTATAGATTGAAGTTTAATTTTCTTTTGAAACATTTCATCTAATTTCCAGATTAGACTATATCTAACAAGTCCAAGCTTCAGCTTTGTATGCATATAAATTGCCTCCACAGAATTCTTAACAGGTATTATAGTTCCATCCTGTAATCTTTCAAAATGGTCATTAAAATCAATTTCACAAGGATCAATATAACTCCCTTCATCATCTGACTTTAGGATATTGACGTAGGAACAACAGTAAACGAGATTCGAATAATTTGAAACTAAATCTGGATTTTTGGAATAGGGTTTAAAATGGTCAATATGAAAATTATTTTTACCTCCAAACCAAAAATCAGGACAATCAGTATATCCACAACGGTTATTGAAGTCATTTGCTAAATATGATTTGTAGCTCCGATAACTTTTATATGTTTTAGTGCATGTTCTTTTCGGTCTTGTTAGTCGAAATTTATTCGGCATCGTTATCTAATTTTTGCAAAATTTTATTAACTCTATTCAAAATGTTATCTAATCTATTTGAATTAGAGAGGGATTTAAATTCCGATGGTATTGAATTTCTTGCGTCGATTGATTTTTCCAGAAAATCATCCAGCATTATGATCTGATTTTCAACCTCGATATCTGCTTTTCCTAGCTTTCTAATTTCAATCAGTCTTGTAAGTTCAGTCTGCGCGTTTTCAATTCTTGCTCTATAATGTTCTATTTGGCTCACAACTCTATCCAAAAATTTAGCTTTTGCTTTTCCTTCTGCTTCTTCTTGATTATAAATTAGGTTCTTAACATATACGATGTTCACATCATCACTTTGACTGACAGCTTCATCGTCTAAAGCCGTTAAAACAAAACATGGGAAATAATTTCTAATCGATTGAAATTCTTCAACTAAATCAACCCCATTATAAGGTACATTATAATTTATATCGCTTTTCATTTCATTTAATCTGAAATCTGTAATGAGAGCATCAGGAGCTATCTTTATAATTTCATCGATCATTTCACCTTTATTTGATAAAGGAAGACGACTAACAGCGGTAAGTTCCGTTTTCCCAGTGAAATCCTCTACAAAATCTTCAAAATCATCTAAAGTATCCTTTTCTTCATCAATAAATAATAATTTATACATTCTTATCTTTTATATTTAATTGGAAAAGTTAAACGTATTCCAAATCCAGTCTCTGGATAGAGGAGTAACACTTTTCCATCATTTTCTTCTACAATTGATTTTATTAACCACATTCCTAAACCAGTGCCTTCTTCTTCACCAGTATGTTGATTCCTTCTTGTGGTATATAAAGGCTCAAAAATCACCTCAGGATTGTTAATATCTTTAGATAATCCTGGGCCATTATCATGATAATCTAGGATAATTTCTTTTGAATTACTTCTAACTTTTATGATAACTTCTCTTTTTCTGTCTTCTTTAGATTTTATAAACGCATCGATGGAATTTACAAGTAGATTATTGAATATACTATCAATATCTATTTCAAATACTCGCATATCAAGTTCCTCAATTTCTGTTAAGTTCATTTCGATACCTCGTTCATTTAAAACAGTACTCCAATCCTCCTTTAGGTTTAAAAAATATGGTTTTAGAAATAATTGTTTTCTCTTCCTTTTATCTTTTCTTGTCGCTCCTAATGAAAAATTTAACCAGTTCTGGAGTTTAACATCTTGTTTTTTTATTCTTTCTATTTGTTTAAAAGGATTTTTACTATCTCGTACATGAAAATAATCGGATTCTAAAATCTTTTCAGACATTAGATTTTTTAATTTATCAGTTCTTGAAGCTAAAACATCATTTAATTTACTTAAATCATGACTAAATGACGCCAATACTATTCCGCTGCTGGCAAGACCACGTAAAATTTTTTGTTCGTCCTTTAGCTTTTCAATTTCTTCTTCTTGACGTTCTAATTCACTAGCTAAAATTTCTTTTTCCTTATCGGAGTTACTTTCTTCCTCTTGGCTTTCAGGAGAAATTCCTTGTAATGATTCCTTTTTAGCTCGACTTTTTGCGATTATTTCTTTCTTAAGCTTTTCTGCCTTCTGTCTGTCTCTCTCAGGGCCATACTTTTGATCATCATAATCGGACATTACTCTAGCTATATATGCTCTATCTTTTTCAAATTCTGAGATAATTTCAGCTACTAATAAAGTGAAAATTCGAAAAGTTTTATTCTCCTGTAGTCCTTCACGACTTGATTTATCTTCAAAATTTACATTGGTTAGCCGAGAGATACTAATAGCACCAGCTACATTTTCAGGTTCGACCTTATAGCCACCCTCCTTTTTTGCGACTCCAGCGGGACTTGACGATTTACGATTACCAAGTCCAAGCCAGTCGAAAGCAACATTACTTACTTCACCATATGGCCTTACTCTAAAGTTGTCTCTAAATAATTTTATACCTCCAAATTTATTTAGCCAATCTTTGCGACTGTTGGACATAAAATTTCTATGGAAGTATTTCTTAGCATCAGCTGAATTGGTCTGGCGTTTTAAAAAGTAAAAAGTAAAATCGAATAAGCCAATATTATCAAAAATTTTTTCCTCGTCAATTTCGTTAAATCCCTTTAGTAAGTTGGAAAATGTTGTAGTTTTTTCCCAATAACCTTTTAGAAAATCTGATTTTCTATAGTTATCTTTTTTCATTTCTTCTCGCTCAAAAAAATCATTTGGGATTAACTCAATATCATATTCATTTCTAAATACTTTAATTTTTACGTTTTGATTTTCGTCAGCTGAAGCTATAAGCTTATAATCAAAATCATCACAAATTGATCCGAGAACTTCTCCGTATTTGTTAGAATTTAAGGAGCTAAATACATAGATTTCATAGCCGCCACTTTCTTTAGGAGGAACAAGTACTTCTAAATCAGAGTATACCTGATCAACAAAGTAATCTTCCCAATTGTCCCTTAAATCTGTTATTTTCAAAATTGTTCCAGATTTAAATTCTTTTTCTGAGTTCACTTTTTGAAGAAATTCTTTGGGTATAATTTTTTCCAGATATTCCTTTAAATTATCTGAATTTAATCCAATTAATAGTGCTCCAACAGAACCGATTGTTTTGTAGTCACCTTCAAAATCTTCCCAATTCACCAACCACTTATAACCACTATAATTTGTTGGATTTCCTTCAAAATCCGTATCGGTTAAATGAGAAGAAGGATCAAAAATAGTGGTCATTTCACATTTTCCTCCGAGTTTATCTAATGCAAAACGACCTATTCCTTTTGCGCCTGATTTGACCCTGCCAGATTTGGTAAAGACATTATTTGCTTTATTGTCTGTTCCTATAGTCATCCAATGGTCGCGTATTATATTCTGAGTCATTCCCTCTCCTGAATCAATTATATAAAGGATGGAGAATTCTGATATTAATGATTTGAATTCCTTTTTTTTATCATCGTTTATATTATCGTGAAAAATATATAATTCTTCATCCTCATAATAAGAATATAAACTTGCCATTAAATCAGAAGAAATACCTTTGTTTATAAGGGTATTATAATGTTGTTCATCTATTTCCTTAGAAAAACTTGAATATTTATTATCAAAATAAACGATACTGATTTTGCTATCAGCATCATAACCATTTTTAACCAATTCAATTATTGCTCCTTTGGAGGTTGCGATATTTTCTCTTCCTATTAATCGAGCCGTCCTTGCTGAAACTGTAAAAGGTATTTTATTTGGTTGCATGTTTCTCATCTTTAGAAATAGCTAGAAGATATAAATGATTTCCATTAATTTTATTGTCAAATGGTAATCTACTCTTATCAGACTTAATTCATTTCGCTTGTTTAGAATTGAATTTAAGGAATTAAATAATGGAAATTCACTTACGTTAAATGCTGATTAATGCGAATATATTAAGTTCTATTTTAATAAGTAACTTAAAAATTTAGATTTAAGTTCTAGTGCTTTTGGAGGTAGTTTCCATCAAGTAGCAAAAATTAATAATTCACAAAATAATTTAGTTAATCAAAGAATGGTGAGAAATTATAATTAGGTAGCTTATAGAAAATTCATAGTTATTTCAATTTTCCTAGATAGGGTGAGGTAAAATATTGATTTAATGTGTATGGAAGTGCTTTATAGACGTGAAAAAACAACTTTTTGCGAATTAAAGCTTCTTACAGTTCACCATCAATATGACCTGATCTTCAAAAAAGGAGAACTTATACAACCGGTAGGATGGAGGTAATCTATATCTTTCATATTCCCTTTATAGGTTTTCGTTGAAATCTATAAAGATATCCGGATAAATTAGATCTATTCTAATCTTGATTGGGATGATCTTCTAGAGTTTCCTTAAAAATATCATCATCAAAAAAATCTTTAAGGGTTATTCCCAGTGATTTGCAAACTCTACTAATGGAATAAATAGTCATTCCTCTTTCTGAACCTATCTCTTCCCAAGGTTGAAAATTTTGTCTATCAATATCAATTTCTTTCGAAAGGCTTGATTTGGATTCTCTTCCCCGTAATCGCTTTAATCTCAGCTTAATTTTCTGGCGTAAAATTATGTCTTCTTTTCTGAGCTTACCCATACTGCAATTTGGGCTAATTCAATTTTTTTATTGTAATGCATATGCATTACAATATTTTTGTATATATTTACTTCATAATTAATATATTGCGAACTTCTTAAAATATTAGAAGCATTTCGCTTTGAGTCTCGTATCAGAAAACTGGTAATTTTTAGCACACGAGGTGATAAGCAAGGATGCTCACGACCCGGGCGTGTCATCTGACTTATCTGTGTGCAAGGTATACCAGTACCTCTGATACAATAAGCTTAGTCACGCCCATTTTTTATGCGGTAACTTTTCTTCTCAAAGCTGTTGTTTCTTCACGATAAGAATTCGTATTTAAAATTTAAATATACCCTACATATAGTTACAGGCCATCGTGGCCGGCACTCGCTTATGCAGTGTATTTATAAATCCTGTTTGCGGGAACAGGAAAACAATTTAACAATCCCGTGGGTTACTGTGGAGTCCTATTACTACAGTAGTTGGGTTGGGAACTGCCTTTCATTTCTATTAAGAAGTGGAGGGCAGTGGGTAAACGGGACATGGATGCCTTTTTTGCTCCATATGATGAGTTTGTTTTAGCTAAAAAAAAGAACTGCACATGAAAAAAGAAAAAGAGGAACACTCGTTTTGACGGGTAAAAGCAAGAAAGCCTTCCCTTAAGATTGGCGTCTGGTAGGGAAGGCCTAAGCTTTCATAAAACTAATGTTTCATTTAACTACTGTAAAATTATGAAAAATAATTACAAGAGAGGCATGCTTGCAATCATGTTTCTCCTGGCCATGGCCATTCTGGTCATTCTGGCCATAGGTGAGGTGCAGGCGGCTACTCCCTATCACCATGATCTTTATCAACAACAAATAAGCGGTACCGTTACCGGTCCCACTGGAGAACCACTTTTAGGGGTTACCGTGAGGGTAGATGGGAAAAATTATGGAACCACTACCAATATAGAGGGGCGCTATGACATTGTCGCGAATCCAGGTGATGTTTTGATATTTTCCTTTGTAGGTTACAAACCGCAGGAAATCCTGGTTGAAAATCAATCGGTCCTTTCCATATCTCTGGAAAATGATGTAGATGCGCTTGAGGAAGTAACCATCAATGCAGGGTATTACACGGTTACCGAGCGGGAGCGTACCGGGAATATCTCTAGGGTGACTGCTTCAGAAATTGAAAACCAGCCTGTAGTAAGCCCATTGCAAGCGCTGCAAGGGAGGGTTGCCGGGCTACAGGTGACTCCGGGAGGAAGTCATCCCGGGATGGCAGGAATTATCCAAATTAGAGGTCAAAACAGTTTACGGGCTGAAGGTAATTATCCTTTGTATATTATTGATGGTGTTCCCATTAATTCCACGCCTGTAGAGAGTAATTCTCTCTTGGGAAGTGCTGGGATAGATCCTTTAAATAATCTTAGTCTTTCTAATATAGAAAGTATTGAGGTATTAAAAGATGCCGATGCTACTGCTATTTATGGTTCCCGGGGAGCTAATGGAGTGATCCTGGTTACCACTAAAAACGGAACATTAAAAAAGACAACCGTAGAGGCTAACTTTTATACAGGTGTGGCCACCGTACCTAATCGGCTGGAATTACTCAATACTGATGAATATCTGCGAATTCGACGGAGGGCTTTTCAAAACGATGAAGTGGAACCTACCGAACGTAATGCATATGATTTATTGCTGTGGGACAATGATCGCTATACAGACTGGCAGGAATTTGCTTTTGGAGGTACTTCCAGAACAATGAATACCAGTTTGAATTTTTCCGGAGGTTCTGAAAATACTTCTTTCCGTATGGGGGGATCTTATTTTACACAGGGTACTGTATATCCAGGGGATTACAAATACCGCAAGGTCACCGGAAATCTTAATATCAATCATCATTCTTCAGATAAGCGTTTCAACTTAAATTTTTCGATGAATTATGGTCTTGATGTGAATAATCTTGTGGGAAACCTAAACCTGAATTCGGCCATTTACCTGCTGCCTCCTAATGCTCCTTCGGTCTTCCAGGAAGACGGGAGCTTGAGTTGGGAAGCATGGAGCGAAGCGGGACTTGATAACCCTTTAAAAGGATATTATAATTACAACACCACAAAAACAAATCATCTAATTTCCAACATGAGCCTGAGCTATGAGATCTTTAATGGATTCACGGCTAAAGCTAATCTAGGATATACAGATTACCAAAGTGCTGAATTGTGGAAGCTTCCAGCAAAATCCTACAACCCAGCGAACCAGGAACAGAATAATTCTTCACACTTAAATTCCACTAGAGATTCTTGGATTATAGAACCGCAGCTATTGTATAACAGCAGTTTTAATAAGTTCCAAATAGAATCTATTCTCGGGGCAACTTTTCAGGAGAATAATAGCGACCGGTTAAGCTTTCTTGGTACAGGATACGCATCTGAGGTATTGATAGGAAATCTTGCTGCCGCAGAGAAAATTTTAAGTCCTCAAAACGCTTCAGCCGCATACAAATACACCTCGCTATTTGCCCGCGTTGGTTTAAATTATGATCACAAGTATTACCTCAATTTTACAGGTCGAAATGATGGATCTTCAAGATTTGGCCCCAATAATCGCTTTGCAAATTTCGGTGCCTTGGGAAGTGCCTGGATCTTTTCAGAAGAATCATGGGTACAAAAAGCGCTTCCATTTTTATCCTTGGGGAAATTAAGGGGAAGTTATGGAACCACTGGGAACGATCAAATTGGCGATTATGGATACCTGGACGCTTACCAGGCAACCATTGGTATGGGAGGACTATATCCTACCAGGCTGGCTAATAAAGACTATTCCTGGGAGGTGAATAAAAAGCTGGAGTTAGGAATTGAATTAGGTTTTATAAACAATACGATTCTATTTGGGACTAGCTGGTATAGAAACAGGTCATCAAATCAATTGGTTGGATATACATTGCCGGGTATAACAGGATTTTCAAGCGTACAGGCAAACTTGCCTGCAACGATTGAAAATACAGGTTGGGAACTGGAAGCTTCTGCTTCCCTCATTGATCGAGATCATTTTAGTTGGAGGGCTGCTTTAAATTTTACCTTGCCTAAGAATAAATTGCTAAGCTATCCTGAAATAGATCAATCTACATACGCAAATACTTATAGAGTGGGTGCGCCTTTAAATATTGCTCTTCACTACCAATATGAAGGGATAGATCCGGATACAGGATTCTATAAGTTTCTAGATGTAAATGATGATGGAAGGTTTGATTTTGAAGATAGAGTTCGTATTCAGGATAGATCACAACAATTCTTTGGAGGATTTAGCAATACTTTAAATTATAAAAACTTTGGTCTGGATTTCTTATGGCAATTTGTAAAGCAGGAAGGAAGTTCAAACCTGGTAAATACAGGGACCTTGCAGAACCAGCGAGACATAAGTCTTGAGGCTTTGGGTGAAAATTCAATTTATCAAAGAGTATCTCAAACATTTCCATCTAATACGGCCTATTCATTTTATAGTAATAGCAATGCAACTGTTGAGGATGCTTCTTTCTTGAGATTAAAAACGCTTAGTCTCGGGTATACACTTCCAGGTGCAGCACTTCAACCTCTAGGCGTTTCGAATTTAAAGGTATTTCTAAATGCTCTAAACCTTTTCACTATTACATCCTATAACGGTTTAGATCCAGAATTTCCCTATTCCAGTACAGCCTTTTCAGCATTACGCACCATTACCGGTGGAGTACAATTAACTTTTTAAAAATTAAATTATGAAAATACATAGCTATTATAATAAATACCTGCTACTGATTTGCAGCATCTTTATGGTTTCCTGTGAAGAGTTTGTCGAAGTAGATGCACCAAATAATCAATTAGTACGAAGCCAGGTGTTTGAAAGCGAAGAGACTGCACTGGGAGCGATGCAGGGAATTTATAACCAGCTTTATTTAGCTGCCTTTTCTAGTGGTTCCAGAACAAGTGTTACCCTACTGGCCGGATTGTCTGCAGATAACATTCAAAACATAAGTACAACGAATCTCTCCAGTATGGAATTTGAACAAAATGAAATTCAACCAGATAACACTCTCAATTTAGATCTATGGAAAAGTGCGTATAATATGATTTACCTCACAAATTCTTTCCTGGAAGGCCTGGAGGAATCTACAAATCTTGGTGATGAACTTAAAGAGCAGCTGCAAGGAGAAGCCAGATTTGTCAGAGCTTTTACTTATTTCCAATTAGTAAATATTTATGGGGATATTCCCTTAATCCTGAGCACAAATTACCAGGTAAACGAACTGGCTTCCAGGTCTCCTCAAAATGAAATCTATGAACAAATTCTGGAAGATTTGCATAGTGCAGAACAATCTGTTGCTTCAGATTATAGAAATACTGAACGCACCGGTGTAAATATATTTGTGGTCAAAGCCTTGTTATCCAGGGTTTATCTATACATGGAGGATTGGCAAAACGCTGAAAATTTTAGTTCACAGGTTATTGCTGAATCTGGAACCTACGAAATTTTAGATGATCTCAACCAGGTTTTTCTAGCCAATAGTAAAGAGGCGATCTGGCAAATCTCTCCAATAGGTGGGGGCGGTATTGTTACACATACAAATGATGGAGCTTTATTCATTATAGACCCGGTATTTTCCTTTTTTGCCAGTATTCAATTAAGGGATGATTTTGTAGCTCGATTTGAGGATGATGATATAAGACGTTCAAATTGGATTGGCTTTAATGAGAGTAAAAACGCATACTTCTCCTACAAATACAAAATAAGAAACAGCACCATGTTTCCTATCCAGGAATATTCCATGGTTTTACGTTTAGCAGAGCAATATTTAATTCGAGCTGAGGCCAGAGCGCAACAAGGAAATCTATCTGAAGCTATTCAGGATTTAGACATTGTAAGAGAAAGAGCCGGATTGGAACCTGTTGCGCAACTGAATCCTGAAATAGAAAAGGATGACTTACTAGTAGCAATTTTACAAGAACGTAGAAAAGAGCTATTTACAGAATGGGGACATCGCTGGCTAGACTTAAAGCGAACTAACCGAGCAGATCAGATTCTAAGTATGGATAATCCATTTTGGGAAGCGACGGACGTCTTCTATCCCATACCATCTGCAGAGCGCATGAAAAATCCAAATTTAAGCCAGAACAACGGCTATTAATTAAATTAAGTAAGAATGAAATTTCAAACTACACTAATTACATTATGCTTATTACTGTCTTCGATCTGGGTTCAAAGTCAACCAGTAGTTCAGGATACTATAACTGAAACCTTCAATCTCGATCCTACGGTGCGTTATGGTAAGCTCGATAATGGTTTTACATATTATATCAAGGACAATGATTCAGAAACTACAGAATTGCGATTAGTAGTAAAAGCGGGTATTCTACATCAAAACGAAAATCAATTGGAATACGCCCATTTGTTAGAACATATGGGATATAAAGAACCAAAACATTTTCCGCAGAAACTAAAATACTTTAAGACAGCAGGACGTGGAATTCATGCTCAGACTAGTTCCTTTTTTACTTTGTATTATGCATGGATACCATCCAAAGATAAGGTGGGGATCAATAATGGATTGCAGCTGGTAAGGGATTGGGCAAAGGATATTGTTCTGGATCAGGAATCAATCGATGTAGAACGAAATGCAGTATTAGGAGAATCTCGTTCACAAAACCCTCATAGAAAATGGGCAATGGATACCATAAAAAATATCTTGATAGATAATACTGGCTTGAGTATAAATAGTCATGCTGAAAGGAATAAGAGTATGAATAATTTCGATAGACAGTCTTTTCTGGATTTTTATGAAGACTGGTATAGACCAGATTTACAAGCTGCTATCATCGTAGGAAACGTTGAAGTAGATAGTGTCGAAAAGCAAGTAAAAAATCTTTTTTCAGATTTAAAAATACCCAAAAGGATTAGAGATGCCGATAAAATAATTAAAGCTGAAATAGCTACGCTACCTTCAGAGAACCAGATAATTTACTTGAAGGATACAATACAGTCTGAACTTAGATTATCCGTATTGTCAAAAGTATTAAATAACAAATATTCGGTAAAAAACGGGAGCGATTTTAAAAACAAGCTCTTACAAGAACTTTATGAAATCATAGTTGGAACCAGAGCCAAAAGAATAAAAGAACAATATGCGCCACCTTTTGTAAACTTTACCCCTAATTTTAAAGCAGGAGGATTGGGTCATGGTCAGTTATATGCCAGTATAATGAATGTCGACTTCGAAAATAGTGATTCTCGTAATATGGAAAAAGATTTTAAATCTGGCTTATTAGCATGGAGACAGCTGCATGAGAATTACTCTACTTCAGAATTAGCAGACGCTAAAGACCAGTTGCGAATCCAATATTCAAAAGAAGATACTAAAAATTCCAGGATTTTGGCAGGTAGATATACTGCACATTTTGTTTATGGTAATGCAGCGTTAAATCCTGAAATGGAGCGTGAAATGATATTTGGATTGTTGGATCAAATTGACTTAACGGCAACTCAGCAATTTGCAGCAGGTATTGGAGACTTACAGAAAAACTCAGATTATATATTCTTTTCAGGAAATCAAACTCAAATTCCGAAACAAGAAATATTGAAGAAATGGATTTCAGAGGTTCAAGAAACACAAATAGGGTCTATCAAAGATCCACTGAAAGAAATTAGTTCTTTAGATTCACTATTCCCATTGTCTAATAAAATTCGTGGTTTAAATTTCGAACAGTCCGAAAGCATTCTTGATGTTGTGACCATAAACCTCGAAAATGGTATTCAATTTATTCTTAAACCTGCAACACCCGTTTCTGATATATTTGAAAAGAAGGTTTCAATTCGAGCATTTAGACCTAATCCTGTTTCAATTCAGAAAAGATTTAACTACTTGAGTGCTGTCAGTGTTCCGGAAGCGTTACAGTATTTAGGTGCAGGGCCTTACGATAGTTTTCAACTGGAAAAATTTAAACAGGATCATAAGTTGAAAATTAGATATGAGACTAATAAGGATGTACAATCGATTGATGGAGATGCTCCTGCAAATAAAATAGGTGAGCTTTTAAATCTTATCCACTTGTACGCTAAGGAGCCAAGAAAGGACACATTGGCCTTTAATGTTTGGAAGAAAAATCAAATAAAGGATTTGAAAGGGAATTCTGTGAGAGGTTCTTCTGAGTTTTTTATGGATAAAATAGAAGCTCTTTGGTATCCTATGGTTCCAGTGTTAAGCTCAGATTTTTTGAATCAATTAACGATAGAAGAAATATTTAATAGTCATGATAAGTGGTACTCTAATTTCAATGATTTCACTTTTATAGTGACGGGAGATTTTGATATAGAAACGATAAAGCCAATACTACTTGAGAAACTAGCTGGTTTACCAATTAGTAGTGATTCTAAAAACAATAAAGCGAAATATAAATTTCCCTTAAAAACAAAAGATGAAATTATAAGATATAGAAACCTGAATCAGGTATACGTTCATTTGTATTTACCAGTAAAAATTGAAAAGGATGCAAAAACGCAGATACTCCTACAACTTATTTCAAGAGTTCTAAATCAACGAGAGCATGCTCGGCTCCGCGATGGATCTTATGCTCCCGGTGCATGGGGCACCATGGTTGATCCTGAAAATGCAATATTCTCTTTTAAGATTTATTTTGATAGTAAATTGGGTGATGAAGAAAGAATGATTAGAATGGCTCTTGAGGAAATGAGGGAATTGCGTGAAAAGGGGATTGATCAGGAGACTTTCGACCGAATTATAATTGATGAAAGATTGGCCTTCGAAAAACAAATAAATACTTATGGGTATTTCGATTTCTGGTCAGATTTTTTACAGGAAGCTATTTTAAATAAAAATAATGGTGAAAAAATAATTCTTTCATATGAATCTATTTTAAATCATTTTATAAGTCTTGATGATTTTAATGCTGCCCTTAAAATGTATTTGACAGAAGATAATCTTCAAAAATTTAAAGTCATACCTTATTGGTATCAGAATTAAATAATCAAATCAACATAATACTGGGAAGTAATTTAAAGAAAAGCACATCGTTTTGAAGTACGATGTGCTTTTACACCTGAGCAATTCAACTATTTATTGAAAATTAATTTAAAATAGTTGGCTCTGGAGAGTCACTAGCTTTTAGCGTGTTCAATAACATTTCATCGTATACATCGAAAACAGGTCCACCTACTCCAAACTGAACTCTACACGTTTCTGAACCGGTAGCACAGTTTTGTTCCGGAATTGCTTCCCAGGATCCATTATTACGGATGTAATCACTAGCAACTATTTCAGGTTGCTCTTCAGTTTCGCTTTCTAAGTTTGTAAAAGACATACCAAATACAACTAAAAGCGCCATTACTGGAATTAAAAATAACTTTTTCATAATATTAAATTTAAATGATACCTACTCTTTAGAGGATTTTCGGCTTCTCCTACTTATTGCGCCTTAAGATTTAATATAAAGGTCCATCTTTAAAGGGTTAATAGTTAGCCTTTAAGGATTTTAAATTTGCCTGGTATGTTATATAATCAGGATTTTCGGGCTTGGCTAGGGGTGATGCCATGCTCTTTTTTGAAGGATCTTGAAAAATGTGAAAAACTTTTAAATCCACATTCTTCTGCAATTTCATTGATGGGTGTGCTGGTATCTTTTAGTAACGTATAGGCTTTATCCAGCCGCTTACGCAGATGAAAAGCATATATGGTATCCCCATAAGCACGCTTAAAAATTATTTTAATTTTACTGGTACTCCCTCCAACTTCTCCGGCGATTACAGGAAGTTTTTTTAATTTTCTATCCAGCCTCTGCATGACATATTTATGTAACCTTCGCACCAGATCACGCTGATCCTGTAATAGCAGGCTTCGGTATTCACTTGGATACTTTTGGCTTCTTCTGTTCTTTTCCTGTAAGCTTGTTTCAAATTTTGGATTCTGAAAAACTGTTTTAAAAACGGAAAGGGTAAAGCTCTTCTTTCCCAGGCTAACCATTTGGTGCAGGTAGGCGTTGCCGCACCACAAATAACCATTTTGATGTCTGAATTCAACAGTAAAGGACAGATTTTCTTCTATGGTGTGTTTAAGAAGTTCGGAAAGATCTCCTGGTAATTTAGTGGTGTCACTTAAAATTAGCTTTACCGGCTTATGTATTAAATCTGCTTTTGAATATCTTAGAACACCCTCTACATTATCAGAATAGGAAACGATATGTAAATTACGATCAAGATAAAAGACCATATTTTCTATAATCTCTCTGCTTTTTTCATGATTGATCTGGTGAACCACCGTGTCTATTTCTTCTACCATGGTATTTAGGGAAAGCACTATTTGCTCCAGTTCATTCTTCTGGTTTCTTAGGGGCAGCGTGTAAGTGTAATTTCCTAATGTTATTTCAGTAATAAAATCGAGAATTTCCTGTACCCTACGTTGGAAATTGGCACTATACATAGTAGGTGGTTTTAATGAATTAGATATAATGATTTAAAAATCCCAAAGCCTCCGGGACCGTCGTAAACTCCTTGGTAGGGACTGAAGGATTACTGATATTGATAAAAGCTTTAATTAAAGTGCCGGAGTACGCCTGGTCAATTACAAAGGCTACTGCGAGGGCATTGAAACAACCTTTTTCTGCCAGGTACTCTCTCGCCGGTTTACTGGCGCTTTTTAGTTGTCTTACATCACACAAAATAGGATAAGCAACACCATTTTGAAAACGGAGTCTGCTTTTTACTACTGCTTTGGCAGCATTTAGATCGATTACGGTATTTGGCTTGTAAACAAAATGAAGAATACCTTCTTCAATCCAAAAGTGCACATATTCATCACCATTGGTCATTGGAGCCCTATTTAATTAATTAAATTTAGTCAAATTATAACTATCATTTCATAACGTTTTCTATTAGCTATTGCTACTTCACTCCCCAAATCCCACATTTTGAACGCATTTACAGGTATTTGCCTTTAAAGTTTATGATTTGCCTAGGAGGGCTTATTATTTTATAACTGCCTGATCTATAAAATCTTTTATTAGCTTCATAGAGCTTAAAATTTTGAACATGGCTAAAATTAAACACAACAATCTGCTGGATACGGTTATTGAGGTAATGACTAACGCCAAAGCATCCGGAGCATTACATTTATACGCAGAAGGTGAAAGTTTTAATGGAAGACAAATTCAAATCAAAGGAAATAAGCTTTTTCACTTTGGTACTACTGGTTATTTAGGCCTGGCACAGGATGCCCGTTTAAAAGCAGGAGCTATCAAAGCCATCGAGGCTTATGGAACTCAATTTCCTCTATCAAAATCATATGTTTCTCATCCTCTATATGCCGAACTGGAATCCCTGATGTATGACATTTATGAAAGTCCAGTGGTCATTACCAAGAACAGTACCTTAGGACACTTAGGCGTTATACCAACGGTGGTGGGTGATAACGATGGCGTGATTTTAGACCACCAGGTGCATTGGAGTGTACAGAGTGCAGTAAATCCTTTAAAGCTCCGTTCTGTCCCTGTAGAGATGATTCGCCATAATAACCTACAAATGTTGGAGGATAAAATTAAAAAACTGCAATCGAAATGTGATAAAATCTGGTATATGGCTGATGGTATGTATTCCATGTACGGAGATTATGCACCTATTAAAGAATTGATGCTATTATCAGATCAATATCCTCAGCTTCATATTTATTTTGATGATGTACACGGAATGAGCTGGAAGGGAAAACACGGTAGTGGTTATGTAATGAGTGTTTTAAAAAAGCTACCGGACAGGACTATTCTATTTGGTACACTAAGCAAAACATTCGGTGCCAGCGGAGCGGTTATGGTTTGTAACGATAAAAAAATTCACCAAAGGATAAAAAACTTTGGAGGGCCCCTGACATTTTCGGTACAATTGGAACCTGGTTCCGTGGGAGCGGCCATTGCTTCGGCAAAAATTCATCTAAGCGATGAAATTTATAGCATGCAGGAAGAATTGCTGGATCGAATTACCTATTTCAATGAATGTTTACAGCAAACAGATCTCCCTCTAATTACAAATAACGATTCTCCGGTTTTTTATATTGGAGCGGGTATGCCCGAAACCGGGTTTAACCTGGTAAACAGGCTCATAAAAGCTGGCTATTATGTGAACACAGGTATATTCCCTGCAGTTCCGGTAAAGAATACAGGCCTTCGGATTACCATATCCAGAAATAATGAAAAAGAAGAAATTAAGGGATTAGTGGAAGCTATTGCTGAAAACTTCCCTAAATCCTTGGCAGATACGCATACTACCCTGGAGCGGGTTCATTTCGCCTTTGGCAAAATAGATAAAAAAGTTGCAGTCAGTCAAATCCCTAAAACAAGTTTATCCCTGGAGTATTATGATACTATTGAAAAGGTTGCTCCTGAACTATGGAATAAAACGGTTGGTTCGCATGGTTTCTATGACTGGACTGGTCTTTTATCTCTAGAACACGTTTTTAAATCCAACGATCTGCCGGAGCATAACTACAAGTTCTTTTATTATCTAGTGAAGGATGAGCAGGATAAATGTATCCTGGCCACTTTTTTTTCTTTTGGATTGTGGAAAGAAGATATGCTAGCTCCACGATCGGTTTCCGAAAAACTGGAAAAAGAGAGGAGTAATAACCCCTATTTTCATACTACTACATGTCTTTGTATGGGTTCCATGATTACGGAAGGGGAACATTTGTACCTGTGCCAGGAAGATTCAAACTGGCAGGAAGCCCTTAATATGCTATTAGCACAATTAGAAATTCTGGAAAAAAAATTACATCCTCAATATCTGATCCTGCGAGATTTTGAACCAGATAACGAGCCTGTTAAAACATTTCTACATAATAAGGGATTTGTTCGGGTCGCTATGCCTGAAGCAGCAATTTATTCAGCATTCGATTGGGAGGACCAAAAAGGATATCTAAATACTCTGAGTAAAAGTTCCAGAAAACATTTTAGAAAAGATATTGAAGCCTTTAAGGATACATTACAGATCCAGGTTCAGCAGAAAATTAGTGAAATCGAACTCGAGAAATGCTATGATCTCTATGTCGCCGTCAAGAAAAATAATCTTGGACTCAATACTTTTAGTTACCCCTTTTCCTTATTTCAGCATATGAACGTGTCTTCGCAATGGGAATTCATATTGCTATATCTTAAAGAGAAAAATATGCAGCTGGCCGGGGTAATGTTTTGTTATAAAAACGCTAATAATATTTATGCCCCAGCAGTAGTAGGCATGGATTACGAATTCTCAAGGGAATATAACGTTTACAGACAACTGTTATATCAAACTATCTTGAGGGCCAAAGAACTAGGGAATTCCAGAATTGATTTTGGATTGACCGCTGGATTCGAAAAAAGAAAAGTAGGGGCAACCGTTATACCGAGATGCGCCTACTTTCAAACTCGCGATAATTTTGCCATGGAAGCTCTTGATTGGCTAAGGAATGATTGATCTATTTTACAAGCTACAAATTCCTTACAAATAACCACAGCGATATTGAAGAACGCTCAACAACGCTATTACCTGTTTTCCATAAATACTAACCCAATGTTTGAGGAAGCAATGAATTTATTTACAGATAAATTGGATCAGATTATTAAATCCAGTGATTCACATTTAAAGAAAGCCGACTATGGAATCAGGCTCTGTAATGACATGCTCTCCAGTTTGCAATCCAAAGTAGAAAAGGAGGATTTTGAAGACCCTAGCTCTGAAATAGATTTCTTTAAAAATATCAAACCTTTTCCCATGAGCTACCTGATTTATTTTACGGAGGTTAGATCTTGTGAACTCACAATACCTAAAGCGGGTGTAAAACATAAAATACATTACCTGGAAAAGGAAATTAAAAAGGTGAATAAGTTCTTCGCCCAGAATAATGATTTTGTTCACTATATGGAACAAAATCATGAGTACCTGGACCATCAATTCTTTACTCGGAATTTTAGAAATGATTTTCCCTTTACTCCAACAATCAATTATTATCAATATCCTGAATTTTCTACCTCTCATGATATGTTATGGGCTAAAGTTCAGGCATTATACAGGTTAATCCACTATATAAGAGAGAGCCTTCAAAAGCTTCAGCCGGGTAATACATTAATTCCTGAAAAAACACATAAACTCTTGTTGTGGTCCGGTTCCAAAACCGCCTTGGTAGAGCTTATATATGCCTTGTATTCCAGCGGAGATTTAAACCATGGTACTGTTGATTTGCAAACCATAAGTACATCTTTTGAAGATATTTTTAATGTCAAACTGGATAATATCTATAAAACGTATTCGGAAATTAAGGCTCGAAAGAGCAATAGAACAAAATACCTAACTCAACTCATTACTCAACTGGAACGAAAAATGCAACGGGACGATGAGGCCTAATTTTTCGGTATACGTTCCTGACTCCGACAAATTCTGATAGTACTCCCAATGAGCTTTGGCACCTTCATTTTCATCAATTTTAAAATTCTACCTTCAATTATTCGATGTCTGGGATAGAATTTAACATGGTTAAAATTTATCGTAGTCAGGTGCAACTTGGGATGAAATGACCTAAATGGATACCAAATTTGTATTGAAAGTCAAATCAATAGAAATGCCACCGTCTTGAATGTTTCACGCAGTGGCATTTCTTTAAAAACATTTTATTATGCCAACAAATATTGTTACTACAGAAGATTTGAAAGTATTCAAAGAGGAATTACTTTCTGGAATCACCGATTTACTAAACCAGCAACAAGGAGGTGTTACTAAAAAATGGCTAAAATCTACAGATGTCATGAAGTTGCTTGAAATCTCCCCTGGTACACTTCAAAATCTAAGAATAAATGGAACGCTACCCTTTTCAAAAATAGGCGGACTTATTTACTACGATGCTCAGGATATTCAAGAAGTATTGGCCGAGAATAAGGTCTACAACAAATATTAATTAATCATGAATTACATTAAACTTTTAATAGCCGCACAACAGAAAATAATTGGTGATAACCGATTGAACGCTACTCACGTGAGCTTGTACTTCAGTTTATTTCAGACCTGGAATACAAGCCATTTTTCGAGAACATTTTATATAAACCGACAAGAGCTAATGAATGCATCTAAAATAGGCTCAAAAGGAACCTATCATAAATGCTTAAAAGATCTTGATGCATGGGGTTATCTGGGTTATTTTCCCTCTAATAATTCATACAAAGGAAGTGAAGTAAGTATGAAAACGTTTAGTTACCCCAAACCGGTCATATCACAGGAAGAGGATTTCCAACTAGAATTTTTGGCCGAAGAGTTTTCGACAAATCAGGTCGATGGCTGTACCGAATTTGTACCGGTACCGAACCAGCACCGGACTTCTAATGAACCAGTATTAGACAACCATAGAACTGGCACTGGACAGGCACCGGTACCTTTTAAAAACAATAACAAACAGGTAAACATAAAGAAGCTGCCAAATGACAGGCAGGCGGTTTTAAGTTTTTTTATCAGTAAGGGTTTTGGAACGGATGAGGGCGTAAAATTCCTAGATTTTTATCAAAAAAATAATTGGAAAACCAGAGATGGTACCAAGATAAGAGATTGGCAGGCCGTCGCCAAAAGCTGGATGGATCGAACTTTTGAAAGCCCAAAGAAGAATTCCAACTCCAAAGATTATTTAAAAATTAGTAAAGAAAAAAACTATGAACAACCCTTGTAAAATTCAGGAAGGCGGGATGGAGTATATTCTGGGTAGTTATGATGGAAAAAAAATCACCTACGAATTCCCAAAAATGCTTGAGTATTTAGATGCGAAAGGCAAAATGGTATACGGGAAAGATTTTAAAATTTATAAGAAAGATCATCCATTGCTACATAAACTCTGTAATTACTATATCCGTGATCATATCAACTGCCAAAGATATAAGTTAGATATTTCTAAAGGTTTACTCTTGAGTGGACCGGTAGGATGTGGTAAAACGAGCATCCTTAAATTGCTTAGATATTTAGTTCCACACTATCGAAGCTATGAAGTTATCCCATGTCGGAATATTGTTTTTGGATTCAATCATATTGGCTATAAAACAATTGAGGATTATGGTGGTAATGGATTTATATGCTTTGACGATATGGGCGTGGAACCTACCGGAAGATTTTTTGGGAAGGATTGCAACGTAATTGGTGAAATCATGCTTTCCAGATATGAATTGTACCTTGAATATGGACTTAAAACACATGCCACGACTAATTTGAATGCTGAAGAATTAGAAGATCGTTACGGAACCCGCGTTCGAAGTAGAATGAGAGAGATGTTTAATTTGATAGCTTTTGATACTAATTCGAAAGATAAGAGACGTTAATTTTGTATTTCTATCATTGTACTGAATTATATTACTGCCATCGAGAATATGTATTTGAAATCTTATTCCTAGATGCTAATGCTATCTAGTAGAGCTTTTGATCCATCCAGGATTTTATCAACCATTGAGGGTCTTTGCAATGATTTTTAGTTATAGAGTACACCATATTTATCAGACTATCAAAGCTATTCACGAGGCTGCTTAAATTAATCCAGATATAATTTTGAAAGAATAAAGTATAAATTTATAAGGCCAAGTAGCAAACATGTTGAGTTTATACAATGAGTGATAAATCATGTACTTAATTTTGAATTTTCAAATCATATTGTTTTATAGATAGGTGATTGTAACTAGCTCTTATTACTGTATATTTAAAATATTATCTTCCTTCGAAGTATGAAAAAACTATACAGTCGAATCCCTTATCTGCTTACTATCGTTATTGCTTTGACCATAGTAGTTCAACTCTACTGGAGTTATGCAGAATATCAAAAAAACACACTTGCTTTTAAAAATGAAATTCAGAATGCACTGGATGTTGCAATTGACAATTACTTTGTAAACTTTACGCGAGAAAATTCGGTTTCGTTTAAAGTTGATAAGCAATCCAATAATCATCCTGATAATTTAACGATCACTGGTGGTAATAAGAAAATTATAGATAAAATTCGTCCTGATAGTACACTAGCGATTCGTAGAAATAAACCCATTGATAGCTTAAAAATGTTAAATAACATCAAGGATATTTACATATCTATCAACGAAGACTCTATCAATTTTAAAAAGCTAAAAAGTCTCTTTACAGCAGAACTTAATAGAAGAGACTATGATGTACCCTATAAAATAAACCACTATAAAAATGATACTCTTTTCGCTACCTCTAGCAGTAAATCTTACCAATCTGGGGAATTTAAGGCAGTCGGAAAATCTACCTATCTGAAAAACCGGGAAAGCTTAGAGATTCAATTTCCGAATGCCATCAATATTATTTTGAAAAATAGTTTACTAAGTATCTTAATTTCCCTTCTATTGATGATCTCGATTCTATTCGCATTATTCTATATGCAATGGGTAATCAAGCAGCAAAAACAGTTATCAGAAATAAAGAATGACCTTATCAGCAATATCACCCATGAATTTAAAACTCCAATTGCAACTATTGGAGCCGCCATCGAAAGCATAAGGTTTTTTAATACCAACCGCGATATTGATAAAACGAATAGATATTTAGATTACTCAAATCAACAGCTGAAAAAACTAGAGAATATGGTGGATCAGCTTATGGATACTGCACTCCTGGATTCTGGAAATTGGATCCTTGATAAATGCCAGGTAGATATCTCAAAGTGGGCAACAGAAGTTGTTGAAAGTTATAGGATGAATTCTAATGGAAAAGAGATTATTCTTAGCATTTCTGAGGACTCAGACAGCATTTCAAACATTGAACCATTTCATTTAGGTAATTGTCTGGGTGCTTTACTGGATAATGCCATTAAGTACGGCGGAAATCGAATTGAGGTAGTGATTGAAAACAAAAAGGCATTGACAATCAGAGTAAGTGATAATGGAAGTAACTTAAATAACGAGCAGGCAGTAAATATTTTCGATAAATTTTACCGGGTACCACAAGGCAATTTGCACAATGTAAAAGGTTACGGTATTGGTTTATTCTATGTCAGGAAAATAGCTGAAAAACATAATGGTACTGCAGAAATCCTTATTAAAGATAATAAGACCTCATTTATTATTTCGATACCTAATGAATAAAGTAAAACTGTTATTAGTGGAAGATGAGTTAACGCTAGCTCAAATTATTAAGGAGAGCCTTGAAACACGAGATTTTGTTGTTTTACACTCTCAAAATGGAGAAGAAGCTTTCCAAATGTACCAGCAAAATTCTCCCGATATTTTGGTAATTGATATTATGATGCCTGTAAAGGATGGACTTACCCTAACTAAAGAAATTAGAAGTATTGATGGTCAAACACCTATCATATTTCTAACTGCGAAATCTCAACCTCAGGATGTAGTTACTGGTTTTGACACCGGTGGAAACGATTATCTCAAAAAACCATTTAGCATAGAAGAACTTATCGCACGTATAAAAAACCTTGTAAACAGAAAACCTGGACATGATAATTTGCACGAGCTGATTTTAGGTAAGTACAAATTCAATCCGAATAACCAAACCCTGCAATTTAAGGAAGATCAAATCGATACTCTTACCAGCAGAGAGAGTCAATTACTTTTGTTTCTAGCACAAAATAGAAATCAAATTGTAGAGCGTAATACAGTGCTAGATTTAATGTGGACAAATAATGATTTCTACTCTTCCCGAAGTATGGATGTATTTATAAGTAAACTAAGAAAATTACTAAGCAAAGATAAAACTCTGAAAATTTTAAATGTTAGAGGAATCGGCTATAAGTTAATTGTCTAAATTAGAACCTGTATTTGATACTCAACAGGGCGTAAGCGGGGACCAGATCAATCCGTTTTTGGTATAGTTTAAAGGAATTAATATTTTGATACAAATATTCACGCTCGTTTAATAGATTGTTCAGTTGAACGGTACCTGACCATCTACTTTGTTTAGGTTCGTAAACTATATTTGCATTTACAAAGTTGTAATTTTCTTTGTTTAAAATGTAAAGTTCATTACTGACATTAACTTTTATGGATTCAAGAATATTTAAATCAAAGTTGACAAAGGCTTTCGATGTTTCAAAAGAATTAGTTTCTCCCTTGAGTTCGGAACTAGCGTAGGTATAGGTAAAACCACTTGAAAAATTAAACCATTTATCATAATAGGAACTCAAGGAAAGCGAATAGTCCCCGGAATAATTCTGAAGCTTAAACTCACTTGTTTGATCTATAGAAAAAGGTGACTGAATAAAATTCTGATTACTCTCTATTTTAGAGGCCATTTTAAGCTTGCTGAAATAGTTAGTGAAGATTAAATTAGCCAAAGTACTCTGACCGCTAGATGTAGGTACGAAACTATTGAAAATAAAATTTTCAGTTAGGTATGCTTCTGGGGCATAACCTGAATGAGTTTCAGTATGTATAGCAGAGGCATTTACATAGAACCCTTTAATATCATTATATAAACTATAGTTTAAAGAAAATACAGAGTTGCCTAGTTTTATAACATCATCAGAACCACTGAAAAAATCCTGATATGAATTCAGCGCATAGTTGGACAACAGAAATTTTAACCTGGGTAAGTCCTCTTTATAACTATAACCCAATCGAACTACTCCTTTATTCCTTAATTTTTGTCTAAAAGTAACATTAGCATTTTTCAACAAATATCCGTCATGATTAAACCAACTCCGCTTCATGGAAATTCCAGCCCTGAAATAATTATCCTGATTGAATTTGAATTTCAGGGAATTGCTTAGCGCTACTGAGAAATTATCAATATTTACGGCATTTGTGTATTCATCATAATCCATTTCTATTGCAGTAAAAAGTTGACTTTTGGCAATTTCACCCTCATGATGAATATGTAGCTGCAATTGATTTTCCCACTCTGAAGATTTGCTAAGCAATGAACTTTGTAATCCGTAATACTTAAATTTATTCCGAACATTCTGATAAAAAGGTTCATCGATATTACTATCTAAAAGATTACTCAAACCTGGATGTATAATTTGGGCATTTTCTTCAGAATCTCCATACCCGAAATAAAGGTAATTGTTCAATGCGTTTTTATTATTTAATAACAATGTATGTTCCAGGTGATTATAAAATGTTTCGGAGGCAATATCATTTTCTTGCATTATTCCCTGATCACCTAAGATGATGTTATTCATTGCATCATGAGGATTCAAATTATAACGAATAGTATTAGTAAAATAATTACTGGAGTTCGGCACAAATTTGAATTCTAACTCCGTATCTCCAATCAGATTACTATTCTTATAATTGCTGGTTTCGGAAAATATAGTGCTATTCGTGCCTGTTAAATACTCCGTCTGAGCTTCATAGAATTGTCTGGTTACGTCTGAAATAACGCTAACATCTCCTCTTAAAGAAAATTCATCATTTATTCTAGTAGATAATCCGATGGAATGTAGCATCGATGTATTAAATATACTTCTGGTATTGAAGATGTTCTCTTCTTGTTCATCAATCGAAAATATAGTGAACGGCTGTTTCTCTATTTTTTGAAACATCTGGGATAGATCTATAATTATATTTTCATTTTGAAGCAAATCGGCAGCTTTGTATCCAGTATTATTTAAATTACTAAACTCCAATACTTTAATTTCCTTCCTCAATAGGCCCAAAGTCAGAGCAGATTCATATCGATTTTCCAGGCCATAACCTCCGGAAATATTACCGAACAAGACATATTTAAACTCATCCTTAAGCTTTAAATTAAGCGCTACTTTTTCAGAGCTTGACAGCTGTTTAAAAATTGGATTTTCTTCATAATTTTCTAGAATCTGTACTTCTTCCAGCGTTTTTGCATCTAGATTCTTAGATAAAATTTTATAGTTTTTATCAAGTATATTTTCTCCTTCAACTAATAGCGTTTCTATAGGCTTACCGTGGGCTTTTATACTACCGTCGGGTAAGACTTCTATACCTGGTAATCTTTTTAATAGATCTTCGACTGTTTGTTCCGTATCAGTAGCATATTGAGAGACACGAATAAATGTGGTATCAGAACTGATTCTTATTTTTTGATGACCTTCAACAACCACTTCTTTTAAAGACTCTGCTTTTTCCTCCATTTCGAAATCTAAAGAATCAAACAATCGTCGGTCGGCAATTATTAGTGCTCTTCTAACAGTAGAAAATCCTAAACTAGAAACTTCAACATTTATTGAATCGCTGCTTGTTATAAACTGTAATTGATAATTTCCATTTTGGTCACTATAGGTGTAGTCAAGAACTTGATTTTCTTCAGTTCTCGTTTGTACTAGAACCATTTCAAGTGGTTGAAGTTGATTATCGAAAATTTTTCCGCGAATAGCTACTTCCTGAGCATAATTAACTCCATGAACAGCTAATAATAAAAATAGAAGTAGGTACTTCATAAGGGAAGATAAAAGAAAACCCCATTGATAATGGGGTATTATTTAGCTATAAAGTGTTTGGTTAGTCGAATACTTCCACGCTTAGAGTTTCAACTCCCCCAGTCTTTACAGTAACATCAGCACCCATTTGTTTTGCGATCAGGATGGCTTTTGTCTTACTGCGTTCAACTAATTCATTTAAAGTTTGCTTGTACTCTTCAATGGAAATAAATGGATATTCTTTATCCACCTCAGGTTTCTCAATGGGTCCTATACTTAGATTTCTTTTTACGGGATATTCTAAAGATTTGAAATAAAGATACATTTCCTTTTTTTCATCGTAAGCTTCCAGAATTAACCCTGGCAAGCCTTGTAGTTTCCATGGTCCATAGGGTAAAGGTATTGCATCAGTATACCATGCAGTATAATTCTTTCCTCTAAAAGTTCCAGTTGCTTTATGACAGGTAAGACCCCCGAATGTTTTTGTTTCAGATCCTAAATTCCAATCTATTTTAGCTCGTTTCTCGCGACCATAAACTGGTTCTTTATATTTTTTATTCCACCACAGACTATCTTTCGCTCGGTTGTAATAGACTTGTTTACCTTGTGGAAGTGTATGTTTTCCTAAATAAACCTGTTGATTTCCATTTACTTCTTTGATCTGTTTTTCTTCTAACTCCGTTTGCTTCTCAAGGGAATCCTTAGCCGTTACATAATAGGATGCCTCTTTATTAAAAACTAAATAGGCATTAAAATCGAGTCCGACGGGCCCACCTTTCCCTGGGCTTTCTATATGGCCGTAATATACGATCCCGTTATTTTGTGCTTGATTAGCCGTCATCGAGGCTAAGAAGACTAGAAGGAATAAAAATCTCATGTTATCGAAGTTTGATTGATTAAAAATCCTTCCCCTCCCTGGAGGAGAAGGATAGGTGATTTAGGCACATAAAGCCACGGCTATTCCAATAAGTTGGGAAGTACTACAGCTTCCACAACTTACTTCGTAAGAAGAACCATCATCGCAATTCACAGTGATTGTAGTTCTTATGGCATCAATACTTTTTTTTGATTCTAGTGCTTCTGTTGCGCTAGTTTCGGTTTCATACTTAATAATCTCCGTTTTCGCTTCATCATTAGATGCGAAAGCTCCCTTAGACATAAGTCCAAACGCTGAAACGACTATTAATTTTGTCATTGATTCTTTTGATTAGTAATACTGTCAAAAGAAAGCATTTTTATATGGTTAGTTAGTTAAGCGAAGTTACCTAGTGTTAATTTGTGTTAAGACAATGCTGGAGTGATTATTCTTATAGCATCCAATGCTGATAAATCAATGCTTAAACACCAAAACTTTGGACTAGAATTCTAGAACGATGCCATTCATTCACGGGATTGATTTATATATGTTTTGATGTATAACTAATGCATAGTCCTGTATATTAAATAGCTACGCTTCCGGTAATTTTTCAATCTCATGCTTTCTATTTACCTCCTCGGCCGTAGCTGTACTTACCTTTTTTGTAATGCAAAATACCAGGATTTAGAAGTTAGTCCGTATTGCATAAGCCAGTCGTACCCTCCTTTTTATAAATACTCCCTAATTCTCAAATCTTGAAAATGTATCAGCATCAAAAAAGGTAACAGTTAACGGCTCTATGGGAAGTAAATCAAATAAAAAAATCATGAAATCATTTCAAAATAACAAACTCGGAAGCGAAGCAAAAAAATCAAAAAAGGAAAACGCTCCGGATATAATAAGTAAATCAATGTTTAATATAAATTTTAAAGTTATGAGTACGCTAAGAAATCAAGTTCAGTTAATTGGAAATGTGGGTAATGACCCTGAAAACACCAACTTCGAAAGTGGAAAAAAAGTAAGTCGCTTTTCACTGGCCACAAATGATTACTACCGTAAAGACGGTGAAAAAATTCAAATAACAGAATGGCACAATTTAGTAGCCTGGGGTAAACAGGCCGAGCTGGTTGAAAATTATGTTTCGAAAGGAAAAGAAATTGCCGTGCACGGAAAACTTACTTATAGATCCTATGAGACTGAAGCAGGTGAAAAAAAATATATCACTGAGGTAATAGTAAACGAAGTCCTGTTTTTGGGAATAGTTGAAAATTCTGAAAAATAAGCTAAAGAAGAAAGAGGGCGTTTCTGCTCAAAGTCGCACCCTCTTTCAATTATCAACCTTTTAAAAAGTCAACAATGAAAACCAAAGTTAACGAAATTGCCATAAGTTATAGCGGGAGCCTTAAACCAAATGCACTCCCAAAAATAAGCTGTTCTAAAAGCGCCGCAGACCTGGCCTTTACCCAATGGGATAAAAATCACATGGAACTTCATGAAACCTTTAAAATAATGCTGTTAAGCAATGCTAATAGAGTAAAAGGAATTTATGAAATCTCCTCCGGGGGAATTACCGGTACCCTCGTAGATATACGCATTTTGTTTGCCGTACTTCTTAAAAGCCTGACCACAGCCGTAATATTATTGCACAATCATCCTAGTGGCACCCTTAGACCTAGTGAAGCGGATAAACGTCTTACCACAAAAATTAAGGCTGCAGGGGAATTATTAGATATCAAAATTTTAGATCATCTTATCCTAACACCTGATGGAGAATATTACAGCTTTGCCGATAATGGTATGCTTTAATCATCAAAACAAGTAGCTAAAGCCCTTGATTTTTTCAAGGGCTTTTTCTTGATGTTTTAAATTTGAATCGATAAAATTTGTATCTTTAATATGCTGATCTTCAGCTTACATAATTTTATATAGCTATCCCAATTTTGACTTTCGCTGGCAGCTATATCAATCAATAATACACATCTAGGAATTTTAAAATTCCTAACAGAGCAATTTGATTTCGAGCAGATTGTATTGATTTTCGTCCCGCCTGGCGGGACGAAAAGGAATAGCAAGAGGATAACGGGCAAAGCCACGTTTTATATTCCTTGCTTATTCATAATTAGTTGTATCACAGTGTTTTACGATTAATGGTACTTGATGCTTAAACTTTTTGAATTCACTTTTTCACGGAAAAATCTTTGTAGCCCAGTGATTTCAATAAAATTTTCACGGAAAAATGGATAAAGGATTTGAAAAAGAGCGGTTTGAAAGTGTAAGTCTCAAAACTTCAGTAGTAAAAAAGTTTAATAACTATTGCCGAAAAATGTCAATGTCCAAATCGATGACCTTACTCTTAATGCTTGAGTTTTTTGATGAAAATGGTATTTCTCCGGCAGAGTCCATGGGACCCAAAATGCAAACCCTGGAAAACCTGATTAAAAAAAGAATGAATGGTGTCATCGCCATTCTTAAAGATATAGAAAAGAACCAAACCAAACCTACCGTGGCCATGATGCAATCTCTTTTTGAGGAAGCTGTAACAAAACAACCGCTTATCCTAGAGAAGAAAAATGTAGAAAAAAACCAACCAAAATTTATTGAAAGAAACAATAGCAAATCTTAAATCACCCGAAATGTATATATCTATTACAGCCCAAACCCTGGGAGGAAATTATTCAACAAGCTCTGCCGACTTTGTTGCCTACCTGGAAAAAGAGAATCAGGATCTGGATCCTGAGAATAAAGCATTTTTTTTTAACCAGTATCAGGATGAAATTACTCCAGCGGAAGTAGTTCGGGAAATTGATGCCAATACGGCGAAGCTGGAAAAGAAAGAACCTCGTTTTTATTCCATTACACTAAACCCCTCCTCAAGAGAGCTTCAAAGAATTCAGGATAGCCGGGAAGATTTAAAAAGATATACCCGGGAGGTAATGAAGGATTACGTGGCTTCCTTTAACCGGGAGATCAATGGCCGGCCGGTTACAATCGATGACATAAAATACTATGCGAAAATAGAACATCAGCGATCTTTTAAAGGTACCGATAAACAGGTGCGTGAAAATCAACCCTACGCTACCAAAATACTGAAATGTAAAGTTGAACTTCAAAAAATTAAACGCGGCGAAATAGTTGGTGATATTTCAAAGCTGGAAAATAAAATAATGCAACTGGAGAAGGAAGCGCCTCATCGTCAAAACGGACAGCGCATTGTACAGGGAATGCCCAAAGAAGGCCAACAGAGCCACGTGCATATTATCGTGAGTCGTAAGGATGCCTCCAATAGGTTCAGCTTATCTCCAGGTAGTAAATACAAAGCTTCCCAGGTTCAACTAAATGGTAAAATGGTAAAAAGAGGTTTTGATAGGGACTCCTTCTTTGATAGAGCGGAAAAAACATATGATACCTGTTTTGGATATCATCGAAATTTTGTGGAAACCTATAATGCTCGTAAAGAGTTTATTCAAAACCCCAAAACCTATTTTTCCTTATTGCTGAAGTTGCCTACCAATGAAAAAATGCTGGCTATGAAAATATTGAAGCAAAGCGGTATGCCCATCATGCCTAATATTCCGACCAGCCAGGCTCAAATAGCCTTGAAGGTTTTTAACCGGCTAAGACGGGGAGTGGATATAGCGGTTAAATCTAGTTCGATAGGAATTTAAAATGTAAGCTCATGGAGTACTTGAATATGAATAGCATTCTTTTATATACTACTTTGGGTAGTCTCTTTTTTTACCTCTTATATAGAATTTGCAGGTTTGCCTTTTTGCTTAATACAATCCTGCTTTTAGGCTTTATAAGCCATTATTTCTATCCTGATTATTTACTAGAAAGTATCTTGTTTCTCGCCTGTCCTATGATGTTGATCAATACGGTTTTCTATGTTTTTCTGCATTCTACTGATTTGAAAAAAAATGTAGATGAGAAATACCAGGTTCATTTTAAATCCACCGGTAAAAATTTTAAAATAGATAATATCAAAAGAGGTGCCTCTGTAATTGGTTCTGCAGGTAGTGGAAAAACTGAAAGTATTGTTTATGGGTTTCTAAAACATTTTCAGAAATATGATTTTTGTGGGGTGATCCATGATTATAAAGATTTTGAACTTACCGAAATGGCTTTCCCACTCTTTCAAAACTCAAAAATTCCTTTTAAAGTGGTTTCCTTTGATAAAATAGTACATCGCGTGAATCCTATTGCGCCCCGGTACCTCGAAAATGAAGAAAGCGTGAATGAAATTTCCCGGGTATTAATTGAAAATCTTCTGGAACAAAAAGAATCCGGAACTTCTGGTGCTTCAAAATTTTTTAATGATGCTGCCGAAGGTCTTATCGGAGGTATGATATGGAAATTAAAAACCTCCTATCCTCAATTCTGCTCCTTACCGCATTTAATAGCAATATATCAAATACTGGACACTGACAGCCTTATTGCTTTTTTGAGCTCAAACAGGACCTCCAGAGCTATGGCAGATGCCTTTATAAGTGGTAAAGACTCGGAAAGACAGACAGCTGGAGTGAAAAGTACCCTGGCGAATGCCTTAAAGCGTATTAGTACCCAAAGTATATTTATGGTATTAGCTGCAGATGAAGTCCCCCTGAATATTAATAATCCAGACAATCCTGCGGTGATTTCGGTAGTGAATAATCCTAAATTCGATGCAGCCTATTCTCCGGTAATCGCAACTATAATACATACCATTACCAAACAATTAAGTGTTCGTAATGCAATGTCTTCCTTCTTATTAATGGAGGAGGCACCTACCATACGCCTTTTAAATATGCATCGCATTCCGGCTACATTGCGCAGCTATGATATTGCCACCGTATATGTAATGCAGGATAAAATTCAGAACGATATGATCTATGGTGACAAAGCGAGTAAAGCGATCCTAAGCAATCTTTCTTACCAGTTCTTTGGTAAAGTAAACGATCCTGATACCGCCAGGTATTATGAACGTTTTTTCGAGATCATAAAGGATCCTACAAAGAGCGTGAGTCGTGGTCATAATCTTGATTTCGATACTCGGGTTACCACCGGAGAGAAGGAAATTCCAAAAATTAGGGCAGATGTATTCTTTCGCTTAAAGCAAGGGGAATTTATTACCTATGCCGATGGAATCGATAAGAAGGTGCAATTTCAATTACATTCCATAAAAAGAGAACTTCCAAGCGAGAAATCCCGATTTTCACAGTCTGAATTAGCTGAAAACTTTGAGAGGGTATATAAGGAAGCGCGTTCAATTTTTGACAGTTAATGCTGCTTAGATCTGTCAATAACATCATAAAGTGTAAAGTCTGGCTAGCCTAAAACAATGACTAATTCAAGGCTTATCAATCTTCGATAAGAAACTTTATTGTTTTTTTAAATATTTAAGTCTTTTTTAATTTGGTTTCTGGAAACCACGATAAACCTGGAAGTAAGGTTTGCTTGATTTAGCTTACCAGTTTAAAAAACAGGCTTATTCAACAAGTAAAATTCTGGAAAAGTAAACCTCATAAAAGTAGAAATACCACTTGCATTAATCTGGGTTATTAATAGATCGATGAGAGATTTTCAAGGCTACATTACGCGCACCGTTCTTTTCGTTCAATTCCAGAACAGCCTTTTGATCTTTACTAATTGAAAATTTTGAAAACACGTATACAAATCTTTTCGTGTCATCTGCCTTTATTAATGCAGGAACATTATATTGGAGAATAGGCTGCTCGAGAAGTGTTTGAACCGATGTTCTCTTTCCTCTTTGCCGGGTTTGAATCGAAAGGTTTAGAAAATTTAAATCGAAATCAAGACTGGATTCGTTTGAAACCTGGATAACAAAATAGAGCTCAGAAGTATTAAAAACAATGTTTTCAATACTTAAAACCACTCCCTGATTCCTCTTATTTAACGAACTCTTCCGTTGCTTTTTGCTCAGTAGAAAAGCCGCATATTTTTTATAATGGTTTTCTTTATTTGTGACGTTCTTTTTTGGTTCCGATTGTTCTTTAGATATAGGTGACGTAGATTTTAAATTACCAATGCTTTCTGATTCGGTAATGAAATAGTTTAGCCTGCTGAGCTGCTTTTTATATTTAACGATATAGGAGTAGATGGAATTACCACAAATAACTAACAGATTGCTTTCCTCTCCGGGAGTGGCCTGTAAAAGTCCAAAGTTTTGTTGTTTTTCCCGGTTATAGGTGAATACAAATTGCGTAGATCCCGTAATTCCTTGGGTGATCGGCTGCGGAAAGAACAACGCAGTATTTTTCTGATCATTGGCGTAAATAGTATCTAGTTTTCTCCTGTTTTGCGCATTTGAGAGTGCAGAAACTACTATAAATACTGAAATAGCTATATATTTTTTCATGTGAGTGTGTTTAGATGAATTAAGTACTTTTGAGATCTTATAATTTTGGTTTTAAAATCATTTTATAATTGTTTAGTATGGTAACCTTTACGTTTCGGTTATGACGCTTAAGGATTTTGGTGATGCCAGTTACCTGGGGAACACTAGGGATATTAATATCGCCTATAAGATCATCCAGGACTTCAGTTGTGGCCTCTGCCCGGAAATTGTTTTCCACATAAATTCCTTCGCTACCATCCTGCAGGTCGAATGCTTTTAGATTTGTGGGATGGGAATTAATATTTTCGATCTCAATGAGAACACGATTCGCTTGAAAGCTTATAAATCCGAAAACAGGGGTGTTCTTTTGAATTTCATTGTTATCAATCATGGTTCTCTTGGTAAGACGCAGACGAATTCTTGAGTTCGACTTAACCACCTGTGTGCCATCTACCACCACCGGGATTTCCGAAGCAGTCGCACTGGAACTAAGAAATTCATTTTCTTGTGGATTAGAAGCAAAAAATAACTGATGCTCTAAGCCAATTTCTTTAGCCTTTATTTTACGTTTTGTTTGAGTTTCCAGGGTATCTACTGGTTGAATAAGCATAGCTTTTGGATTTTCTGTTTTGGTATTATATATCGCTGCATACCTGGATTCTCCTAGGGTATAAATACTATCGATGATGCGTTCTTTTTCTTTTTCTGGTAATTCTGGGTCGTAATAGCCTAAGGAATCAATCCACTTTTCATCATATATACTCGGAGCATTGGTTTCCCTGACTTCCTTTAAATCGTTGACGGCGTCAAGTTTTGAATCGTATATCTTCTGATTTTCTTCCAAAACTGGTATAGATGTCTGTTCGAGGGTATCATTTTCATCTTTGTTTCCTTTTATAATCAGGAAATAATAGGAGACAAGAAAAGCTATGATGATCAAAATTATCACGGCAAAAACCAATTTGTTTTTTTCTATTTTTATCATAATTGCCTTATTAAAGTTTTTCAGTGATTTTTCTTAAACTGTTTTCAAAATAATCTGTGATTAAGAGGCCGTGTGGATTATGAGGGAATTGGCGATCCACAGGTATCAACTTGCCGGTAGATATTAGTTCATAGATGTCGACGATAGAGCCACGGTTAATTTCAAAAACAACCTTGGTCCTGAATGTGGAGATCCCATCATTTTCTTCAATTTCGGAATTGATACTGATTACCTTTTGAACTAGAGAATATTGCAGTAATCGGTTATAAACTCCATCTGCTTTTTTTTGACGGTACAGGTTGTCCACACTACTGTTGCCTAACCATAAAGCTTTTTCGAGATTTTTCTCATAATTGCTGGCATCAATGTTATAGAAATATTGGTGAAATAGGCTCAAATGAGCTAATGCCTCCACCATGAAATTTTCTTTCTGCGTTACTAGTTTTAAGGGAATAATACTTCCATCAGTATTGACTGCAAACGCACTATTTAAGGCTTTTTCACTGGTCGAAAAAGCGGTCCATAGGGAAAAAATATTGCAAAGCATTCCGCAAATAACTACGGTGAATACAATGAACCTATTGATTTTTAGAACGTTGTAAATATTTTGATATGGCGTTTTCATAGTATGTAGTTAAGTCGTGAATAATCTTAGCGTAAAGGAAGTAGCCCGGCGATACAATTTGAATTTTAGAAAGACAATGAAACCTATGGATCCCAATTCTACAACAGGGGCGAAAAAGCCACTGCCATAATCTGTTCCGAAAAGATTCTGCCAAAAATTCTCATTGATTTCATTATAAATGGCATTAATAAAGACATTAACCAGGAAAAAAGCTGGTACGAGCATATAGACTGCCGCGTATAATCTGAAAAAACTATATCCTAGCGAGCGAAATTTCTCAAAGACTGAAAGGCTGAGAATTAATGGAAAGAAGGCTTGCATGATCCCTAAAAGGAAAAAACGTTCAGCCAGGAAAAGAGGGTAGATGAATAAATCTATAATCCAAAGGAACAGACTTATCAAAAAAGCGAGTGCCTTGAAACTATAAAGTGGGGTAACTAAAGCTTCATAAAGTAAAGCCATAGCTTTTCTCATGGCATCCATAGCTGAAACATCTTCACCAATTGGGATATCCTGCATTTGTAGGGGCAGGAGGGAAGGGGCCGTATCACGATATTGACCTTCCACGGCTACAAGTATTCCATCAAAAAAGCTCAGTATCTGCGTGGAGAATATAACTAGCAATACCACCGCAAAGTTTTTAGCTAGTTCTCCCGGAGAAAGACCCCAGGTATATCCTTGATTATCGGCTATGCCTTCATTATATTTTTTAAGAATATTTATTAAAAAAAATAGCACCGCCAATACTTTCATCCCAACAATGGTATACTGGGAAAACTCACTATCCTGGATGGTCTTAAAAACAGTATCAATGTACTCCAGGCCAACTCCTAAAAAAATCATGGCGCTCATACTTAGTAGGCTGTTTCTCGGTTATTCATTTTATCCTGCATTTTTCTAAAAGAAATGATATCGTTGTACCGCTTGGTTTTAAGCTGGACATCGTTGAGCATTTCTTTAGATTCGATTTCTTTTTGTTTTAAAACTGCTGCTCTTTCAGCATCGCTCATTTTTAAGTGATCGCTGGATAAGATCTCATCGATAAATGCCATAGTCTCTAAGGAGTTGCTCACCACCGCACTAAAGGATTCCGAGACCCTGGTCACCTCCTCCGGTTTGATATAAGGTGAATTCAGTATTGCTCTTAAATCATTTTGCATGACCGTTATGAGCCGCTCATTGTTTCTGCCAATTTCCCGAACGGCTTTTAGGTCCCTAATTACTGAATTGACCTTCTCAATATTTTCTTTCTGGGCTTTTAGAAAGTTGACCGTTTTTACCAGGTTCGCAGTTTGCTTGGCAGATTCGACCAATGATTTTACAAGGCTTACAAAATTTGTATTATCATATACCGGCATTCCCTGGCTGAAGGCATTTTTTGGAAATGTAAGGGCCGTTACAAAGCATAATACCATTAAGGCATTCCTAAATTTTCTCTTGTTTTCCATAATATTAATTTTTAGTTTTCATAAATTCCTTTATAGCCTCTTCCATATTGCCAGTTCTATTATAAATTGACATGATGGTCTCATTTTCAGTACCATCGGTGAGATATGCGGCGTATACCGCTGGCGGTACCTCCAGGCGAAAAACGTTACTTTCCTGCCCAATTTTAATAAACATCTCTGTGTACTTTCTGGGTCCTGAAAGGTTGTTCCTGATCGATTTTAACTGGTTTAAATCATGTGTTGAAAGGTTGAGGCGGCTAACCAATTCCTTATACCCTTTTTCATTACGAAGGCTATAGATAACCTGGGTGTTTTCCAGGATACTTGCTGAAGTGGGATTGTTGGGTAATTGATTTATGGATTGTAAGATGATACCGATAGCCCCGTTATGTTTTCGGATAGCCTGATAATAGAATTCTACACTTTCTAATACATTCTCAAATTTGAGTTGTTTGGCAAATTCGTCGAATAGTATGATTCCCTTTTCAGCTCGATTCTTCCAAATCGTTCGTTGAATCGCTGATTTAATAAGCCTGAGCATTACGGAGAGAATTTCCTTATTATCTTTTACTTCGTCTAGTTCAAAAACGATTAGTCTCTTGTCTTCAATTTTGTAGGTTTGATCTTCTGAAGTCTCAAATAGAAAACTGTATAACCCATCACCCACGTATTCCGATAAAACGTGTAAAAATCCAGTCAAATTAAAATAGTCTGGATGGATTTTTAAGCTATTCAGAAGATCTTGCTGATTCTTTTCTATAAACTGGTAGAAACTTTCCAAAGAATGATTTACGGAGGTACTTTCGTAATAATAACGCAGGATTTTCTTTATGGAAACCGATTGCGCTTTAGTAATTTTAAATTCAGAGGCAAATAGTTCAAAAAGGAATACCGATAAATCTTCAAGACGTTCTGGTGTTAGATCTTTCCTTTCGTAGATATAAAATGGATTAATACCTAAGCTCTTGCCACTCTCATATCGCAGGATGGTATACTCACCTGGATATAGCCGGGCAAATTTGGTATAAGAGCCACCCAGGTCAATAATAACCAGGCGAACCCCAGTTTCAAAATATTGTCGAAGGATGTTGTTGGCCAGGAATGACTTGCCTTCTCCTGTGGGTGCGAAAATGGCAAAGTTCCGGGCTTTTATTCTTTTCTTTTTCTCATCCCAAACATCCTTGAGAACCGGTATATTATGTTCACGATCATTAAAGATGATACCTGTAGGGTCTGATTTATAATTCGTATTGTTTATTATCAGACATAACGCGTGTTTTAGATCGGTTACATAGAGATCTTCATTGGAAAAATTGGAAGAAAAACAGCAATAACTGTTAAGGATGTAATTTTTTCGTTCTTCACCTCTCGGATAATAGGGGAGGATATCAATTTCCTTAAATTCTGTTTTTAAACGGGAAGTAATTCTTTCCAGGTTTTGGGGATCCCGGTCCCAATAAATGATATTTAAATGACCGCGAATGATGCGAGAATTATCATCCGCATTGATTTTGCCAAGTATGTCCTCGATCTTGCCAAGCAAGACTTTATTTTGAGAACCAAAATTGGAACTCTTTTTCAATTCCTCGACTTTCTTATCTAGTATCTTACGCCACTTGTGTTTGTCATCGAGATATAATATTTGATTGACAATATGATTTTCATCTAGCGTAAGCCCTAGGCCATCAATAAACCCTTGATGAAATACAAAATCGTCAGAAGTGAATTTCTCATTGGTTTTGCTAGTCTGTACACTTTCGCCAAAGCACAGTTCGCTATTAATGACCAGGGCATCAAAATAATTTTCTCCGATATTCATATACTTTTTGTCTAATACGATATCAGTATCACAGCCTTCATTAAAGCCGTTGAAGAAATTATTGGTGAGACCTATAACTTCTTCAGATTTTAAGGTTCTTATAAATACCTTCCGAATGTTATTTGTATAAGAAACTGCATCGGTTACAGAACCGATAAAGTTTTTAATAGATTCATCAGACTCCCGTAGAACTTTTTTAGAAATCTTTTGGAATGGGTTGATATATTTGGAATGGTTTATAGCCTTATTTTTTGTCAGTATGAAAAACAGGTAGCTCCGATGATTCATATATTCCCGGCCTTTAAAATGGTCGTGAGTAGCTCTTTCCAGAAAGCTGCTGTGAGGAATTTCTTCCGAAGTATAAGCTGTTTTAAGATAAACATCCTGTTTGTGTACCACCGTGCCAACGGGTAGAGATTTTAAACTCTGAAACCAGGTCCCATGTATATCTTCATAATCTTTTTCCGATAAGGAATAAATCTCAGGTAATATGCATTCATAGCATAGGATAACATTGCCATTATTGGCAAAAATGATATTATCCTGAATATCGATAATGGGGTGGGACGATGAAAAATTAATCTTGTCCATAGCTGATATGGGTATTTCTTTTATTGCTAATGATTTTTGGAAATGTTCTTCCTACGGAAAATAGTTGAGGATTGTTTTTTATCTGTGACAAAATGATATAAAGACATAAGTTCCCGGCAAATACCAATATTATGATTCCGAAGCTGAAAGAGAATATTATAACTAGGAGTGAAGCTAACACTGATATCATCATCACAGCAAATAGGGAGATGGAGAGACCAAAAATGACGGCCTGTTTCCTGATGTTTTTATATATCTCAAATCGCTTCATAAGTTTCTCTAATTTTCTATGAAAGGCCTAATGGCTTAAACTACTATTGATATTAGATAAGTAAAGATGCCTACAACAGCCCCGGCGATTAATACAAAGACGAGAACGCGAGTGATTCCTTTTTTTAGATCTGCATTCTCTCCAAAGAAATGTCCGGCGTTAAAAAGGAAACCTACCAGGAAAATGACACCAAGAATGATGGGGAAGATGCTTCTTATAGTATTGGAAACATCATTAACGGAATCTTCGATTCCTCCAATTTGTGCAAATATTGGACTGGAGAGAAGTAAAAGAAGAATGGATAAATAGAATGATTTTTTCATAACGGAAAAGTTTAAATTTTCGATTCGTTTTCGTTATGAGAAAAGTATAAAATGGAAGCCTTAATAAACTGTGAAACAGTTTATTGTGAACAAAATACTATTTGTAGAATTAGGAGCTTATATGAAAATATTTACCTCCAAAAAATATTGATTTTTGAAAACAGCCTGTTAATAACTGATTAGTTCAAATCTGTTATAATGCTGAAAAACGTCAGTTTAGTAATTTATTTGATTATTCTCGAAATATTTTAGCTAATCATTAGTGGTATTATTATTAAAATTTTCAGCTTTCAATTTTGTACGAAGTTTGAATATCACTTAGCTAAATATTTAAATAAATATATGTGAAAATATTAGGGAGAATAATCGATTGTCATGCTGTATTGTAAAATCTTCAATTTAAGGGCTTCCAATATTCAAGGGTATATAGTTTAAAATTAAGATGCACAAAAACATAACAATATAAAAAATTGTTGCTCTACTGATAATTTGGATTTTTTTTCATTTCTAATCATTTAGGATATTAGAGATAACAACCAAAGTTAAGACGCTCGATTGTTTCGTTCTCTTATTGAACTATACAACTCAATGATGATAGAAATAATTTCTTTCGTCTAGTGAAAGATCAATATCACGCAAAAATGTCTAGCCTTTCACGTACAAAGAATTTTTACGTAAAAATGTACTCAATTTTCGGCCTTTCACGATAGTTCAATATCCTTCATACTTCAAATTATCTAGGATCAATGGCTAATTATTAAGGTGTTTTATTTTGACTCCATCAAACTCAATTGTCTTTTTATTACATCAACTAATGTAATAACTTCTTGATAGAAGATTAATCAGCATTTAAAATAGAAATTTTAGGTCTGGCAAAATTCACTGCTGCCTATAGGTAACCTTTTTCAAAATTCCTAAAAATTAAAAGTACAAAAAGTAAGGATAAACCATACTAACTGTACGGGCTATAAATATATAGTACTGAACACAGAACATACATTTGAATATCAATAAAATTTACAAATCTGTACAATTTATTTTAATTCAAAATTTCGTTTTATCATGCGTTCAATTAAAAACTTTTTAGCTGTTTTCTTTTTCTTTTCTATGCTAGTCTCGTGCAATCCTGAAGCTTTACCTGAGAATACTTCAAATATTGAATTAGTTGCGGACGACACCGCTGGAGAAAATGTTCCTATTGATGATAAAAAATAATTAATCTCTATTTTAGCAGGAATTATAAAATTTTATATAGTGGTGCGAATACCATATATTTTTTTTAAATTTCTTCTCGTATGCCTATTATTTTATGGTTGTAATGAAGGGTCAAATATTGATTCTCAATCAATTGGAATAAAAAATAGTGATTATTTTTCAAATGAGAGTAGGAGTTTCTTAAGTCAGCGTATGGAAGATTCTCTAGAAATACATACTAGCCAAATACGGGCTGATTCTTTAAAATTAGAATATATATTTGATAAATCTTACCATTATTATCAAGAAGGTGATTCTGCTAAGTTCAGGTTCTGGAATAAGCTCTCAAAATATCTTTCTGAACGATCAGTAAATAATGATCGGGTAGCTGAATCTTATTGGGATTTGGGTAATTTTATGTATCGTCAGAATGTTCCAGACAGCGCTTATTTCAATTATTTTAAGGCTTATCAGTTTTATAAAAAGAATCGCAATAATTTTTATTCTGCTCGAATGCTTTTAAATATGGGTATTCTCCAAGAAAATTTCAAAGATTTTGTTGGAAGCGAAGTTGCAACTGTGGAAGCTTTGAAAACGTTCGAAGAATTAAACAAAAAACCACAATTATATATTGGTTATAGTAATTTAGGTGTAGTCTTCAATGGCCTAAAGGATATTGAAAATTCTTTAGAATTTCACCGGAAAGCACTTGAAGTTGCAAAATCACTTAATAATTCCATTTTAATATCAAAAACACTGAACAATATAGGTGCGGTTTACTCTAATGAGGAAGATTATGATTCTGCTCAATTATTCTTCAGAAAAGCAATGAAAACAGATAGCTTGCCGTTCAAAGATCCAGCTTTATACGCTACTCTAATTGATAATCTAACTTTTACAGAATTTAAGACCAATCCAAATGCTAATTTAATTATCAAGAATTACAAAAAAGCTTTAGGAATACATGATAGCATTGAAAACATTCCAGGAATTATTCTTAGTAATATTCATCTAGGTGAATATTATATATTTCACGGAAATGATACAACTGCACAAAATTATTTTTTAACCGCAAATGAATTTGCAAGAGAAACATCTAATTTTGATTATTATTTAGAATCTTTAAAGCTTTTAGAGTCAGTAAATCCAAAAGACAATGGGGGCTATTTGGAAACTTATTTACAAATTAATGATAGCTTAGTCAGGGAGGAAAGAAAGATACGGAACAAATTTGCGAGAATTAGATATAGAACTGATCAGTATATTCAGGAAACAAAAATTTTATCACAACAGCGTATTTATCTTTTAGGTTTGATTACATTATTTATAATCAGTTTTGTAGCTACCTTTTTTTATATAAAGCAAAGAATAAAAAACAAAGAATTGACACTAATTCAAGAGCAGCAGGAGGCTAATGAGAAAATTTATGACTTATTGCTAGAACAACATAAACATTTGGAAACCGGAAAGATCAACGAAAGGGAACGCATTGCCAATGAACTACATGATGGGGTGCTAGGTAAGATTTTCGGAACTAGAATGAGTATCGGTTTTTTAAATCCAATGAATACAGTGAGTATTGAGCCATATCTTCAAGAATTACAAAATATCGAAAAAGAAATACGTGATATTTCACATAATTTGATGGATAAAATAACTGGGGTTGATGAAAAGTTTATTTCAATTCTGAAAACTTTAATTCAAGATAAACAAAAAATTTTTGGCTTACATATTCAATTTCACCTAGACGAAAATCTGGATTTAGAGGTCTTACCCACTCAAATTCAGATTAATTTATATCGCATTTTACAGGAGGCAATACAGAACGTCATAAAACATGCTGACTCTAAGACCTTATATATCGCATTTTTTTTACAGAAGGATATTTTAGAACTAAATATAAGAGATGAGGGTAAAGGCTTTAAAAAGTCTAAGAAAAAGGCAGGTTTAGGTCTCAAAAGTATGCGAAATCGAGCTTCCAATATTGGAGGTAAATTAATTATTAATTCTAGCGAAATGGGAACAGAATTAGTATTGAAAATAAAATATACTTCTAAGGGATGAAAGGCTTGAATGTTTTAATTATCGATGACCATCCATTAATTGTTAATGCGTATACTCAGGCACTTGAAAATGTAGGTTCTAATATGGCTCTTGTCATAGATTGTCTGGGCTCTATCGATGAATTTAAAGAATTTTTAAAAAGTAATTCTACAATAAATAATATTGATCTAATTTTCTTAGATATACGTCTTCCAGTTGGAAGTTCCAAGGACTTCTTATCAGGAGAGGATATAGGAATATATATTAGAAATTTAAATAGAGATACGAAAATTATAATTTCTACAAGTCTTACTGACAACTTCAGGGTTCAGGGGATATTGAAAAGCATTGATCCTGAGGGCTTTCTGATAAAAAATGATTTAACACCTAAAGAGTTGATATTAGCAATAGAAAACGTTATTTCGGGTTCTCCTTATTATAGTAATCTTGTTCTAACACTCCTGAGAAAACAATTTAATAATGACAAGTATCTGGATGAATTAGATAGAAGATTATTGTATGAACTTTCATTAGGCACAAAAATGAAAGATCTTCCAAAAATACTACCTCTTTCTATTGCCGGTATAGAAAAGCGAAAAAGAAATCTTAAAATTTTATTCAATGTAGAAAATGATGGGGATAGAGGGTTAATCTTAGTAGCTAAAGAAAAAGGATTTCTTTAGTACTTATTCATTTATCTAAAAATTGGTTTTCTTATAAATTAACTGAATTTGGATTGCTTCTTTCATGAGTATATATTCCAAACGCTTTCTTCCTAAAATTATATGGCTTACTTGCATGTCTTTCGATCGTTGACGATCTAAGTTTTTCAACTGATTTTTCATACTTAGAATGAAGCTAGTTAAATTCTACTAAATATCACTTGCCGCTATTCAAGCTCTATAGACAATCTTGTTCTGTTTTTTTAATAGTTAATTAAGAATTATTGTCAGCCTTTTACCCGTTAAATAATTTAAAAAATAGAACATGGGTATAGTAGATAATTAATATGAAAAGTGTGCAATTAAAATTTTAAAATTTAGGTGAACAGTGACAAAGATTTAAGTGAATTAAAAGGCTATACTATGTCAAAACCTAAAATTAAATAATAACAATAAGTAATTGGTTTTAACAGATCATTAGGTTATTATAATGCAATTGTAAAACAGTTCTCTAAGCTTAAATCTTTCTATGAACTATAAAATTTGGTGACAAATAAAATTAGAGAAATCATTTGCATAAGTGTAATAGGAATAATTGTCCTGCGTTATGAAAATTTTTAATTAAGAAAATTTTAAGTTTCGTGTTAATTTAAGGTATTGATAATCAGATTTTTACATCCATATTACATTTCACCCTACTTATAGTACGGTATATTTTTCCTGGTTTTTCTATTTAATTTAGTTCTTGCCTGAATTATTGATCAATACTAAAGGAGGAACCCGAAAATCCTATTTAGAGTAAGGATAAAATTTTAAATAATTAATTTTGAAAAACTTTTACGAAATCAAGAAACCTAAAATCTTAAAAAGATTTTATTCCTGCTACGCAGTAATTTTTTGCACCCTATTTATTTTCAGCTGCAGCAAGGATTTTACCGATGATTTTAACCCTGGCTTTCAACAAGCTGAAGTTTCTAGTTTTGAGAAAATAGAGGCGGAAATGAGTGTTAAAGAACAATTGAGACTAAATTTTGCTAGAAAAATAGCTAAAGCAGTATCTGATAATCCAGAGTTGCGTTTATTCCTGAAAACTGAGGCGCTCAAAATGATTAACAATGATTTTGATGTTTTTTATCCGGTAGTAAAAGACAAAATTATTAAGGGAGCACATCTAAAATCTAGCGTTGGAGCATCGACCTTTAGAAATATATTGCTACAATATTTTGATAATGAAAGTGAGCTTATTGAAATTGAGCAGCAACTTCCCTTATTGACTATATTTATACCTCAACTACCTGAGAATTCATTTTCTGCAGAAAGTTGGGATCCGAACGATCCAGAACAGAATCCAGTCGTAGCCGTGCGATTATCTACCTCAAGTGACGTGCCCATGATTGATGATTTTCATAATCAGGAATATGTTGTAGAGTCAGATTTGATTCCTGCATATCCTGTAATTGTAATTAAGGACAATGAACGTATTGAATTAAGTGATGGATCTAATACAAGCAATCAAAAAAGAGAATTAGTTTGTTTTTCAGAGATTAGTGAAAGTCCAACCTATAATTACATTGACGACAATTTTGATCCTTGCTATACTGACCCTTGGGCAGGCGGAGGTGGTTCTGGAGGTGGTTCTGGTTCTGGTAGCTGTAATCCTGGATTTGATCCAATACCTGGACGAGATGCTACTGTAAATCAATTTCTCAAAAATGCTTATAACGTTTTTAATGGATCAATAACAACGCCATGGCATCGGGATAATATTTATTATCAACTTACACCAACACAAACTACGAACGCATATGTAGGAAGTAGATATGAGGAGGCTATTACATATTTCCGACTTACTGGAAATGCCGACGATATGTTTAATCGAATGTCTGATCAGTCCGACGGAGCTACTAGTAACTACGATCCATTGGACGCCAATCATGATTGGGATCACGACCTGCGTGATAGAACACCATGGACTGATGGATTTTTCGAGATAGATGTACTTATATTTGATGGGAGTAAAGTGCCTGGGGCCAGTGAACAAAGAATGAGATTCAGTGCAAGACCGGATGAGCTATTTGAATATGAACAAGAAACTGTTACTAGAACGAGAGGCGTATGGCCAGTAACTTGGGAACGTACGTATTGGAGACCTATAATAACTGACTTAAAGGGTATGGACTTTACTTCTACCGCAATAGGAAGCCAAAAATTATACATTCATCCATGGGACTTAACCAAATACTCTAATGTATGGAGTATAGAGTTTTATGAATATGATAATTCAGAGGACGTTACAGTAACTACAAGCATATCTACAAAGTTTAATACTAATTTAGAGGTGGATGCTTCGGCTTCGATTCCAGGCGATATCGTAAAGGTTGGGCTCAAATATGGTGCTAGCCTTGCTTTAGAAGAATCTGAAACCAAACAGGTCAAATATAAATTAGATAGGGATTTCTTGGGTAAAAAAGATGTGTCGTTTGAAGATAGATTAATTAACTTTAATCAATGTGATAATAAATATTATCCTAAACTAACTGAAACGGCGGGTGTTGCTTTTGAACTAAGACCTGTACAGGTAGAATTTTAAAGCCTATTTATGCAAAACATATTAAAAGTAATGGCGACACTTTTTCTGCTCAGCACTATTGGATGTGCAAAGGAAGATGTAGAACCACCCATATCTAAATATCTGGGATATTATAAAGTGACTTCATTCACTTCAGACATAGCTATGGACATCAATCAAGATGGTCAGGCCGAATATGATTTTCTTAAAGAATTGGATAAAGCCTGGTTCGAGAACGATATGAATATGATGGGAGAACACCATATATCAATTCGGTCATCTAGTCGAGGAGCTGATGTATTATGGGTATCGAGTAATGGAATGCCTTTAGATACATACAGACCTAATTTACCATATTTATTCATGAGATTTGATCCTGAAAGCACTTCTAAATATTTGACCATAAAAGATAGTCAGGTGGTATCTTTTGAAGTCCAGGAAGCTCCAAATGATATAGATAGACCTGAGTATGCTGAAGCATTTCCTGGGTACACCTCATTTAAATTTTTGGATGCCGAAACTCTCGAAGTTAGGATGGATCAAAAATTTTATGATGAAGAGGAAGAAGTGTGGAAGGATGTTAGTCTTATCGCTCGATTTTTAAAAATAACCGATCCTAATTATAGACCTGTCAACTATTGACCGATCTAAAAGAAGAACTTATTAATACAAATTTATAAATGTTGAAAAGCCGCTCTGATATTATCTAAGCGGCTTTTTTATTTAGTGTGCATGTTCTCCCAATATTAAACTACCTATTGTTCTTATTTTGTAGAGCACCGTTAGGTGATGGTAGAGTGTATAACTCGACTTTAATTTGAAGAAAGCATAAATAAAAGTTGGCGCGAACCCTTCGGCTAAGCTCAGAATAATCCAAACATTAACATCCTGTTAAGCCCTACCGAGAGTGCGATTTGGATAAGAGTTCCTGTTACCAGACTGCCGCCCAAGAAGTCAATCGTGACCTACGTGACGTTATAATTATCGGACCATGCCGATATATGATAGTTTCAAATTTTTTTATTGAAGTAAAAGTGTACTAGGAAATTGTAACAACAATTATTATGAAAGAAATAATGGTCCAAATTGGAAAAATTTATTTTATAGAAACTGAACTCTTTAATCACCTTTTTGCATTACGAATTAAAGTTCCTTTTATAAATTTCCCTATATTTTTTGTGATTTTTTAATTTAAAATTTTTTTCCTTACAAGGTGTAATAATAAACCATATCTGAAAACAAACTTTAAATTCTAGATTAGCTTTAAAATTTATTATGTACAATCTGGCAAACCAACAAAGGTTGATTCAGAAAGCTGATGAGATTTATAGGTATTATGAAGAATTTGATTTTAAAAGGGAAGAAAATATCGGAGCAATAAATGGACTCTCTGGAATAAGTTTCTTTTACTTGTACTATGGCAGGTTTTTGAATAGTGACGAAATCATTCAGAAAGGTTCGGAACTCATAAATGTATGCCTTGAAAAAGTCAATCAAGGATCTTTGAATCCTTCATATTGTTATGGAGTTTCAGGTTTTGGTTGGGCTTTAGATCATCTTACAAAAGAAGGTTTTATTGAGGCAGATGCTGATCAATACCTAATTAATTTTGATAGATTTTTAGAAGACTCTATGATCAATAATTTACATGATCATAATTATGATTATTTACATGGTGGTTTAGGTCAGGGGATGTATTTTCTAAAAAGATTAGAATGTTGCAAATCTACCGCTCTAAAAACTAAGTACATTAAAATTTTAAGGAATTGCATTAAAGAGTTGAAAGCTATTTCGATCCCGGATGGAACATTTTTTAAATGGAAATATTATTTAGCAAATGAAAACAATACTTCTGTTTATAATTTGGGTTTGTCTCATGGACAAGCAAGTATAATTAGCTTTTTGGCAAAAGCTGGTGATTACGATGAACTAAAAGAAGACGCTTTGCCTTTGCTTAAAGGGGCTGCTGATTATCTTTTAAAATTTAAATCTATTTCATCGACTATTTCAGAATTTCCAAATTGGCAAGAGGAGGATGGTATTTGCGAATATCAAAGTAGATTAGGTTGGTGCTACGGAGATTTGGGAATTGCCTTATCCCTTTGGAAAGCGGGTAGTACTTTGAATGATGAAGTTTACAAAAATGTTTCCTTATCTACCTTACATTCTGCGGTTAAGAGAAAGCTTCCAGAAGATACTAGAGTAATAGACGCTGGCGTGTGTCATGGCTCTTTTGGAATCGCCAAAATTTTTGATCATTTCAAAAACTTAACTGGGAATAAAATCTTTTCTGAAACAGCTGATTTCTGGATTAAGGAGGGGCTTTCACAAGCTGGTAGTAAGGAAGGTGCCGCTGGATTTAAGTGTTGGATAGGAGGAGAACAGACTTGGAAGTGTGATGTCAATCTCCTAAATGGAGTTGCAGGAATAGGCTTATGCATGTTAGATTACATAAATGGAAATAAATCTAATTGGGATGAATGCCTTCTGATTAATTAATAGAATATGGAAAGATCTCACATTATTAAATTAATTACGATTTTAATGCTTTTTCCGTTTTCCGGAAATGCTCAATTTCAAACCTGTGAACCGTACTTTAATCAGAATGCTTTGGACTTTGAGGACACTTTTAATTTAAAACCTTTAAGTTTTCCAATTGCTTTTACGTCGGATACTAATTATAGTGCAGTTGTAGATAAAGGAATAAAAAAGAATGGTAACCAGAGCGTTCGTATTACAGGGACTAATTTTGATTCTAAATCATTTGCTAATTTATCAGTAAGAATACCAATTCCAATAAAACGGGGAAGTAAATTAGAGGTTTCACTGTGGGTGAAGGCGGACAGCATTCATGGTGAAAACTCGGGTACTATGCTACGTTTGACTGGAATCGGCTTATCAAAAAATAATCGTCCAGATTTATTAGAATTTGGTAAAGAGGTCATAAAAAATACTGCCGATTGGAAAGAGATTTCCTTAGAATGTACTGTAGATAAACCTTTGCTTGGAATCACAATTAGCGGATTAATGCAGGGTAAAGGAATCGCTTGGTTCGATAATTTTCAATTAAAAATAGATGATCAAATTTTAGAAAAAAATCTTCATTTTTCGTCACAGAAAAAGTCTGAATTTATAAAAGATAGTCTCGAACCTTTTTTGTACACTATGGATCAGAATATGACCAAGATTGGAAACAAAAAAGATATTAAGGGTGTTCTCGGGAAAGCAAAGATTATCGGTTTGGGAGAGTCTACTCATGGAACAAAAGAAATTTTTGAAGCAAAGAAAAGATTAATACAATATTTGATTGAGGAGCAGGATGTAACCGAAATTGCTATAGAAGCATATTATGGAAACAGTTTAGTTCTAAACAGCTACATTATTGAGGGCAAGGGAGATCCGGTTGAACTAATTGCAGGTTTGGGATTTTGGCCATATTATACTCAAGAATTTTTAGATTTAATTCAATGGTTAAGGAATTACAATCTAAAACACAATAATAAGGTCAGAATTACGGGTATAGATCCCCAATCCTGCGAAGAATCGATTAAATACTTAAGGAATAAATTTCCAGACAATTCTGAGTACCAATCACTCTTAGAAAAAATTGATTCTCTATCACCGATCAACTTAGATAATAAAGCTGTCACATTAACAGATAGTCTTAAGACTTTAACTTCCAAAATGACATCTGATAAAATGGCCATAAAGAATAGCGAAATTATAAGTCAATTTCAATTGTTAAATCTTTATAGCGGTATAGAATATTCAAAAGTTAGGGATAGTTTAATGATGGAAAATATTAAATCCAGAGTGGTTGAATTACCTGATAATGAAAAACTGGTCGTTTGGGCGCATGATCTACATCTGCAAAGAGTTGAAGATTACTTAGGGAATTATATTTCAAAGTTTATAAACGATTCGTATATCAATATTGCTTTCATTCTCGGAAGCGGCAAATATACTGCAGTAGATTCAAATACGAATAAACTGGAATCTTACCATACTTTACGTGATCAACCATGTCATTCATTAGAAATGCTCTTAAGTGATTTCACGTATCAGGATATATTACTTTTCAACAGTGCACAGGCAAAGAATAATGATTATTTAAAGAAACAATTTTATAGCAAAATTCTCTATAAAAGAGATATAGGTGCGCTTGCCACTGATGATCAATTTCATGTGATTAGTCATGATGTTCAGAATTTATTTGATCTCTACATGTATTTTCCTAAGAGTACACCATCCACATTGTTAAAGAACTAAATTTAATTTTAACCTAAATATTTTATTATGAAAAACAAAAGCAAAATTAATTTATCCTTAAACAAAAAAGTTTTAAAAACCTTGGATTCCTTTGAATCTAGTAAAATTGTTGGCGGAAATTTGACCATGGATCCAGGATCAGGTAATATGATGTGTCTTCCGGACCCAGATACTTCTTGGTCACAATGTCCTACGGCATCCAATAGAAACCTTTGCGCAACGCAAATAAAACCTCCTTGTTCTTAAATGTTAAATGAATAATTAAATCAAAGGCTGTCTATATGGACAGCCTTTTATATTAGATGGATTTGATTATTGAGGACCTTTAGTTTATTAATTACTGAAAGGAGTAGAAGCAAGCAATCATTTTTTCTTTACTTTTGTTTATGGTGTTTCTGCATGGCAATTTGAGATCTATAGCTTCTAAAAAGAAAGTAGTAACAAACTAATTCATATTTGCGGTTATTACTGCTAAACAATCGATTTAAAGACATGTGTATGTATGACTGTATCATGGTTGTTAGCTCTGTGTATGATAAATTTTTAGTTTTAGCTCTTAATTCATGAATATTATTAGCTAATTTCTCCCTATTTGAATTCGAGTTATCATGGAATAATATGCTTGCATTTAAATATTTATCAATATCAGATTGAAAAATTCTATATTTCTTTTCGAGCTGTTTTTTCATGATAGTATTCATTCCGAATTCATAAGCAAAGTTATCTTTCCATGTCTCCATAAGAACAACTTTTTGATCAATCGAAATTTTAAAACATTCTAAGTAATAATCAATGATTTTTAATCCATATAGCCACCGATTTTTCTTGTTTTGGTCTATCTGGTATTGTGAGCTTAAAAAATGTAATATAATTTCACTATCGTAATAAAAAATTTTTTCAGCAATTTTTATAGTTCCATTTACATATCTTTGAATCTCTCTTTTGTAGGTAGATATTTCAATATCACCAATTAAGTCAGTTTTATAAAATGGACTTAGGGTTTTATAGATAATCGAAATTAGCTCGCCTATTTTATCTTGTGACGTTAGTTCAAAACGAATTCTTAAATGGTTTGATGGGACATTGTATCTTATATAAAACCATTTTCGAATAATTTTCTGTTCAAATAATTGATTTATTACCGGCTGAATTGATTCACATAAAATGTACTCGGCATCATTAGGACCGCAAAAAATCTTATAAAAAATCCATTTATCTCCAATGATAAAATCAGTTTTAGTTTTTTTCATTTTTTATAATTAAATCTTTTGTGAAAACCTAGTAGAATTTCATGACTATAATGTTCATCATACAAATCCTGTACGCAATTTCTATTGTTGGATAAGTTTTCTACTAATTGAAATGTTGGCTGATTTTTAATGGAGTCCAGTAGCATTTTCACTGAATTATAATTTTTGAATGAAATGATGATTTTCTCTTCGCCATCTGGAAGATCCACTAATGATGGAAGCTTTTTCTTCTTCAAGAATTCAGCAATTTCTAACTTAAGTTTTTTCCAGTTGTTTCGTACGGGATAGCAGGATTCAAGATCTTTTTGCTTTAAGTTCCATGTAGCTCTAGATAAAATTACATTTTCGTATTCGATTCTAGGAATAAAATCATGTGATTCTTTTAACGGGCCAATTTCAAAATAAATACTTTTACGTTTCTTATAAAATTGATATTCGGAAAGAAAGTGGTAAATCGGAAGCGTAGTACTATTTTGAAAACTATGTGCCGTAGATAGGTGCGGTATAATTTCTTTATTATGCTTTTTAGACACAATCACAAGGTTTCTACCGTTTTCAACTTTCAATAATATATCCTCAAGATTTATAACATTTGTATCTTTTTGAAACCCTGATAAATATGGGATTTCAAAATCTCTAATATGTGGTCTGTTCATAATATTAAATAAGCGATATTCCGGTATGTGTGCTATTTCTGCTAATATTTTATTCGGATTTAAAGCTTTCTCAGTTTCAGAAATCTTTTTTACAAATTTCAACATAGCAGGATTTCCATGGCTAAAACGGCTAATTAGATTCGCTGCACTAGATCCCCCAGATCCCAGAAATTCTATTTGACTTTCGTCTTCACCAGTAAGCTTTATCATGGCTAAGAATGTGTCTGGAAGGTCTTCCCAAGAGTTCCCGTTATCATTCCAATCTTCCGTATTCAGACTAATTACTGGCTTATTTTCTTTTAATGCCTCAATAATTAACTCATTTAATTTTTGAAAAGTAGAATTCCACGGAAATTTTAATTCTTCAGATTTTCGTGTAAAAACAAGGTCATCAATTAATGGATTATCATCACAATTTGGAAAGGACGGCTTAAAATTAATACCTGATTCAACATCCAGTGCTATTGCAATTGGAACTTGCCGCTCCCCAAATCTTTCGATGAATTTTTTAATAAAAAAATCCATTTGTTTTTCTTTAGGATAATAGGAAATTTTGTTTAAGAATATTAATACATTTTTCACCCTCTGTACAATATCTTTAGAAAGTCTATTTTCCTTGTAATGTGGAAACATCTCTACATCGATAGGGGACTTAGAAAAAGATCCGGACTTTTTATAAAGCGAGTTAACGATGTTAGGTAAATTTCTATCATTTAATTTATTGTTTAAGACAACACTAATTTGTTCAAATGTTTTAAAAATATTGTCCAATTTTTCATTTGTACCCAAAGTACTTAGATAATCTTTTAATTGAACTATTGAAGTTAATCCCGTGACAGATAATTCTAAGTGGCTAAGCAGAATTCTACTTTCAATAATATCGATGATGAAAGAAGCTGACTCAGTTTTTGAGATCCCACTAGAAAATTCTTGCAAAAACTTCGCTTGTAAAGTTTTAACTGAAAGCCCTTCACTTGATTCATTAATTATATATTCCAAATAGGGAGAATAAGGAACCTCCGAAATACGGTATTTTAATTGTTGTTTAACCATATAAGGTTCAAAATATCTATATTTGAAGCCGATTCGGTAAATTGATGAATTGGTGTGAAAAATGGAATTTTCAGTAAATTGTCCACGTTCTTCCGAGAGAAATATTTCCTCCAGGTAATTAACATTAAAACGAGTAAATACGTTATTTTGATCAGGGTCTTTAACAATACGAACATCACCCTTAATTTCACCTATTGCACAACCAGCAAATAAGCCGAACGGTGAACATCTTGATGTTGCTCTGGTAAAATATTTAAAAAGACTTTCTTCTAATTTCCTTTGCTTTTTTGAATCAAGTAGTTCATTTTCTAACCATTTATTAATTTCCCTAAACAACGGCGGTGATGCAAAGAAAACACCATTTAACAATTCAGTTTGACAAACAAGTTTTTTAAATTGTTCTTCATTAATGGTTTCATTTTGAGTAAATGAAAGATATTTATTGATAGAAAACAGAGGTGTTCTTATTATATATTCTGAAAAGTTCTGATATGGGAAATTAGTGGACATTTTTTTGTGTTTAATGGAGTACGCAAATTAATTTTTGGGAAATCTATTTCTGGAAGATTTTTCTAAACTGATAAAAAACTCTTTCGATTAACCGCAAATCTTCAGTAATGATTTCTCCGGTACCCCGCATTCCATTCTTAAATTGTACATGTTTATTGTAATTTGTTGTAATTGGCTTTTCCAGTTTAGCCTCTGCTAAAAAATTTTCGCTATTCGTAGCAGTAAGTGATAGTCTATCGATTTGAGTTACTATAGTACCGTATTCTTCAGATGGATAATTATCTAGTTTTATAATTATCTTTTCACCTATTTTGAGTTTAGCTGAATTAATTGTTGGAGTACGGATACGGGCTATAAAATGAGAATTATTCTTAGGTAAAATGGTAAACATCCACTCGGCTGATTTAACTACTGAGTTATCATCCCAATAATCCATATAAGAAACAGTTCCAGATATATCAGAATAGATAACATAATTTTCTTCCCAGCTTTTTAAACTCTCTTTAAGCTGATCAAATGATTGAACTAAATTGTTGTATAAATTTGTTTCTTGATTAACCTTTTCAATATTTATACTATTTTCTCCTATCTCTGCGATGCTTAATTGTTCCCTTGTCTTTGAAATTTCGGTATTATAATTTTCATTGGCTCTTTGGGCTCTTATATAATCCATTTTGCTATTGTCAAATTCTTGCGAAGACAAGACGCCTTTCTCGTATAGGGTTTTATTTCTATTAAATCTGTCAAGCTGTAGGTTCAGTTCTATATCCGATGCGGACTTCTGGGTAATTAAATTTTTAAGTTGAAATTCTAATTCTGAAATTGTATAGCGGCTTTCAAGTTTCTTATTCGAAAATGGGTCCATATTTCGGTATAAAGAATATTGAGCATAATTATTTTCGAAAATTGCAAATGAAGATTCTATTTCTCCGAGAAAAAGATTATTTAAGGAATCAGGGTACCGGTTTATTAAATCTTTTAAGGTCTTATTTTCAACAATTTTTTTGAGATTAAATACATCTTTATAATTAGCTGTATTTTTTAGAATTGCTAATTTCTCTCCACTCTCTATGAAAGTTTGATCCTTTACAAAGAGAGCATCAATTTTTCCATTTGTTTTTGCATAGATTTTTTGAGGTGGTTTTTCAGAAGTCAATATAACAGTAGAAGAAATTACCTCAGGATATTTTATGACCCAAGAAAGAGCTAGTAAAAGAATTATTATCAAAAAAATTAATAAATTCCCCCAACGTATCATCCAGTGGGGCATTCTGGTCAGAATATCCTGTACTTCATCGCTTCTTAGATCTATTTTGTCCAACTTATCTTTCATTAGTTTCCTAGTTCTAATTGGTTCTTAATTAAATTGTAGTAATCACCTTTTTTCTTAACTAATTCCTTATGATTTCCTATTTCTACGATTACTCCATCCTTTAGCACCACAATTTGATGAGCATTTCTAACAGTACTTAGTCTATGCGCAATAACCACGGCAGTTCTCTTAGATAAAAACTCATTCAAATTATTAATAATTATCTTCTCATTTTCGGCATCTAGTGCACTTGTTGCCTCATCAAAAAATATATACTGGGGGTCTTTATACACCGCCCTTGCTATTAATAGTCTTTGTTTCTGACCGGTACTCATACCTACACCTTCATTACCAATTTTTGTATTATAGGACAAAGGAAGAGATTCTATAAAATCTTGAATATTTGCAATTTTGATTGCATTACGAAGTTTATCTTTATCTATAAAATCTGCACCCACAGCAATATTTCTTGCAATTGTATCATTAAATATAAAACCTTCCTGCATTACCACACCACTATGTTCACGCCAAGCCCTCTGTGAAATATTTTCAAGCTTGTGTGAACCTAATCTTATGACTCCAGAAGTTGGCTGATAAAATTTCAGAAGAAGTTTCATTAAGGTTGTTTTTCCACTTCCGCTGCTTCCAACTATAGCTGTTGTTTGATTTGCAGGAATCTTTAAACTTATATTTTGAAGTACTAGGTTATATGTTCCGTAATATGAAAAACTAACATCCTCTAGGAATAGATTTTGATCTAAATTTATATCTTGAATTGAGTGTGCTTCCTCATTTTCCTCATTTTTTTTATTATGGATTTCAGACAGTCTTTCAATCGAAATTTTTGCATCCTGAACTTCTCTTACAAACTCTATTAATTGTGCCAAGGGAGAATTTAATTGGCCTACTATATAGCTAATCGCCAACATCATTCCTAGAGTGATTTCGCCTTCTATAACTAATTTAGCAGAAAGAAAGGTTACAAAAATATTTGTTACCTCATTAATGAATCTAGAGCCTACAGATTGATATTGCTCAAGAGATAATCCTTCTAATGAAACCTTGAATAACTTTGCCTGAATGTATTCCCAACCCCATCTTTTTTTCCTTTCTGCGTTATGTAATTTTATCTCTTGCATGCCATTAATTAATTCAATGACCTTGCTCTGTTCCTCGCTTATTTGAGAAAATCTTTTGTAATCAAGTGCTTTCCTCTTTTTTAAAAATATGGCTATCCAAATAAAATAGAATGTATTACCAATTAAAAAGACCAACAGAATTTGAAGGTTGTAATAGGCTAGGACAAAACTAAATAAGACAAGGTTGATTAAAGAAAATAGAACGTTTAAGGAAGAATTTGTCAAAAGTCGCTCAATACGCCGATGATCATTAATTCTTTGCATGATATCTCCAGTCATCTTACTATCAAAATAGGCTATCGGTAATTTCATCAACTTGATGAAAAAGTCAGAAACCAATGAGATATTAATTCTCGTACTTAAATGAAGAAGAATCCAACTACGAATAACTTCAATACTAATTCTGCCAACGAAGAGAGATAGTTGTGCGAATAATATCAAATATATAAAGTTGATATCTTGATTTCTGATACCAATATCTACCACGCTCTGGGTTAAAAAAGGAAATATAACTTGTAATAGACTACTTGCGAGTAATCCCAAAAATAATTGGAAAAGAAATTTTTTATATTTAAATAAATACTGAGTTATAAAAGATAATCCGAAAGTTGTCTGAAAATTCTCGAAGTCATTCTCATAAAAATTCGGAGTTGGCTCAAGTATTAGTGCAATTCCCTCTTCCGTGTTTTTGTTTGCGTTTCTAGAAACCCAAAAATTAATGAACTCCCTTTCATTATAGGTTATTAAACCATGTGCTGGATCTGAAATATAAAATATCTCGTTTTTTATTTTATAAAGAACAACGTAATGACGGTTATTCCAATGTAGAATACATGGGAGAGGTAATTCTTTAAGATCTGTGGTAGACGTTTTAACTCCGATACTCCGAAAACCCAGCTTTTCTGCAGCATCACTTAAGCCTAGCAAACTGCTACCTTCTCTAGTGTTTTTTGTCAGATCTCTTAGTAATTCAACAGAAAGAGTTTTTTTATAGTGAGCCGAAATTATTTTTAAGCAAGTTGGGCCACAATCTTTTATATCTGCTTGTTTGTAAAAGGGAAATTTCCCCATAAATACTATGATTAAATATTAGGATAATATAATTATTCGGTAATGAATTCTTGAATGTCGTGAATTGAATAAAGATCTCTCGGATATTCATACCCATTTAGAGCAATAAAGGGCGTGTAATTTATATGATTATTGTCAATCCACTGGTATGTTTGCTGCATATAGCTTTCAAACTCAAACTCATAATCATAAAAGTTTTTATTATTCCATTCTTCAAAATTTTTGGAATAGAGCAATTCCATAGTTTTATTTATAAAATAATTTTCATTCTCTATTTGGAAGATTTGATATAGGTTTTTAATGGATTCAAATTCCACTTTATTAGATGATTCTTTAGCTATCTTAAAGCGAATAATGATCTTGAGTTCAATATCTGGATCGTTTTTCAGTTCTATCATATTCTTAAAATTTTGAGGACAATGCACACAAGTAGGACTCAAAACAAGCGTTATGACTGCAGTAGGATTTTCAGATCCAATAATCATTTCTCCTGGAAATTCCAATTCTGAAATTTTCCTTTCCTGTTTTAAAATGGAGTTAAATACATGTTTTTTCCTCTTTATTTTATAAAAGTCAATCGATATAGATTGGAGTTTATTTCTGTTTATTTGATTCGTTTCAATTAATCTCCAGATTACTAACCCTAAAATCATTGATGCTGCAAGTCTAAAGATTGAATGCAATGAGATTTCTAAGATTTCAAAAGATTGGAAAATTGAAATTAATAGGAAATATTGGGAGAAGATTATAATGGAAACAGATAAACACAATGTACACCAAAACTTAACTACAAAACTTTGATAGTAGATGGAAAAAATACAAACGCAAATTGCTCCGGAGTGCAATAAAATATTCACATAGAGAAATTCATTACTTGAATCGGTGAGAAATAAAATACTCAAAATTTGGTAGAAAAAAAATATCCCTACTACATCAACCAGTTTTAAACCAATAAAACCTTTAGCTAATGCTGAATTGAAAACATTCTGACAGCTTACCTTCGGACTAAGACTGCAAAATTTGTACGAATATTCGTCAGTACTAGTGTCATTATCTTTTTTCAAGATTAAAAATGATATTATAATTCCTAAAAGACTAAAAATAAAAGATATTTGAAGTTGCCAGTTAAGTTGTTGAAAGTTAGAGTTTAATATTAAGATTATTATCGATATCACATATAGAAACTGCATTCTATTTTGATAAACCTTGTCAGTCAAATAACTTGAAATCTTTTCACCGCTTTTTATTTCAAGTACAATACCGGTGAATAGCTCAAGAAGCTGACTAGTATCTAAAATCTTACTACCGTATATACTATTAATTTTGAATTTTGAATTCTTTTTTATTATCTCGATAATCTCAGTTCGATGCATAGATCCTTTGGATAAGGAAATAAACGATGTGGGTAGAAACTCTAAACTACCTGAATAATCTTCTAACTTATAAATATCATAGCTTATATTAAAATAATCAAGAGTATCCGTCAGGGAGATTAATTGCGGATAACAAGGATGTGAAGTGTATTTAATTTCGAATTTAGATTTTTTAAAAGTAATCTTGTTATGTTTGAGCCATGCCATTATAACTGATACTAATTTCTTTTTTTTAGTCATTGCAAAAAATAGAATTAATTAGTAGAGGAGGAAGAATTGGCTCCAATTTCGGATGTTATATTTCGATGAGAGTAATGTTAAACCGACACCCGATAAGCCATTTAAGAAATTACTCTTGTCGTAAATCTCTAATTTTTCGCCAGATAAACTTAAATCAGGATAATACATAGTTGGGCTGTCTAAAACTTTTTCAACGTTCTTAATTAATTCATTATTCCAGTATTGAATTCTTTTAGTGATTTTTTCGTGTGGGAATAGTTCTTTTATTCTAATGAGAATATAAACGATACCTGAAATTCCATGACAAAAGCCCGGGTCGAAACAGGATTGTTCATGGAAATGTATAACCCCTGATGTGCACAAATCTCTTGAAAGAACTATTTCAATGTATACAGCGCATTTTTCAAGAATGTATTCGCTATTTGATATAGAAGCAGAATACAACAGTGCGTATATTATGCCTAAGTCACCGTAACACCATCCTAATCTTGAATAACTTTTAGCATTTGTATTTCCTACATATCCAGTTCCGAAGGAACTAAGACCAGAAACATGATTTTCAAGACTCATGATTTTTCTTTGGAGACCATCAATCATAATTTTGATATATGGATTTTTGTATCCAAGAAATTCTAGATGGGACAGGAAGATTAGTATTCCAGGTATACCGTGAGCAAGACCCAGATTGATAGAACATTTTTTGCTGTTTTCATACCAGTATGTTCCCTTTTCATCTACTAATCTGTTAGAAAAAAGATTATTTACAAAATTATCAACCAATGAGATCTTTCTTGATTTGGAAATATAGGTACAATGTAGGATAAATTGAAACTTACCCATACTACCATAGAGAACATCAAAATTATTAAGCGGTAAATCCGCTTTTAGAGATTTTTCTAGATGCGGTATAAAATCTACTAGCAAATTTTCAGATTCTAAGATACCAATGTGATCTAATTGACCTGCTAAATATGCAAATCCGTCAAAACCCTCATAAATTCCACTTTTCAGATTTTGATTAGAAAATGAATCTATAGAATTGTTCAGAATCTCAAGCGCTTTATTTTTATAGTTTACATCTTTTGTGCAGTTATAATAATTAGCCAGAAATAGAATAGATCCTAAATTCTCATCCATTGTCGGTAGGCGGTTCTTAGTCGAAGAATTAATTAACTTACTTGCTATGTTAATTAAGAGATTGTCAATTTTTTCCATACTTTTAAAGAAATGGCTGTGTTAAACAGCCATTTCGTTTGAATTAATTTGTGCTAGTACCACATTCGCCGTTACCAACTCCACTAAGGCTCAAATCTACCCTACCGCTTTCGCAACATTCTTTGCCTCTGTCACTTCCTCGTTGACAGGATACAACACAAACACCTCCATTAACTTCCTGCATTTCTACTCTGTTTAATGCAGAAACAGTTTTTTTGTTCAACTGTAACTTTCTCATATTAAAATATTTAAAATTTGCCTACTCTTGAAAGGATTTTCGGCTACCTCCTAAATTTAGATCATATCATTTTTTTATTTCTAGCCAATGAACTATCGTAGCTTCTAAAAAGGAAGTCATATATAATCCATTCACACAATCTCTGTTTTGATCTGAATAACCTATTGCAGTGCATATGCAGATAACTTGCAAGCAAATCTGAAAGATGTATATCGACCGGCTTTTCCTGATATTTATCAATTATTTTTAACGCAAGGGCTTGATTCTGTAATTTATTTTGTAACAATAAATTTTTGATCTCGATATTATTAACATCGAGAATAACATCGTCTATTCTTGACCTATATCGTCTATATTTATCACTAAGTTGTTTCCTAGCATGTTTGTCAGCTTGAAATTCTCCTGCAAATGAAGTTTTGAGATGTTTCAACAAATTTTGTTTATCTCTTAGATTTAATTTAAAAGCATCTAAGAAATCATCGATCCAGCGAATGCATATTAGCCACCTCAATTCTTGATCTTCTCCACAGATTGAAATTGTTTGAATTACAAATTCACTATTACTTCTAAAAATCATCTCGGAAACCTCCATTGTGCTAGAACCGTACCTTTCAATTTCCCTGATATAGGTGTCTACCTGAACTTTATGGATTATATGATCATTCAGTAATTCCGAAGTAATATCATTGAAGATTTTGCAAATTACACCTATATGGTGATGATCATATATTTGAAATCTAATACGTAAGTGAGGGTCAGGATCATTGTAGCGAATAAAAAACCAATTTTTAATTAATCCTTTCTTTGTACAGGAATTAATCATTGGTAATAATTGTTCGACTAGGAAAGAATCCGCAATACTGCGTCCTAAATACAATTTAAAATACAACCATTCACTACCTATAGCAAACTTTCTTGTAATCATTGGTTATTCTATTTGTTTGATTTTTTAAAAGCAAATAAAAATTCATTCGTATAAGTTGATTTTTTACTTTCAATTAGAGAATTGTCTTTATCAAAAAGGTATTCTTCCAAAAGAATATTTGATTTTTTGCTAATTTCTGAGATAAATAAATCCTGAAACAAAGGGGTTTTCATGTGAAAATACAGTTCGTTATCTCCTTCCTTTAAATAAAACTCTTCAGGAATACTATTTGTGTTTAACCAATCAATCAATGCTTCTCTACTATTCAAATCCTTGTAGTCACTTTTATTAAACCGGTATTGGGCAGGTGAAAGAATAAAGTTTTTGCATATAACACGAGGTAAAAACTTTTCTTTCTTAAGTATTTTTGGCCATTGAAATCCTATAGAAGTGTATAAACCTTGACCTTGCATATCACATAAAAACTGATATGTGGGTAGTGAATTGTGCCAATAGTTATGAGCGTTTGTCAGTATAGGCCTAACCAATTTATTTAAGGATTTCGACCGAATATTGATTCGGTCATTCTTTACTGAGACTAATAAATCATCCAACTTGATTTGTTTATCTACCGGTAAGGTGCTTTGAGCCAGATAAGGTATTTCATATTCTCTTAATCTAGGACGTGAAATAATGTTTCCGGTTCTTGATTCCGGCAAGTGAAGAATTTCAGCAGTTATGTAATTCTCGTCTTTTTCTTCATCAGCAATTTCATTTAAATAATCCACTATTTCCGAATCCATATGGCCAAATCGAGCGATAAAGTTGCCGGCTGAGGCATTTCCTGCAAAATCTAAACGTATTAATGGTTTCTCATCATTTCTTACGGACAATACATTTAGCATCAAAGAAAAGGTGTTTGGGAACTGGTCCCAATTTTCTTCAAAGTTTGATAATTCTTTTGGGGAGATAGTTAGGTGGCGAGAGGAATCTTTTAAGTATTTGAGATACTTTCCGAGAATAAATTCTTCCACTTTGCTCCAGTAGATACTATTTTCGTCTGTCCATGATTTTTCATTCTTTAAAATCAGGTCATCAGTAAGACTCGAATAGTCAAAATAATCGGTTCTTAGAAGATCATACCCGATTCCAGATTCTACGTCCAACACAAGATTTAATGGTATTTCTTCGTATTCATAACGCTCTAAAAACGCCTTTTTAAATTCTGTTAACCTTTTATTTGATCTTTTTGAAGATATTTTATTAAGTATACTTAATCCTTCCTTAAGGTTTGGAATTATATTCGAACTAAGAGTTTTTGATTCTGTGTTAAGCTTTAGATCTGTTTGAAATAAATACTTTCTCTTGGCTTCTGGATTCAATTCTAATAATTGATCTCCTATTAGATTCATATCTGCTACAATATTTTCACCTCCAATTGCTTGATCAAGTCTCGATAAACTTGAGACTATATCAAAATTAAAAACATTTTTAGAGTGGTTAATAATAGTATGAAGGTAATCAACACCTGTAACGGTTGGGGTTAAATTACTGATCAAAATTTGATTTTCGATTAATTCAATTAGGAAGTTCTCAGCCTCGATGGAAGAAATTTCAGAATCTTGAAGATTTAATATGAGCTTATGAAGACTTACTCCGTTTGATGATGAGGTTAAAACCTTTTCAAGATAAGTACTAGCATAAACGCTGGATGTAAAGTGATTTCTTTCACCATTAATATACCTATATTCTACGTATCGGTATTCGGACCCAATCTTATACAAACTATTATTGGGGTAGTATAAAAGATTGGTACTGCATTCATAACTTTTTTCTAAGTTTTGCGCCAGAGAACATAAGTAATTCATGTCTAGTTTTGTAACTTTCTTGTGTTCTGTTCTATCTTTTAATACAACTTTATTTTTGGTTGAAAACTCACCAAGAATGAAACCGCTGAATAGACCGAAAGGAGTGCACCTATGGCTCATTCTCGAATAGTATTTTAAAAGAGAACGTTGAAGCTTTCTATTCCCTATTAAATCCTCTACATTTCTTAACTTATCTAATTCATGGTATAAATTAGGTGAAGCTATAAATAGTGATTCTTTAATTATATTATTTTGGAAGCTTTTATATAAAGATTTAACATTCAAATTGTCTGTTGCATCCACTGATAATATAGGAGCTCTTATGACAAACCTATCAAGAGGTTCATATTGGATATTTATTCCAGCCATATTTTTTTTAGAATTCTGGATATTAATTAAGAAAATTTAATATTCATTACTATTTCGTAACACCTCTAAATATTTATTACTGCTTACATATAACATTTCAATTAATTTCAATCTATTTTTATCATCCGCCAGATTTTTATTCCATTTTAGTGAATCCAGATAATCAATAAATAGATTCTTGAATTTTACTGGAATTTTTAAGTCCTCGGTAATGAAGCGATTATTTGGAATTGAATTATCTTCGAAAATATTCTGGAAATCAACGTATTGTAATTTATCATAATGATTCTCATCTGATTTTTTATTTCTGTTATTTTTAATTAATAATTCAATTAAAGAAAATAAATTACCTCTTGAATTGGACATATTCTTATAAAGATACCAGTGCTTTTCCATATCTTTTCTCAGAATAGAGTGCATATCCTTATTGGATTTTTCAATATTTATTTCTTCATTAAGAGCTGTCAAATTCACAACATCTAATTCGTTTATTTTTTTATTCAGTTCAATAACTATTTTACCTTCAATTTTTTTTTCCTGCACAACTAGTAACTGAGTTATATATTCAGCGGAGCTAAATATTAAGGAATCACCAGTTTTAGCTCGAATTTTGAATGATCCGTTTTCATTTGACCTGGTATAAATATTTAGAGACTTATTCCAAACTAGAACATAATTCAAACTTCCTTCAGAATCATATATAATACCTTCAACTTTTTGAGAAAATGCATTACTAGAAATTAATATGATTAATAGTAAAATCTTTTTAGCCAATTTTTAAAAAATCTTATGTTATAAACTTTGTATCCAATCTATGATAGTATTTACTGCTTTTTTATCGATGTTATATAAAGATTTTGACATCTGATAATGCTCGATTTCCTGATCAGTTAGGTAATGGTTCAAGCCGGACATTATACTCGTAGATATCATCTTATTGTTAAAGTTTTTTAGTAATTCCGTATTCGATCTGGGATCGACGAATTTGTCATCAGAGCCTATTATATAAAGCATCGGGATTGTTAAGTTTTGATACGTAGCTTCATTGTTTTGGCGAAATAAATCTTTCCTTGAAGGAAAAGTCCATACCGTAAACCGATCGTAATTTTTTCTCTTATAACCATGTTTTCTGGTAACTTTTTTCAACTTTTTAGAAAGTTTCAAATCGTCTAGTTCTGGATTTTTACTTACGACATCCTGAATTGCACTAATTATCTCAATTTTCTTTTCCTTATCTTCAAAAATAAGTTCACTTTCAAATGTATCTACACCAGTTCTAATTTGATACTTAAAAAATTCTCCATAATTCTGAATTGGAACTGCCCATTGCACTATGAAGTCAATTTCTGGAATTTTTTTTACTGCATTGATTGTTGCAAGCCCCCCTAAGCTGTGACCTAGAAGGCCTAATTTGATGTTTTTATCTTTGAATTTCTCGTTTAAAACTTCGACAGATGAAATGAGATCTTCTGTCATTTCTGTGACACCATAAGTCACATTTGAATTATTACCTTCCGACATATTTACACCTCGTTCATCATATCTGAAAACAGCAATATTTTTAGATAAAAAATATTCAGTTAATAAAAAGTGGTTATTCCTAGTATCTAATCCAGAGCCAGGCACTATTATTATCATTTTTTCAAACTTAGTCTTACTTGGTTTAATTAATGTTCCATATAAATTGATATCCTCTATATGGTTTCTAAAAGTAATTTCAACTTGCTCGTAGTTTTCACTTTCTGCAATCTCCTTTTCGTAGCTAAATATGTTTCCGGTATTTTTTTGGGCAAATGAATTACAACTGCATAGAAATAAGGATATAAGAAATAGCTTAATTATGTATTGCTTTTTAGTTATTCTATTTGTGGAAATTACTTTCAAATTATATTAATATTAAATAACGATGATATAAACGCAGTATGATAGAGATCATAGTGTTTTTAATATGGCACAAATTAATAGTTTATAATTTTTGCATGTATGTTTTATTCCTTACTTAAGGTAAGGCTTTACCATTTTTATGCTATAGTTCATAATGTTGTTTTTGGAATTAAGAATGAAATCGTGATTTTCGAATTTAACCACTTCGATTTATTTATTGAAATTTAATTCTCGTATTGTGTGCAATCTTTTACATGATTCTTATTAAATAAATATATTTAATCCGCTTTTTTCTAAATAAGATCTTTAATCTTCTGATCTAAGTTTCATCTGAATACTTATTCTTTATTTTACCATCACGAAAGGTTTATTTTTGAATCAATCCTTTCAGAAATCTATTTTTTTAATTCCCCTTTCGTTTTTTTCTTGATCTTCTTCGCTGTGTTCCTCTAGCCAGAAGCTTAATGAGTTTTAAATTCATCCTTGCTTGTGGATTATTATAGATGTGCTGATAAATGGCTTCGTGAGAAATAGTCATCACTGGATCATTGGGATAATCATCTTTGATTCTCCCGGATATCTGTTCCGGTGACCAGTCTTTCAAAAGACCTTTGTAAATATACATACAGAGTCTTCTATAGGTGCTTATTTTGTCCTTATTTCTTTTATTGAGGTAATCGTCTTTAGCAATATAATCAGCTATGTCAGCACTGTAATATTCCCCTGGTTTGGTGATCCATCTATTGACTTCTCGGGTAATGGTTGAACGGGATCTACCCAGCTTGATTGCAATGAAAGCTTTGGACTTATTTTCTTCTAAAAGGCTCTGGATAATCACCCTTTCTTTATGAGATAATCTCCGATGTTTTTTTAGTTCCATACAACAAATCTAAAGTTATGATTTGTTGCGTTAAGTTATTGAACTCAGGTCATTCAAAAAATAATTGTGTACAACGGTCCCGGTTATCGCAAGTTGCGGGAGTAGGGAATCGGACTTGTCGGCTTAGTTGTATTCTTTCCTGGTTTCTAAACTTACACTTTTTCTACTAAACCCGTTATTTGCGATTAACCGATGTTGTACACCGTTTTATTTCTTTAATTTAAATTATAATCTGGCACCGAGATCTTTTCCACAAAAATTAAAGCGTCATAAGTATCTGCATATACTTTGTTAATTAGTATTCTATGTAAAGGTTTTGGTTGATATCCGCCTGCTGCAATTAATAGATGCTTGGACTTTTTGTTGAAGAATTCTAGATTTTTATCGAATTGAATAAAATAAATGTCCTTGTCAACTGACATCAAAGTTTTCGCATAAGTTTTTCTAAACGGCTTCTTTATATCGTAAGTTTTCCAATAAAGACCTTTCTTGCTATCAGTGATTAAACCGTTTATTTTTCCAATTCCGAAATCAAATCCTACTGCATAATAATCGTCATCATATTGATCCTTTAAATTACGTCCTAAGTTAATAATATTACTACCTGTACTATACATTTCTTTTTTATTAATGTGTTCGTTATGAGCCCAAATAAACGCTTTTCCATTTTTAGATAGATTTTCTACAATATATTTGACATTTTCGAACATTTTTAGATCTCTGAATTCTGTGCTCTTAGGATATTCTTCTGTAGCCAAAGAAGCAAACTCCGCATAATTTATTAAGTAATCTAAACTTCTTAGAACATTTTTATACTTCTCACTTTCTAAATTTGATCTAAGTATTTGTTGTTTAAGTTCGATTAATTTTGGAAGCTGAATTTGCCACCAATTATCATCGTTATGATAGTCTATTTTCTTATTTGCAGAACCATCAGCAATCGCTAAAAGATTTTCATCTATTGAGATTTTATTTTTAGTAACAAACTTTCGTATATCTTGATTAAGTTTTCTTCCTAATTGAATATCCATTCCATAAAACTTAATTTGCTCACTTTTGGATTTTCCTTTATTGTATTCTCTCATCCATTTTAGAAGATTTACAACTTCTTTAGTTTGCCAAAATTGAATTTTAAAATTGTCAGCAATCGTTTTTATATTTCCTTTTCCTCCACTTATCCATTCATTTATTCCAGATTCAGCTTGGTAAGATTCTTCCATTATAAATGTTTTTACACCTTGATTCTTTACCAAATATTTAAAGAATTTGGCTTTAAGGTCAAAAAATTCTTTGGTGTCATGGGTTGCTTCTCCAAAACCATAAATCTTGGCTGTGGAAAATTTATCAGGTGCGTTTTGTTCAAAAATCTTTAATGTAGAATCTGGATTTGCATTTTCAATTTCAATAGAATTGTTAGTTATCCAGTCAATTGTTTTTTGATTTTGAGAATATGAAAATAGTGTTGAAATGAATATGAATATTGAAAATATTGTTCTCATCAAAATGCTAGTATAAAATGGTGTACAACGGTCTCGGTTATCGCCAGTTGGCGGAGAAAGGGACGCGGATTTGTCGGCTTAGTATTGGTTTGTTGGTCAAGTTAATTATTTTCTTACTAACGGTGCCGCTTATTGGCGATTAACCGTTGTTGTAAACAGTTTTTTAATTTTAATAAGGTTTTAAATACTATCAACTATTTCTTCTGGCCAAACTATAAATTTACCATATTGACCTTCTTTCTGTATACCACCAAAATCTTCTCCTTTCTCTGTTGCAAACCAATCATCTTCTTTTTTAAACATAAATCCGTTTTTCTTCAAAGAGGAATTGATTTTACGACTACTAATTCCAGTTAATTCAGATAATTCTTTAGTCGTTTTATATACTGATTTTGAATAATCTCTTTTTTTAAATTTATCACTTTTTGGAAATGACTTGTCTGTATTTTTAGTCTCTTTTGAATCTTTTAAAAACTGTTTTTGAGGAGCCTTTACATATGAAAAATCCTCACTATTATGAATTATTGATTCTATATCTTTTGCGGCATCTTCATATACATTTTTATCTTCCTCATTTTCAATGTCAATAAGAATTCCCATTTCTCTATTATTCTGTTGTGAGAATTCATATAGATTCATTGATGCGATTATCATCTTACTTTCGTTTAAGTAACATTTTGCATGAAGATTTTTAGAAAAGTATAATCTAACATATTTTAATTCTTCTAAATAACTCATTTCAGTCGGAGCAAGTTCTTGTTTCCCAAAGATTATTCTTACATCAACTTTTTCTCTTTCTTTATCATTTAATAGCTCTTTAATATGATCAGATAGTTTTAAGTAAGGACTTATTATATATAATTCTTTTCTTGCATCTCTTATTAAATTTTCTAACTCGGCTGTTATGCTTGAAGTTCTTAAATATTTCGCCATAAAATGTTTATTCTTTTTGGTTTTTATCTTGTTGTGTTATACTGAAATTGGTTGACCATTTTTGATTCAATTTTCGACAGTTTAAATGGTCAATAGTTGTAAATTTTGTTTGTTCCTTTTGTAGGAATGATAGTCTACATTTCTATTCAAATGAACAAAGTTAGGGGTGTTCAATTTGAGACTAAAATGTGGTCTTTTGTTGTTGTAAATCTCAACAGCCCTTTTGACCATCTTCTTAGCTAAGTTAGTATTTTTTATAGTTCGTTTTAAATCATATTCATATTTAAGAGTTCTGTTGATTCTCTCAGCTACGGCGTTCTCGTAAGGATCATGCTTTTCGGTCATGCTCATTACTATTCCATGATCCTCAGCAAAGCCTGTATATAGCGGGTTGCAATACTGAATTCCGCGATCTGAATGATGGATGAGTTTCTGATTTTTGTATTTCCTGTTTTTAATGGCCATTCTAAGCGCATCAACGCAAAGTGATGTCTTCATATGACTTGCTAATTTATAACCCATAATTTGCTTAGAATAGGCATCTGTGACCAATGCCAGATAGCTGTGTCCGTTCTGCGTTTTGATATAGGTAATATCGCTTACCCAAAGTTGTTCCGGCCTGGTGGGAACTTTGTCTTTTACGAGGTTTTTGTATTTAAAGAATCGATGTTTTGAATCGGTTGTGATATGGAACCGCTTTAATTTAGGAACGAGCAGGTTATTCATTCGCATTACACGATAGAATTTATCTCTTCCTATTTTAATACCGAGTCGGTTCATATCAGCCTTTAATTCCTGATATAGTTTAATTCCACCGGTGCGCAGACCATACTGACTCCGATACTCTTTAATAAGCCGAATGATTAGCTGTTGCTGTGCTTGCCTTTTCTGATGAGATTTTAACCGCTTATAGAAAGCTTGTTTGGAAACCCCAAAACATTGGATCAACCATTTTCTTTTAAACGGTTTTGCTTCTTTTTTTCGATCTCGTCTGCTAATGTTTTGGGCAATGACTTTTTTGACATATCAACCCCGGTAATAAGTTCCATGTCAGCAATAATGTCTTGTTGGAAGTCTTTTACAAACTCCAGTTCCTCTATTTTTTCTTTGAGTTTCTTGATTTCATCTTTCTTACTCATCCCTTGTTTCTTTTGTTCTAAAGTACTGTATTTTTTCAACCAGTAATAGATGGAAGCTCTGGAAACCTGATATTTATCGGAAGCATGATTGATAGATATCTGTGCGTTTTGAATCTGATCGATGATAACCAGCTTAAGATCGTACCCTACTTTTTTGTAGGAAGTTTTTCGACAGTGTTCATTTTGTTGTTTCATTAGTTATAGTACTAAAAGGTTTAATTTTTAGTCAACCTATTTCAGGAAAGTACATGCGGAGCACTTGTGTATAACGGTTTCGGTTATCGCCAGTTGGCGGAGTAGGGGACACGGATTTGTCGGCTTAGTATTGGTTCGTTGGTCAAGTTAATTATTTTCTTTCTAACGGTGCCGCTTATTGGCGATGAACCGTCTTAAGTTTAATTTTTCTAAATTTTGATTGTAAATAGAAAGAACCAAAGAGAGGAATAAGATTAAATGAACCGTGGGAACTCAAAGATTCCGTCAACAATGATAATCCCCTCTCTTTTCTACTTCAATTTCGTTTAGTTCTGTGAGACCTGGATCTCGTTTTAAAGTCGATGAAACCAAAGTAGCTGTTCTTTCCAAATTTAAAGTCATGAATAAAATTAAACATTTTTATGGAGTAGATATCAGTAAATCATTCTTTGATGTAGTTGACCAGGAAGGTAAGCATGATCAGTTCTCTAATGACTTGAAAGGCTTTAAAGGTTTACTGAAGTTTATTCAGAAAGATAGCCTTGTAGTGATGGAAGCCACTGGTTATTACCATTACCGGTTAGCCCAGTATCTCTATGAGAAGGGGATCACGGTATCGGTTGTAAATCCACTTTCTGTCAAACGTTTTATCCAGATGAAGCTCTCTAAGATCAAGACCGATAAGAGCGATGCCAAAGCTATCTGTGAATATGCACAGGCTACAAAGGTTCCCTTGTATACCGCCAGGAATGCTGTTCAGGCCGAATGTTTGCAATTGCTGAGTCTTCAGGATCTTTATCTGAAACAACGTACTGCCTTGAAGAATAAGGTCCATGGAGAAAAAGCCCTCGGTACACCTTCGAAGACAGTCACTCGATCTCTGAATCGTTCACTAAAGCAGTTAGAGAAGGAATTAGCGCAGATCGAAGCAAAGCTGGAAGCCTTAGTCAAAGAAACCCAGCAAGAGCAATTGGAGCAATTAACCAGCATTCCGGGAATGGGAAAGAAAACGGCCATGCTCCTAATTGTGCTTACAGACGGATTTACCAGTTTTGAGAATGCCAGACAGCTTTGCTGTTTTACCGGAATTACTCCCACGATCAGGCAATCCGGGACCAGTGTAAGGGGACGTAGCCGGATAAGCAAAGTAGGCAATCGAAAACTTCGGAATTTATTATTCATGTGTAGCTTTACTGCCTGCAAAACAAATAAGGCTTGCAAAGAAATCTATGAGCGTATTATAGCGAAAGGAAAAAGTAAAAAACTGGCATTGATCGCTATTTGTAATAAGCTCCTGAAACAGGCATTTGCTATTGCTAAATCAGGAACTTTTTACCAGGAAAATTATATGTCGAAATTAGCTTAAAAGGACTTGGATTTTACCTTAGTTCTTTGTTGTGGCCAGTTTTATATTATACACTTATGATTTTAATTTGTTTTATTGACTAAATTCTTTGAATAAATTTAGTGACTAAAATAACCGGCTTCTTTTTCAAAATTATTTTCATCGTAGTTCGGCTCAATGCCATACAATAATTCAGATGTAATAAAATTGAAGTCTGTATAAAAATTTTTGGTATAGAATTTCACAAATTTACTTTTCTTGGAAAGAGATTTTATTGGTTTATTAAGAAAAGCATTAAAGCCTGATTGCTGTTCATATTGATAGGTATGAATTAATTCATGAGCGGTCGTGCCAGGTGTGGAAGTTTCCTTTAAATAAATGAAATTTGTAAGCGAACCACCGTTTAAAAATTTTTCTCCTGCCTTGAAAATGCGTGGTACTTTAAAAACCGGCGTACCCAATTTCATAGTTTTTGAAAAATCAAATTTAAATCTATCCAATTCCTTAATAGTAAAGAATAAACTAAATGGCATGATCCTATATCTAAATTTGAATTTATCTTTAGTGTAAATATCTAAGCGATTAAACCCTATATTTAAATGCCATTGCACCCAAAAATCTTGATTACTCGCAGCATTTTCAATTATAGAGTTCCCTGCTGCATTTACTATTTTTGAGGGCCAAACAAATGCATAATTCCCTGTTTTTGAGAACTCGCGAAGCATCCTTTTACTTTCAAAAACAACATATCCACCGAGTGCTCCCTGAACAAAACCTTTCAGAAGTACTTTACCCAATTTTTCTTCAGGTTCCTTATTTATAACTGCTCCAGCACCACCAATTATAGAACTAAACCCTATATTAATTAAAGCAAAATCCAAATCGGAATCCTGAGCTTGAGAAGGCTTTCCGATGGAAAAAAAAAGAATTGTTAATATTACTAATATATATTTATTCGAAAACCCAGAGCCAACGAGGCCCCGGGTTTTATTAATAATTTTAGTTGTTGTATTATTCATTAAATCCTTTTACAGAGTTTAAATCTTTTACCAATAAAATCGGAATACGTTGGTGAGATTCTGCATAAGTTTTATAAGATGCTCCTTCAATTTCTATAATGTCCACGTTCCCTCTCATTAAAATCAGGTTAACAAATGACAGGTTAGGGATATCATCAAACATGGCCTCCTTAAGAATATACCTCCCGTTATCGTTCTCGATATGGTCAACATTCACTATATTTTTTCGATTTAATTTATTTCCATCTTTCGATAAAGTTTCCCCAAGATATTCAACAGCAACCATTAGACCTTCCTCATTCTTAGGATCCGAATTCCATTCCAACAAGAAATTTTTATAATATGCTAATATAGAAACCTTAGAGTCTAACTGCTGAACTGGTTTACTTATATTTAATTTTTTCGGGATATATAATTCAACCTCAGTAGATTCACCGGAACTTTTGTTATTAGTGAAACTTAGATTTAGAGTTTTCCCATAAATATTAGAATCATCGAACTTTCTGCTTTTGTTAGATTCGTTTAATGCAATTTTTTGTCCATTTAAAGAAACAGATTTATTTTCAAAATTCTGAATTTCAGATTTTTGAACCATCGAATATTCCTTATGATGACTTGATTTCAAACTGTTGAAGCCAAGCGTGTTGTCGGTCATTTTGAAATAATCATGATAAGCGTTAGTACTAAGGTCTAGTAATCGATACTTGTTTGAAATTTCAGTGTTAAAAGATTGTTCTCCAGGCAAAGAATCAATTCCGGTTTCTTCATCTTTTTCGCAGGATGTCAAAACTGCAGTCAAAAAAAGAATATAAAGTAATTTATTGAATTTCATGTTTAAAGTTTTAAATTTTTAAAATTAAGGTTCTGTAGGTTCTGAAGGAAGACCATAATTACCACCTATATAAATAGGCTCCTCGATCTCCGGGATGTACATCATATCTTCATCCCAATCAAAACGTATTTTTTCTCCCATTAAATTTCCGTCTAAATTATTAGGGTCATTTTCTGTAACCTCCCACCGCACATAGAATCCTTGGTTGTACCCAGAACCTTGCTCTAGAAAACTGTCGGTTTTTGATTTTACAGTGACCTCACCATAAAAATCATAATTCGCGGGTACTGGTACAGAAACGGAGTTACTCATTACATTTTGATTACCTTCTCTATATTCAAATTCCTTTTCTCCTTTACACTCCGACCCATCCGCAGTCATCTTACCATAAACTGCTGCTTCATTTTCTGGATACCTATAATTCCCTTTTGTTTCTAATAGAGTATTTAAATTATATATAATACCTCCATTATTGAACGCAATATGAAATCCTACATTCGCAGATTGGATATTTGGAATTTCTAAGTTAAAATTAGTAAAAGTATATGTTTTTGTTTCTGAAAACTCACACTCAGTTACTGGTTCAGTGTCTATAATATCGTCAATACCGTCACAACTCACGAAGAATATTAAAAATATCATAAGGAAAAATATATGTGATAATTTTTTCATTTTTAGTTAAAATTAAATTATTGAATTTTTAAAATGATTTTCTGCGCAGAACAATCATTGGGTGAAAATGCAATAACCCTTCTAGTTGACCAAACATTTAACCTTACACTTTGTAAGGTTAATTCTAACTATTTTTAATTTAAATACTTTACGTAGGATGATGAAATAGATTTAATAACTCAAAATTCTGGTCATGAGTATTTAAATAAATATAGGTAAGATTGAAAATTATTTTTCGTAACTGTCAGAAGTTCAAATAAAAACGAGAATTTAATAATTCTAAAAAATTAGCTTAGAATTTATGAATTCTGTAAATATAATTTTATGGAAGTCTAAATGTTTTACAAGCAGTTGAAATGTGAAAAGCTAAGTTGACAAACCTTCTTAAAAATTGAAATTAATTGAATTTATCATTTTAATTTTCTGAGTAGTTTTTAAGGATCTGATTCTGAAAAAGCTCATTATAATTAGAGGATCCGGGCAAGCAACTTTCTGAAAGCGTAAGTGTATTTGTTCTAAATCATCCTGTTTGAACTGATGTTTTGTTTCAATGCTTATTAAATTCTTTATTTCGAAGGTATTTGTCGCATGCCGATTTTTAATTTTTCTGATGCGATAAGAGGTAAGTTTTGCAATGCTTTTTTATTAAAGCGATTCTCAATTTTATCTTAGGTTTTTAATTATAAACTTCAGTTATAAAATTGGCTACAACTCGTTATATGCGCAATATAATAGTTTTTAACCCATTAATATTAAGGGGATAAACGCAGTTTTTCCTTTTTTTTAAACGTAATCAACTTATAAAATAAAATTTATTATGCGGTAATTTAATTACGGAGTTTTCTAATTGGGTTCGAATCCTATTCTTAAAAATTCCAAAGGTGCTAAATTCGGTGCGTATATTTTAAGCTTATTTTTTTGATGTCATATTATTGCTGAGAAAATAAAAGTATGGACAGTTCCTCTTTCTCCGCAAAGACAGCGGACTAATGTATTTAGAATGTTGTTATTAAAATTTACACCCAATCCTATTCGGATTGGGTGTTTTTTATTTTCTATTCTTAGTTGCTTAGTCTTTTTTTTCACTTCTATTTACTAGCTGTTTTCTAATAATAGTTAATTTCAAAATCTTACTACCATTTTTGATGTGTAAAACTGTGTTGATAACTTAGAGTCTAATTGAAAGATCAACGTATCTTTCTTTATAAGTTTACAACAATTAGTTGATTCGATGTTCAAGGGGAATCATGTGAAATTCATGAACTGTTGCGCAACTGTAAATAATCCTGATTCTGGATTATAAGTCAGACTACCTTTTCGAATTAATGACTTTTACTTTCGCATAAAAAGTAATGGTCCTGGATTATTTAGTAGTCTTACTCGATACTTTCCTCTCCATTCCATTTTATGCTTTTGTTTAATAATAATACATAAGCATTATGAGTATTTTTAGCAAGAGACTGAATTACAAGCCGTTTGAATATCCTAAAATTTTAGAATTTACAGATGCTATCAACAAATCCTTCTGGGTACATTCAGAAGTAGATTTCACTGCCGATATCCAGGATTTTCATACCTATCTCTCCGCTAGCGAAAAAGATGTGGTCAAAAAAAGTTTACTGGCGATAGCTCAAATCGAGATCGCTGTAAAATCATTCTGGGGCGATCTTTATAAGCATTTACCAAAACCAGAATTTAACGGACTAGGAAGTACATTCGCTGAATGTGAATTTAGACATTCACAGGCCTATTCTCAACTCTTAGAAGTTTTAGGCTATAATAACGAGTTTGCGAAAGTAGTGGAGGTCCCGGCAATTAAAAACAGGATCAAATATTTATCTGAAGCCCTTGAACATAGTAAGGCAGATGATCCCAGGGACTATGTCTCATCTTTGATATTGTTTTCAATTTTAATCGAAAACGTATCCCTATTTAGTCAGTTTGCAATTGTACTTTCTTTTAATCGCTTTAAGGGTGTGATGAAGAATATCAGTAACATTATCGCATGGACTTCAGTAGATGAACAAATTCACGCCAATGCAGGTGTCTATATCATCAATCAAATTCGTGAAGAATATCCAGATTATTTTGATGAAGAACTAAATAAGAAACTCATAGGAATCGTCAAAAAGTCTATTGAGGTTGAAGAAGAAATTCTTGATTGGATCTTCGAAACTGGAGAGTTGGAAAACATCAATAAAAAAAATCTGATGGACTTTATGAAATTCAGATTAGATGAAAGTTTACAGAGCATAGGATTATCAAAAATTTATAGCATCTCGTCTGAAGAATACCAACCAATGTTATGGTTTGAAGAAGAGATTTTCGCAAACAGTCTGGATGATTTCTTCGCTAGACGCCCAGTGGAGTATACTAAACACGATAAAAGTATTACTGCGGCAGACCTTTTTTAAACCTTATTCAATTTTAGGAGAAACTCGATAACACTATGACCACAACTGTGAAAACTCAACCATTGATTGACAATGAAGCTACTAAAGAAAGACTTTGGTGGCTTAATGATGAAAGTCAGCAAATATTAAACCGGGGCTACCTTTTAAAGGGAGAAACCGTTAAGTCTGCTATTGAGCGTATAGCCAACGCTTCAGCAAAAAGATTGTATAAGCCAGAATTAGCGGAAGCCTTTATCGAAATGATTGAGCGTGGCTGGATGAGTTTAAGTTCTCCTATATGGGCAAATATGGGAACTGAGCGCGGCTTACCAATTTCATGTTTTAATGTCTATGTGCCAGATAATATTGAAGGAATAACCCATAAACTTGGAGAGGTCATCATGCAAACTAAAATAGGTGGAGGTACTTCCGGTTATTTTGGAGAACTAAGAGGACGAGGAAGTGCGGTAACCGATAATGGTAAAAGTAGTGGAGCAACCAGTTTTATGAAACTATTTGATACAGCTATGGATACTATCTCTCAGGGTGGTGTACGCCGTGGGGCATTTGCAGCATATTTGGATATAGATCATCCAGATATAAAAGAGTTTTTAGAAATCAAAAATATCGGTAATCCCATTCAGAATTTATTCAACGGCGTTTGTGTGCCCGACTACTGGATGCAGGAAATGATAGACGGGGACATGGATAAACGTGAAATCTGGGCCAAAGTCTTAGAGAGTCGGCAGCAAAAAGGTCTACCCTATATTCTCTTCAAGGATAATGTCAACCGTTTTAAGCCACAGGTTTATAAAGATAAGAACAGAACGATACATTCAAGTAACTTATGCTCCGAAATTGCATTACCATCTACGGAAGATGAATCATTTATTTGCTGTCTTTCTTCCATGAACCTAGAATTATACGATGAATGGAAGGATACGGAAGCTGTAAAACTTGCGGTCTATTTTCTGGATGGAGTTTTACAGGAATTTATCTCCAAAACTGAAGGAAATCACTATCTGGCCTCGGCAAACCGATTTGCTAAAAATCATCGTGCCCTCGGATTGGGAGCTATGGGATGGCATTCATATTTGCAAAAGAAAAGGATCCCGTTCGAAGGAATGCAGGCAAAGGGAATTACCCACAAAATCTTCGAGGATATTAGTGCTAAAGCAACCAAGGCAAGTAAGGAACTTGCCGTGATTTATGGAGAACCGGAAATTCTCAAAGGCTATGGATTGAGAAACACGACCTTAATGGCCATAGCACCAACGACCTCCTCTTCAGCAATACTTGGGCAAACATCCCCCGGTATTGAACCCTTTAGCAGTAATTACTATAAAGCTGGACTGGCAAAAGGAAACTTTATGCGTAAGAATAAATATCTAAAAGAATTGTTAGCTGAAAAAGGTCTTGATAATGAAGATACCTGGAGGAGCATCATGCTAAATCACGGAAGTATTCAACATTTAGACATGCTGACTCAAGAGGAAAAAAATGTTTTTAAAACTTTTAAAGAGATCAGTCAGTTAGAAATTATTCAGCAGGCTTCCATACGCCAAAAATTTATAGATCAAGCTCAAAGTCTCAATTTGAATATCCCCTCAGGGTTGCCTGTAAGGGAGGTCAATAAATTACTGATCGAAGCCTGGAAACTCGGGGTTAAGACTTTGTACTACCAGAGAAGTCAAAGTGTTTCTAAAGAGTTTGTCTCAGACATTGTAAGTTGTTCCAGTTGTGAAGCATAAATAATTAGATCATGAAACATAATCTTTACAATATGCGGTGTCTGGATATATATCTAGCCGGATTATCAAAAGAACAATATGATAATATTAAACATGAAATAGATCCTTCTAAAATGAAACGAGGACCTTTAGTAAGTTGGGATATTTTTATGGACAGTTATCAAAAGAAAATACGAGATGCCAGAAAATCTTCAGAAATTCAACAAGTTTATGCATTAGCAGAGAAATTCAGATGGAGGAATGATTTGAAATTAGCCTTCAAAGAAAATGAATACGAGGCTTTGGTCATTACAGATTTGAACCAAAAAATAATCTGGCTTAATGACGGATTCACAAAAATGACTGGCTATTCTAAAAACTTTGCATTAAATAAAAGCCCTAAGTTTTTACACGGAGAAAATACATCCTTGGAAACAAAATTAAGATTTAGAGAAAAGATAGCTCAGAATAAGCCTTTCAAAGATATCATTATCAATTATAAGAAGGATAGAACCGCTTACAATTGTGAGATCAAGGTAATCCCATTGTTTAACGATAGTACAACCCATTATCTGGCATTTGAACAAAAGGTGAGATGAATCAAAATATTACTATGTTCGGCGGTACAGCTTTGTATTTGATAGATGAAATGCCTTTTGTTATTGCTATATTTAGCAGGTGACAAATAAAAAGTAAATATTCTGGAAGAAACTATAGGACTAAAGTTTCAGACATGTTTGCACAAGGAACACCCTTGTATTTTATCAGATCAGGCAATCGAAGTTACTTCACCTGCAAGTTTTGGATTTATGTCTCTTTGATAATTTTGTTGGAATCTTAATATTAAGGCTTTAAGCTAAATTCAAACTTCTGTATAATAAAAAAACCTCCTTTTCAGGAGGTTTTTAGTTTACTTTTTTGATTCTGCAACAGAGACTTTACGAAATTCTTTTAGAAGTTTTTCTAATTCCAAAGATGCTTTTCTTGCTCTGGTTCCAGCACTTTTATTACCACTCTCTAATTGAGTATTGGCCTCTGTCTGGAATGATTCAAATGTTGACTGAATGTTTTCAACTAGTTCTTTCATTTTTGATGTTTTTAGGTTAATGTGCGAAAATAGAAGATTTTTCCGGGATGTGGACTTCTTCCTGCATTTTTCGTAGCATATTGGGTGATTGGTGACATTCATTTAAAGATGATAATTCAGAAATCATTTTTTAATTAAGTGAGTATTAGTTCTAATTTGATATAAGCGTGAATAATTACCGATAAAGGTTGATCTCCTGAAATACATGCAGCAATATATTTCCTAGCGCTAGAAATAATTTAGTATGATATTAACAAGGGAGTGCACGGGACATTTTATTTTTATTTAAAAAATAAGCATGCCCAATTTTGCAGATATTAATTCATGTTGTTTAAAGTTGCCAGAAGATTCACGGCATTTTCCAGCAACTGCAATGCAATTACTTCATGAACAATCATTGCTGCAAATTAATCTTCCGAAGAGATTTCGGCTAGAAGATGAACGCATACCTATTTATGAAACATTATGTAAGATTGGCAAATGCAATCTATCTGTAGGACGAATTTATGAAGGTCATTTAAACGCGATCAAGCTAATTAAGGATCATGGATCTAAGACGCAAAAAGAGTATTTTTTCCAAGAAGCCAAAATGGGAAAATTATTTAGCGTATGGAATACTGAAATGAGTTCTGAAGCTCTTACTGCACAAATAAGTCCAGGCAAGCTTAAGCTCAATGGAGCAAAAACCTTTTGTTCAGGAGGACTACAGATTGATCATGCAATCATAACTGCTGAAATTGGTGGTGATAAACAGATGTTGATCCTTCCGCTGAAGGAGTACCCGAAACTCATCGAGGACTGGTCTTTGTGGAATCCCATGGGAATGAAGAACTCGGTAAGTTGCCGAATCGATTTTTCGGGCTTAGAAGTGTCAAGTGAACTTAAGCTAGGTAAATTAAATGCATACCAGCAACAGCCGTGGTTTTCGGGTGGCGCCATGCGTTTTGCAGCGGTTCAACTCGGCGGGGCAGAAACATTGATGCTCTACACGATCGATCACCTGAATGCACAAAATAAATCCAGTGACCCGTATCAACAACAGCGTATGGGTACCATGGCGATACTGATTGAATCTGGGAAGTTCTGGTTGCAAAAGGCTCAAAAAATAGATGATAATCAGAAAAATTATACTTCAGCTGAAATTGTAAATTTTGCAGATATGATGCGCAGCGCGATTTTAAATATTTCCGAAGAAATCTTACAGCTAACCGAACGCTCTATAGGCGTCCAGGGCTTTATGGAAAATCATCCTATGGAACAGGTATACAGGGATCTCAAAGTATATCTTAAACAACCAGGACCGGACCTTGCGCTCAAAAATGTAGGCGCTTATACTTTTAAACATTATAAGAAATGAAAAACACCCGGGAACACATAGAGCAGGCCCCATTTTTAAATATAGAAGGACTCTACAGGGATCTGGGAAAAGTGATCATTGTGGCTCCACATCCCGATGATGAAAGCCTTGGATGTGGTGGATTGATAGCTCATTTATCTGCTCAGAACGCAGAAGTGTACATACTGTTTCTTACTAATGGTGATGCTTCGCACCCTAATTCCAGCAAATTTCCACCAAATGAACTGGGTAAGTTGCGAAAGTCTGAAGCAATAAATGCTTGTAAGATTCTAGGGTTAAAAGAGGAAAATCTCATATTTCTAAATGCTGGTGATGGGAAATTAGCTGAAAAGTTTAAAAATGATGATTCGGTCGTAAATGAATTAAAAGAACTTTTTCAGCAGAAGGAACCGTACACAATTTTTGCGCCCTGGCGTAGAGACCATCATATTGATCATGTTGCTACTTACAACCTGATTAATAAGGCAGTAGAGAACCTGGAAAGCACTATTGTTGAATATCCAATCTGGCTCTGGAAAAAGGGAGAACCTGCCGACTGGCCCGCAGAAGATGAAATTCTGGCTTTCAGATTAAAGATCGATTCCGTAAAAGAAATTAAGAAAGCCGCGATCCAGGCCCATATAAGTCAGACTACAAATTTGATCGATGATGATCCTGAAGGATTTATTCTTACTAAAGATCTTATGCAGCCTTTTATAGGTAATTATGAATATTTCTTTTTCCCAGCCAAATCTAAACCTGCAGTTAGTGAAACCTATTTCGAGAACTTATATGCAAATGATGACGATCCATGGGATTTTGAAACTAGCAGTTATGAGCAGGAAAAATATCATAAAACTATTGCTGCGGTCTCAGGAAAGTCATTCGAGAATGCTTTAGAGATTGGATGTTCCAACGGAGTTTTTACCAAATTATTAGCTCCAAAATGCAAGGATCTGCTTGCTGTAGATCTTAGTCAGGAAGCCTTGAAATCAGCTAGAAAAAGGTGCGCTGGGTCTTCACAATGCAAATTCATGCAATGGGATATTAGTAATGGTCTGCCAGGAAGTAATTATGACGCTATCTTTTTATCTGAAGTAGGTTACTATTTTGATCTGGATAACTTAGGTAGAATATTTGAAAATATTACGAACTCTTTGCAGCCTGGTGGAATATTGGTCATGGTGCATTGGACAGCTTATGTTAGATCATATCCACTTACGGGACAACAGGTACATGATCACTTCAGAAAAAATTACTCAGATCGGTTTAAACTGCTTAATTCTGAGCGAGCTGAGCTGTATATTTTGGAAGTCTGGGAAAAGACAGAAAAGTGATCTTCTAACTTTTGAATAGCTTCAGCTATATTAATATTAGGATGGGCAGCATTCCACGGAGAATGATCTTTCAAAAAATTTTCAAGGTAAATGACCAGTGAATTACTACTGTGGTGTTCTTCAATTAAAGATCTCAGCGTTTGTTTCTGAATTTTCAACCGGTGACCGATAGAAGTCAGAAGTTCTTCGGAATGCTGTGAATAATATTGCCTTATTTCAGCAAAAGCCGTGAAGCGTTCTCTTAGTTTAGCAAAGCCTTCGACGTTTTCAGTTTTAGAAGCCGACCAGTTCTGGATCTGAGAACCAAAACCTCCCGGAACTCTGGATGAACTACGGCAGGAAGTTGTAACCATGGGTTCCATCGCATGTTTAACTGCATAACCAGAGCTTATCACTTTCTGGTACAACGCGATATCTTCCAGGCAGGCGATAGGAGGAATGCCTCCAATATTTTTATAAACTGAATTTCGAACCGCCATGTTAGGTCCTGAATTATGAGAGTGCCTCGGCCAGGGATCAGATTGCTGTGGGTATATTTCACTTTCCAGTCTGCTTACCAGGTCAAGATAATGCCTGTTTTCAAAAAGATTTTTCTTTGCTTCAGCATTTAAACCTTTTATGTCTGGTATGATCTGTCCGCATATAAGATCTACCGGTTCAGTTTGAAATTTTAAAAATGAATCGAGCCAGTTCTTATCTGCTATGGTATCAGCATCGGTCATGATAATAAAACCGTTATCAGTAAGTCTTTGGCTGGCAAGATCCATTAAAACTCTCCTCGCAGCACCAACATTATTGATCGCTGGATTGTTTGTTACATGAATATAGAATGGAAACCCGGGATGGAGTTCCTGAAATAGTTTACATAGCTCTACAGTATGATCATTACAGTTATTGCATAAAACCAGAACTTCATATAAATGAGTAGGAACGGCTTTATCTCCTGAAAGCTGATTAACCAATGCCGTTAGAATTTTCCAAATCGTTTGAGCTTCGTTCCTGGCAGGAATACAGACGCTTAACTCGATGTCTGACGATACCGAGGGTATTTGGTTACCATAAGCTTTTAGCTCCGCAACAATTTTTGCTAAGGATTCAATATTCACTGAAGATTTTTATCCGAAAAATACTCAATTGTTCTGCTGAATTAGTAGAGCTTATAATGAAATTAACAAATGCAAGGGTTAGAGATTGTAGAAGAATTTAGGCACAGAATTCAAAATTGAAAATGATTTTTAAAACAATACATTGTTATACTATGTATTTTGTTATACATTTATCACATGAATAAAATATTTGTCGAGAAATGGAAATCTCAAGTCAAGAAAGGCACACTGACTTTCATTGTCTTAAATGTTCTGAGAAATAATGAGTTCTACGGGTATGAATTTATTGAAGAAGTTAAAAAACTGACTAAAATTGAAATAGCTGAAGGCACTTTTTATCCATTAATGAATAGATTAAATAAGGAAGATCTAGTGACCTCCAAATGGGTGGAACAGGATTCTGGTATTCCAAGAAAATACTTTAGCCTGACAGAAACTGGAAAAATCACACTTGGATCAATGCAGGATTACTGGGAAGATCTCGCCCTTTCTATTAAAAAAATATCTGAATGAATATCAAAGAAATACAATTTAAGGAAAGTGCTTCCCAACGTATTTATAAGAACTATATAGATCGTATAGAGAAGTGTGTATCAACACTTTCAAAAGCTGACCAGAGAGAAGTTCTGCTGGAGTATAATAGTCATATCTATGAAGGATTAGGTAGAAATCATAATGGAACAGAAACCGACCGGTTACTTGATATCTTAGAGAAACTTGGGGAACCAGAGCAGTACTTAAAACCTCTCATTGCAGATAAAAAATTAGAGCAGGCTACGCGCACTTTTAACCCTGTTCATTTATTTAAGGCCCTGGCACTAAATATAACAAATGGAATTTCTTACTTGATTTTTGGTTTGCTATACATAGCATTGCTGGGTTTCGTATTTCTTATTTACGCTAAGCTTAGCAATCCGCGAAATGTTGGACTATTCCTTAAAAATGACTCATTCCTGGCTCTTGGAAAGCTGAATGATGGCTATTTAAAAAACCCTGAAATTTCAGAAGGTTTAGGTAATTGGTTCGTTCCGGCAATGATTTTTGCAATTCTAATCTCTTATATAATTATAACCCTTCTATTAAAGTTTAAAAGATCAATCAATCCAAATTAAAATTATGAAACAACTAATCATCACCGCATCATTTCTTTTTCTGTCAACTTTCGGCATAGCTCAAAACCTAAACACGAATAGATTAGACAGTCTTTTCCTGCTCCTTGAACAAAATGATAAGTTTATGGGCAGCATAGCTGTTTCTTATAATGGAAATACCATTTATGAAAATACTATTGGGTTTTTAAGTTTCGAAGATTCATTGAAATCTGATCATGAGACTAAGTACAGAATTGGTTCTATTTCAAAAATGTTTACGTCTGTATTAATTCTGAAGGCAATAGAAGAAAGCAAATTAAAGCTTAATCAAAAGCTCAAAGATTTTTATCCGGAAATTACTAATTCTGAAGTGATCACCATCGAAAATATGCTTAACCATAGTAGTGGCATCCATGATTTTACAAGAAATGAAGATTATTTAATGTGGAATCAGAGACAACAACCTAAGGATAGCATGCTCCAACGAATATCCAGTTACTCTAGTGATTTTGAACCAGCCACAGAAAGTGAGTACAGCAATTCCAATTTTGTGCTACTTACTTATATCCTGGAAGATATCTACAAGAAAAGCTTTAAAGACTTACTCTACGAGAAAATTACGGGTCCATTAAGTTTAAAAAATACTACCTATGGTAATAGAATAGATCCACTCAATAATGAAGCATATTCATATTCGTATCTGGGAAAATGGACAAAGTCTTCAGAAACCGACATGTCTATTCCGCAAGGCGCTGGAGCTATTGTATCAACCCCCACAGATTTAAACATATTTCTTAAGTCTCTTTTCGAGAACGAATTAATTTCAGACGAGAGTTTGAAACAAATGAAAACTATAGAAAATGGATTTGGTTTGGGACTATTACGATTCCCTTATAATAATGAATGGAGTTTTGGACATACTGGTGGAATAGATGGTTTTGAAGCGGTCTCCAGCTACTTTCCCGAAGACAAGCTGGCTATTAGTCTTCTTTCCAATGGGGTAAATTTTAATAAAAATGATATACTTCTGGCAGTACTGGGAAGTTTTTATGGAGATGAATTTAAGTTACCAGAATTCCGAAAAATAGATTTAAAGGCCAGTGAGCTTGAACCGTTCGTTGGTACCTACTCAAGTGAACAAATACCACCCAAAATCACTATTTCTATGGAAGAGAATACCTTGCTGGCGCAAGCTACGGGACAACCTGCATTTCCATTGGATGCGATATCGAAAAATATGTTCGTTTACGATAAAGCGGGTGTGGAAATAGAGTTTAAAGCTGAAACTGAAGAAATGATTTTAAAACAAGCAGGCCAGGAATTTATATTTATCAAAGAGTAGCATCAGCGAATAATCTTTTTTCTCTTAGTGAAATAAATGAAAAACAAAAAGCAAAAACCCTGATCTGGAGTTCAGGGTTTTTGCTTTTTGTTTTTCTTGATTAAATGATGATTTATTTCCAAAAATCTACTAAGGCCTTTGCCGTAGGTTCTGCAGACAATGGATTTTGTCCGGTAATTAATAACCCATCAACTTCCACATGGGAAAGGAAAGGAGCACTTGCATTATGATATTCTCCTCCCAGTTCTTTTAGTCGGTTCTCAAGTGTATATGGAATATTATCCATTTTAAGCGACATCTTTTCTTCAAGATTTGAATAGCCGGTCACTCTTTTTCCTTTCAAAAAGCTCGGTTCAATTTCAGCTGCCTTGATGAGTGCTGCAGGCCCATGACAAACTGAAGCTACCGGTTTATTACTTTCAATAAACTCCAGGATCAATTTCCCGCTATCATGATTAGTGGCAAGATCGAACATGGGTCCGTGCCCGCCAGGAAAGAATAAAGCATCATAGTTTTCTGCAGAAACCTCAGACAGAAGTTGTGTATTATTTAATGCATTTTGAGCCACTTCGTCGTTTTGAAATCTCCGATTTGAACTTGTGATATGCTCGGTCAGTTCGCTCATTGGATCAATGGGCGGCTTGCCACCCATAGGACTGGCGATCTCTATTGAATAACCTTCATCCTTAAAAACATAATATGGATCTGTAAATTCTCCAATCCATAAACCAGTGGTACTGTCGGTATTTTCCAATGCCTTATGAGATGTCACCACCATCAATATCTTTTTCATAACGGGATTTTTTTGATTTAATTGAAATTACCAAAAGCCCCCGAAATCGAAGTTTTCAGTATCATAAATCATTTATAAATTTTCAGAATCTTAAATTTTAAATCAGTAAAACTGTAGAAATCTTTTTATATAGCAGAAATATTATTTATCACCAATTCTCTGATTTGGCAGCATGTAACTATTTTGAACTATCCTGAAGCAGAAGATCAATATTCTCAAGTATGTCTTCGAATCTGGAAATATCTTTATCGAGTACTGTCCTTATCTTTTCTTTCATCCTTAGGATATTTCCAGAATTATCATCAGCTCTTTCCAGGTATACAGTTCTAAAATATTTGATCTGGTTAGTGATATAGTCACGGTAATCTCCAAAGAAATTTGAATCAACCAGCAACTTATTGAAGTTTTCGAGATTTGCCGATTCATTTTTTGCATAATAGCGGTTTAAAGCAACCAGATTTACTTTCTCCAGGAATTTGTCATTCAGGGAAACTGAAAGCACAGGATCAACCACTTTGTCCAGATCCAGTGATTCTCTAAACTCCCGTAGATCTGCAATCGCGTGATGTATGGAAGATTTTAATCCGGGTAGGGAAGATTTGAAGAATCGATGTGCATCTGTGGCTTTATCGTCTCGCTGCACCTTGTAGAGCCAGAATGCGATGATAAAGCCGAATAAGGTCAATAAAACTGCTGTGCCATCCATAAGCATAGACCATTGATTTGGGTCCAGGCTCCATTTTTTGGATAAGATATAATACTGCTCTTTCTGTTGAATCACTACTGAATTTTAAACGTTTCAGCTTTTAATATATGCAATATTCAGAATTAATGGATGTTCCCATGTCCAGTATTATTTCTGAAGCTTACTTCTTCCGAAGTAGAAAAGGTAAAGAGAATGGGATCAGCTGAAGTGCAAGTTAATGTAATGATAATTAACGTTTTGTAATAAGATCTGCAGCTACTTTTACTTCTTGTTTTGAAGACTTGAATTAACGATCTAATTATCAATAATTAATATGGAAACTATCATAAAACGCTCACCGGGAATGGGATGCATCATAGATGAAGGGCTTACCACCTTTCGCGTATGGGCTCCAAATGCCGAGAAAATATTCGTCACGGGAACCTTCAATGAATGGAACGCCGAAGACCTGGAACTTGAACATGAAGAAAATGGTTACTGGGCTGGTACGACCGATAAGGCAAAGCAAGGCGATGAATACAAATACATCATCCATAATAATGGTGAAACCTTCTACCGCAACGACCCATACGCGTTTGAGCTCACCAATAGCGATGGTAATTCTGTAATTCGTGATCTTAACTTTGATTTTGGCGATGATCAATACCAGTTACCATCTTTCAATCAATTAGTAATTTACGAACTACACGTAGGAACTTTTAACAGGAAATCGGCAGATACTGTTGGAACTTTTGAAGATGTTATCGAGAAACTGGATTATTTAAAAAATCTGGGAATCAATTGTATAGAACTGCTTCCGGTAGCTGAGTTCCCTGGCGGAGAATCCTGGGGTTATAACCCGGCGCATCCTTTCGCCATAGAACAGGATTATGGTGGTCCAAACGGACTGGCAAATCTGGTAAAGGCTGCTCACAAGCATGGAATTGGAGTGATCATGGATGTGGTCTACAACCATTTTGGCCCTTCAGATATGGATCTCTGGCAGTTTGATGGCTGGTCGCAAAACGATAAAGGTGGTATTTATTTCTATAACGACCATCGAAGCAAGACTCCCTGGGGTGACACTCGTCCTGACTATGGTAGGGAAGAGGTAAGACAGTATTTAAGAGATAATGCCCTCATGTGGATTGAGAAATATCGTTGTGATGGATTGCGCATGGACGCGACTTCCTATATTCGTTTCGAAGGTGGTGGTCTGGGAGAAGACACTGCTATTGAAGAAGGAAATCAAATGATGCGTGAGATCAATGCCGAAATTCAGGAGAAATATCCTCACATGATTACTATTGCTGAAGATCTTAAAGGTCACGATATGGTAACCGATACTATCGAAAATGGCGGAATTGGTTATGGTTCCCAATGGGATATGAATTTTGTACACCCGGTACGTGAAGTACTTACAGATACACACGATGATAGCAGAGATCTGGAAAAGATCGCTGGTGCATTACAGTTCGTGCAGAGCAACGACGCTTTTAAAAGGATCATTTATACTGAATCTCATGATGAAGTCGCCAATGGAAAAGCAAGGGTGCCTGAAGAGGTTCAGCCCGGTGATGCCGAAAGTGCTTTCGCTAAAAAGCGGGCTCTGCTTGGGATAGTACTCACGCTTACTGCTCCCGGAATCCCCATGCTTTTTCAGGGTCAGGAATTTATGGAAGATTCCTATTTTCAGGATACCGTAGAACTCAACTGGGAGAAATTAGAAAGACACCAGGGAATCTCCAGATTGGTTAGTGACCTTATTAAAATAAGAACAGGTGAAATCGCGGGCTATGAAGGTCTAAGACAACAAGCTATTGAAATCATACACTTAAATAACGATTCGAAAGTTCTGGCATATCTTCGAGGTGATGAGAACTCCAAAGTTTTAATAGTTATAAACTTCAGCAATACAGATTATACCGAATACAACCTGGATCTTGCGGAACAGTCTAACTGGAAACTGCGTTTAAACACAGTGGCTAAAGAGTATGATGATGATTTTTCAGAAATGGAAGTTCATGATCCGGAAATACATGCGGAGAGTAAAGAACAAGCGAACACGGGAACTTTTGAGATCCCAGGATACTCCGCACTCATCTTTATTCAAGAATCTTAAATTAAATATTCCCGCTAATTGGCGGGAATATTAATTTTCTGAGGAGGTTTTATTTTTCAACTCACGGTTCCATAATCGAAAACGTGTTCTCAGCTTTCGTTCCTTCTCTTCTTTGCTTTCTTTATTCTGAATTAGCTGAAGGTAGAACTTCGCTCCTGCCTCTTTATAGGTTTCCTTTTCAGGTAATTGAAGTCCGTCATTAGACTTCAAATTTTTCCAGGGTAGGGAAAGCCAGATATCAAAATATTCATCCAACTTAAATTCTCCTTCAGCATACAACTGCAAAGCTGAAGATTGTATCTGTGTTCTTGGAACTTTTAATACACCGTTTTCAATCCTGAAAGTTTGAGTTATTGGTCTGAACCTTAATTTTTCAAAACGTTCTTCTTTCATTAGAACGACCGACTCCAGAACTGGCTTAAAATCGTATAGTTCCAGATCTTGCAGGTCAAATACTATGCTGCCGTTCAGTGAGTTGATATCTATGTTTCCATTTGATAATAATCTGGTTCTGGCATCAATTTTCAGATTGAGTATGCCTGCAATTTTTTCAGCAGAACGTAATTCTTCCATATTTAGATAGTCAAGGTCTGCTATGAGCTTCTGAATATCTATAGCTTTGATCTCTGTCATCAAATGTACTGGAAGCACTTCCGAAGAATCAACGCTGGTGAGCAGTTCAACATCAATTGATCCTTGATGGTAACTAAAATTTGTATTGGTCAGTTTAAAATTGCCTTCAGGGTCAAAACTCAATTTCGCATTAAAATCTGAAACTCCCAGCCCTTCAAGTATGACGCTGTCCAGGGCGACACTGGCGGTTGGAAAATATGAGTCATTAATATTCCTGAGAATATCTTTGAGATTAGTGACCTTAAATTCAGATTTAGTCTTCTTCTTTCTCTTTGAGGAATCGGAACCAATAAATTCAGCAATATCCTTACTATCCAGATAGGGCGATCTAATCATGAAATTAGAAGTATGGGCAAGTTCCAATTGTTCGTTATTAATAAAATTCGAAAAATGATCGATAGTACCAGTGATATCGATCGAACTTTTACCAGGTAGATCCACATCGAGTCGATCAAGAGTTGCAAGATCATTTTTAATGATCAAATGCAGACTATCTACGGGGATTTCAAGGTCTGTTTCATTGATCCTGACCAGGGTAGCACCAAGTTTAAGGTCTCCTTCCGCATTAGAATTAAGAATACTAAGATCCTGTGCCTGTCCCTGGTAACTTCCGGTAAACTCAAAATCACCAGAATTTAGTTCAAAGTTTACAGTATTTAAAAGCTCGTTAAGATCTTTGGATTTTCCGTTCATGGCTAGCGAAAACTGGAAGTCAAAGGGATTTTCATTTTCAGTATTAATGACTGGCTCCTTTGCAGTGATAGAGCCCTGAATATTGGCGCGGGTCTCTTTAAATTTTAGATTGAGATCATCAAGCTTGAGGATCGAGTCATTTTCGAAATTCACGAATGCCTTAAGACCTTCAGAAATAAGATCATTGAATTTTACTGAGTCTAACTCAACCTGGATCTTAGGATGAAACTTATAAATATCCTGGAATATATTTGAAACATGTGCATTCTTGTTGATATCCTTCAAACTGTCTCGCTCCATCTCAGCAATAGATTTCAGCCACTGGTCAATATCAATATAGTCTGCATCCAGTTTTACAGCAATACTCCCGGTATCGGTATCTTCCTCCAGTAGGAAAGAAGGGAAATCTGTAATCTTACTCTGTAGATAAATTGGGTGATGACCTATAGTTTCCAATGCAAATCTATCGATCTGAATATCGCTTTTCTCAATACCTACATGCAGGGTATCCATGGCAAATCTCATTTCAGCCTCGGGATAGTAAAATTCTGTGCCAGATAACTGTAGATCACCTTCAGCATTTCTCAGCAACTGATCGAAGTACTGAACGTTACCCGTAAATTTACCTTGAAAGGCAAAATCACCCTTCCGCAAAGAAACCAGTTTAATATTGAAAAGATCCTGAAAAACTCTGATAGAGCCTTTCGAATCTGCGGTTACATTTATAAAAATAGGCTCCCGTTTATTCTTTTTGACCTTTGGAACCCGAACACTTCCTGAAAGTAAAGTTTCTGCATCCTGATAATCGAACTGAAGTTGATCGAACTGTATAACTTCAGAATTCTTTAAATGTACCTGCGCTTTCAAATTTTGAAATAAGTTATCCTGGTAGATCACAGAATTTATATTCAGCTGAAAGCCGGGTTGAAATTTTTCATAGATCGCAGCCAGTGTCTGGTGCAGCGTCTTTAAATTATCCTGATCACCTTTATTTTCTGAAGTAAATTTAGTTGCCGTATTGATGAGGTCATCAAGATTAAGTGCATCAGAGTTCAAAATAAGACTAGCCTCTGCAGGCGTTGAAGGGTTTGAAGCCATTAGTGCTGAAACATTCTTTACATTACCTCGAAAATTCAAACTTTCCCCATTGGGAAGGTCGATCTGTAATTGCCTGAGAATGGAATTATTATCATCCAGTTTCAGATCAAGACGCCGCAGTGGCAACTGTACATTATTTTCCTTTAATGCCACCCGCGTATTTCCCATAGTAAATGTGCCTTTGGCAGCGTTAAGGATCATATATGGATCATCAATATTGCCATCTATTGTAGCATCCAGAGAAAACTGTCCGCCTTCAAAACTGAAGTTCTCATGATCAAGAGCTCTGGCCATGGTTTCATTAGAACCGTTGACCTGTATATTGGCCTTAACCTGGTTTCGTAGGTTCGCCGTAGACTGGTAATAACTCTCCTGAGCACTTACCTGTATATCTTCCAGATTCGCTGAAAAATCTTTGAAATAAAGCTTGATATCTCGCTTGCCGGGTTGTTCTGCCAGAGAGTCTGTCGAATTTAGATTGTTCGTGAGAATTCCGTGAGATTCTACATTTTCAAGTTCAAGTTCTTCGAATAGTTCAAGCTTATTATTCTTCGTACTGAAGTCGACATGAATAAAAGGAACGTCTCCGTATGCAAATTTTCCTTTTAGTTTTAAATTGGTGGCGATGGGATCCTGAAGCTGGTATGGTTTTACCTTAGCGGCCAGTGAATCTGCCAGAAACTGCTGGATCTTTTTAAAATCTGTTACCTCATTTTTTAAACTGAATTCGTATTCTGTAAGTTTATTAAACACGAATTGAGCTTGTGCTTCAAAATTTTGATCATCCAGCTGAAGTTTAAAAGCTGGTAAACTCAGGGTATTACTGGATTTTTTTAGTTCAAATTCTGGGCTTCCCGTGGCCAGGGCTCCATTGATAAAACTACCTTTTCGGGTATTGAATCCAAGATCGTTGATAAAAACTTCGTAGGTAATATTTCCTCTGATGACTTCTTCACCTGATCTAATCTGTCCCGAAACATTTTCTGCAACAAGATCGAAGTACTTATGAAGGATTTTATTTTCAGCAATAAAGTGAACGTTCTGCAGCTGGAAATTTGTTTTATCAGGGTGAACCCAGGAGGGAAGATCAAATCCGCTGTTCTGTTCAAGCTGCTTTTTTAGCTTCAGTTCAATATATTCCTGGAGATTTTTTTCCGTAAGAACTTGTGTATGAACACTCGCATCTCTAATCTTGATATTACGAAACTGAATATTTCCCCGCATCAGGTCTTTTGCGGCAATATTCACATCTGCTCTAGCTAGCTTAATGATGGTTCTCTTATCCAGAATGGTATCAAAACTGCTTTGTTTGACATCCTCTATACTGAAACCAACATTTGGAAAACCGGTAATAAAATTTGCGTTTACCTCTCCAATTTCCAGAGTCCCATTACTATTGGCTTCATACCATATTTGAAGCTCATCGATCAAAAGATCCCGACTAAACCATCCCAGTGTAAAAAGAAACAGGGGCGCAAGAAATAGCAGACCTAATGCAATAAGAATGCGTCTGATCCAATTTGGTTTTTTCCTCTTTTTTATCTTGCTGGTATTATCCACAGATTTGGTTAAGCTCTTTCCAGGTTAATCAGGTAAAATCTTTGTGATCCAAAATACATTAAAAATGAATTGGTTCCACATTTTCATATGAAACCAATATAGGATACCACAAATAAAATTCTTAGCGTATTTCCTTCAGAATAAGCACTGGTAATTTTGGATCAAAATCTATATCCTCAATAGCTGCTTTATTAAATATCTTTCCGAAGAATCCTTGTTTTCTTTGATACAGCGCAAGAAAATCACTTTCCCTGCTTTCAATGAATAAATGCACTCCGGTTGTAGGACTGGTTTTGGTAAGCATATGATAACTGGTATTTACCTTGGCCAGTTGCTTCAACAGGTCTTCTTTATTCTTCTCCTGATCTGTTGAGAGTGCTTTCCCTTCCGTATTGATATAGAGTACTCTAATGGAACATTCTGTATTTTGAGCAAGTTCTTTGAGATGTTCCAATTCGCTAGGCTTAAACGGCTTGCGTAAATTTGTTGGAAACACGATCTCCAGATTAGGATCGATCGCAGTTTCATATTTCTCCGGGATGACCAGTACTGGGCATTCTTTTATCTTTTCAGTGATCTTGGAGATCTTATTATTCTCAGCAGTATTAATTCCTGCAGTATCTCCGGGCGAACCTACAATGATCATATCGATCCCAAGCTTATTCACCTGCTCCTGTATTCCCTCAACCAGACTTCCATCAAAACTTATCTGTTCAAATTGATGTTTTTGATTCTCTTTTCTAAAATTTAAGCCCTGCATGATCCTGGCAAGTCCTTTTTCAGAAACAGATGCATTGGTTTCCTCATCATCCTCCTTATGGATGGACATCGCTTCGCTTAATGAACCGCGAGAGCTATAAACGTTAATTAGATAGAAAGTACACGGAAATTTCTTGAATAGCTTCATGGCAAAAATCAATGCGCTCCATGAATGTTTGGTGAAATTGGTAGGGACTAGGATCTTCTTTTCCATAGATAATGTGTGTAGTAGACAGTTTCAGTAAATATAATTAAACTCCGTGGCATGAAATTCAGCTTTGCAGTCACTTTGTGATAAAACCTGCTGAAAACAGGGAAAATCATCTTAATCGTTGCTTTTGTGTTAATCATTTAACCAATAGTGTCGATTCCCGTAAAACCCTGACTTACAATTTGTCGTAAATATATTGAGACTAAAAAGAAGGAGGTTTATATGGAGAAATAAATTTTAAAACTATGGTTCAATTTTTAATTTTTAATCATTGAATTAGCCTAAGACAAAGCCGGAGAGTCCGGCTTTTCTCTTTCAACCTATTTCCAGGCTACTATATCCCTGTCCATTTCTGGTTAATTTGATTTGGGTGGAAATTCTCTCTTTTAATGAATCCATATGGCTTATTATACCAATGGTCTTGGAACTTTCGGCTTGTAATCTTTCCAGAGTATCCAGGGTTTGATCCAGCGTTTCAGGATCCAGCGTTCCAAAACCTTCATCGATAAACAGACTATTGATTTCTACATTTTTAGAAGCAAGATCAGACAATGCCAGTGCCATGCTCAGGCTGAGTATAAAAGTCTCTCCACCAGAGAGTGTTTTAACAGATCGTCGCTGACCACCCATATGCTGGTCTATTGCCACGAGTCCGTCGTCTTCCTGTGCTTCAGGTTTATCGATAAGATAGCGATCATTAAGATCTTTTAGCCGAACGTTAGCAAGGCTGAGCAATCTGGTCAGCGTAAGATCCTGGGCGAAATCGTTGAATTTTTTTCCTTTAGAATCTCCAATAAGCTCGTTAAGAATGCGCCATCTTTTACTCTGTTTTTCCTTTTCTGAGATTTCCTTTTGCAGTTTTGTTTTACGATCTATATTCTCCTCGTAATTTTTTAAGATCCTATCGATCTCTTTGCAAGCAGTATACATGCTACCAAGTTTAATTGTCTTGTCTTCCAGCTGTTTTTCGAGCATCGTACGCTCTTGCTCAGGTTCGATCTTTTTCAATTTTGATAGCTGTTCCAATAGTGTTTTAGCAGAAGCATTAACACTGGTCAATCGATCGGTGATCTGCTGTTTATCTTTTCTATAGTTGCTGGCTTCCAATTCGCTCAACAAAAATTTCCTGGCAGCTTCTATACTTTCAAAATCATTTTCCAAGCAGAAGCTTTTAAGTTCGCTTTCTACTTTCTCCTGGTTTTCTATGATTCTGGAATGTTGAGAAGTAATAGTTTTCAGTTGCTCTGTAAGGCTATTTCTTTCCTGAAGCAGTCTGATCCAATTTGTATGCAGTTGCTGTACATCATTTTGAATATTCGATCCTGAATAAAGGCCATCGATCTGTAATTTCAGATTTTTACCTGCATCGATAATTTCCTGAATTTCGTTCGCGATAGGCAGAGCATTTTTATAAGCTTTGCTCAGGCGCGAAGACCTTTCCATATTCGCCAGATCCTGAGCTTTCTCTTCCAGGCTGTTCTCGTATTCCTGAAATTCTTCATTGGTCTTTAAATTGCTGAATTCTTCATAATTAGTACTTAAACGCTGAATTTGCTCTTTCTCCAGTTGCTGAAGTGCTTTCAACTTTTCAGAATACTCTCTGAAATTTTTCCTGATATTTTCCAGTTTAGACTCTTCACGGGTTAGTAATTCGCGGGAACTCTCGTAATTCTTTGTCAGGCTGGCAATTTCAGTTTCCAGAACTGAAGCACTACCCGCATTTTCTTCTGCAAGAGGATGATTTGTTGCTCCACAGAGAGGGCATGGTTTTCCATCCACAAGATTCTTTCTGTGTTCCTCCAGGCTCGCACGTAGCTTCAAATTTTCAAGGCTAAGCTGCTTGTTTGCCAGATCGGACTTTAATAAAGCAGTGTCTTTTGATAGTTTGTTGATCTTTTCAGGTGCAGCTTTAAGTTCAGGTTCCAGAATTTTCAGTTGCTCCATTATTGCGGCAGACTCCTTTCTGCTATCCTGAAGCTCTATGAAATAACGGTAAGCATCCCGCGATCGCTTCTGAAATACTCGTAGTTTTTCCTTTTCTTCTGAAATATCTTCGATTCTCGCAATTTGATGTTTCTGAAGTAGCTTGTCTAAATCCGAAGAAATAGTACTAAAAGCAGTCTTGAGATTCGATTTTAACTCAGCAGCATCATCACTCACTGAAATTTCTGTATCTCGTAATTCTGTCTTCAACTGTTCCTTTCTGGTAGTGTAAAGAGAAAGTTTATCTGCTCTTTTTTGCTGTAGATCCAGCACTCGTTGTCTAAAACCGAATATGCCTTTTTCCAGATTTTCTTCTGAAAGTTTTGATCCTGTAAGCGTTGAAGCATTTTTCAACAGCTCTTCAAGATTCTTTTTTGTAGAGATGAGCTTATTGGAGAGCCTGGACTTTTCAGCTTCCAGTTCCTTTATTCTAACAATATTTTGAGACCATTCACGAAATCTTTCAGCTTTGGGTTCGATCTTCTCATGCAATTTTAAACGTTTTCCCTGTTCCTTCTCAAAATCTTGTAGCTGTGATTTAGCTTTTTCTTCCGAAGATTTTAAAATAGAAAGTTGTGATTGCAGATCTGAGACAGATTTTTTCAGCTCAATAGCTTTTTTTAAACTTTCTATTTCAGATCTCCAGTTTTCACAGGTTTGTGATTTTTCCTTTAGATCTTGCTTTTTCTCGGCAAACACTTCATCGCTAAGCAAATTTTGATCTATGATTCTTATCTCGTTCTGCTGCTGAATGATCTCCTGGCTGGCTTCCTTATTTTTTTCAAATGCTCTAATTCCAAGTTGTCGATAGATGCCGGTTCCAGTGATCTTCTCCAGTAATTCACCTCGTTCATCTTTTTTTGCTCTCAGGAATTGGGCAAATTCACCCTGCGCCAACAACACAGCTTTTATGAACTGATCATAATTGAGTCCGATCAATTCTTCATTCTTACATGGAATTAGCGACTTTTTTAAGTCAATCAATTTACCAGATTGATGATCATGAAGTTCCATTTCATAATCATTTAGATTGTTGTTTCGGTTGATCTCTATGGTCCATTGGGAACTATAGATCCCGGAATTACAGCTATAGGTAATGCGAGCCATCGCGTTTTTCTGATTCCGGGTAAGGATTGCTCCTTTGGTAGCGATCTCGTTCTTGGTGATCTTCCCCAACCTAGGCACATGATTAAACAATGCCAGAGAGATCACATCGAGAATACTACTCTTCCCACTGCCAGTAGGACCGGTGATGGCAAAAAGCGAATTGGTGGTAAAAGGTTCTTTGGTAAAATCGATACTATGGTATCCCTTGAGGGAATTAATATTCTCGAATTCTATTTTTAGGATCTTCATTTAAATGACGTTGTTTCCAGATTGAACATCTTCCAGTATTTCATCAAAAGCAGCCATGATCTCATCTTTATCATTTTTAGAGTATTGGTGATTGGCTATTAATTCAGCAAAAACATCTTTAGGCTTCAGGTCTTCCAATTGCTGATCCTCGTCATACAACTGGGAACTACCATCTATCTGGTTTTTAAACTGAACACGCTGTTTTACGATCTCAAAACCATCGGTTTGAAATTGATCTACTAACTGGTCCAGTGCATAGACTTTCTGTGCGTCATACTGTTCTTCAATAAGGTCTACTTCTATTAAAGATTTTAAACTGGAGTTATGCTCCAGTGAATTAAGTTTTAATTCCAGTTCGCTAAGATTTCCACTCAACTTTATAAGCTTCCTGAAACTTGGAATCGCAATGCTTTCTGGTTCATAACTGGTATTAGTATCCAGTAAAAGAATTCTTTTTTCATCGGCTCTTTCACTAAAACTAAGCGGAAATGGAGATCCACTATAGAAAACAGGTTTTTCTGCAGATACTCTTTGAGGTTTGTGAATATGTCCTAGTGCGAGATACTCATAATAACTACCAAATTGTGAAGCCCGGAAAGCAGCGAGATTACCAATTTGTATGTCTCGTTCACTTTCTGAAGATTCAATTCCTGCGGTAAATAAATGTCCCATGGCAATTGCAGGAACTCCCGGGTATTTTTGATGGCAAAGTGCTGCAGCTTCAGTAAATATTCTTTCAATTCCAAATCTTATAGCTTCAATCCTATCTTCATGATTAGAAGCCTGTTCACCGCTTCTAAGATCGGCATCGCGTAAGTATGGGATCGCTGCGACCACCAGTTCTGTTTCTCCGCTTTTATTCTTTACCGGAATGATCACTTCATCCAGGTCTTGCGGCAGGCCGCCAATAACACTAAGATCTAAGGCCCGCATAATTTCCTGTGGAGCGTCCAGCATGGCCGGAGAATCATGGTTCCCACCGGTGGCAATAATCTTACAATTCAGTTTTTGTAAGCGAATGAGTGCGCGATAATATTGTCTGCGAGCTTCAGAAGACGGGTTCGCCAGATCAAAAATATCTCCGGAGATCAACAGCAGGTCTACCTTTTCAACTTCTATAAACTTGGTGAGCCAGTTGATAAATAGATCGAAGTCTTCACTAAGATCATGCTTATGTAGTTTTTTTCCAATATGCCAGTCGGCAGTATGAACTATTTTCATGCAAAAATTTTATAATGCTAAAGTAAGCTGCACCTGTGACAGAACTTGTGGTCGCAAGTGAGGAGTCGTTGAATTTCAGGTAAGAAATTCGCGAAATCAAGATAGTGAAATTTGAGTTTCAGGAAAACCGGAAGCATATAAAATAGCAGGTTTTTACCAACAATTTCTGTAATAAAGATCTGCTGGCGGCTATGGATATTAAAGTAGTAAACTTGAGAATGTTAACAATTCTATAGAACCTTCTGCTGCTTTTTAGTTTTACATTTGAGTTGTTATGGAAAAAGAAGATTACAGTATTAATATTATTGGAGCTGGTTTAAGCGGACTCATTGCAGCCAGGGTGCTTGAAGATCATGGCTATCAAACTACAATCTATGAAGCTGAAAGTCACGTAGGAGGAAGGTTGCGAACATTTGAAGTGGATGGATACCACCTGGACAGAGGTTTCCAAGTAATGTTGAGTCAGTATCCAAAAGTTCAGCAATATCTTGATCTGGAAGCTTTACAGCTTCAAAAGCTGAAGCCTGGCGCAGTGATCTACAATAAGCGTGAAAGTACCAGGATTGGAGATCCTACCAGAGATATTTCGGCATTATTTCCAACGATCTTTTCAAGTATCGGGTCGATTTCAGATAAATTAAAAGTGCTTAAACTTAACCTTGAGCTTAAGAAACTAAGCCTGCAGGAAATCTTCAGTAAAGAAGAAACCACGACGCTGCAATACCTTCAGAATAAAGGGTTTTCAGAAAAGATGATCAGTAATTTTTTCAGACCTTTTTTCTCCGGAATATTTCTGGAGCCAGACTTGAATACTTCCAGCAGAATGTTTGAGTTCGTCTATAAAATGTTTGGGGAAGGAGACGCGGTGATCCCGAAAGATGGAATCAATGCGATCCCTATGCAACTTTATAAAAGGCTGAAGACTACTAAGGTGAATTTTAATTCCAGGATCAATCAGGTAACTGATGATGTGCTGACGCTGGAAAATGGCGAGCACGTGAAATCTCATTTTACCATTATTGCTACAGAAGCAAGTTCGATGGTAGCGAATCTTCGGGGGCAAAAGCAAGCCTGGAAATCATGTCGATGTTTATATTTTACCGTGGACGAGGATGTGATTGGAGATGCGATCATAGGTTTGCAATCTGATAAGGAGAAACTGGTTAATAATATTTTTTACCATTCTTCAATTTTAAACAATAACACTTCCGAAGGAAAGCTTTTATCGGCTACAATTGTACGTGATATAGAATACAGCGAAGAGGAATTGGTTGAGAAGGTTTCAGAAGAACTAAAGTTTGAATTTGGCATTAAAACGATCAAATTTTTAAAACAGTTCTATATTCCAAAGGCGCTTCCAGACTCGAAAGATATTCAGTATGAACTGCAATCTACGGAAGCCCGTTTGAGTACACAGGTTTTCCTTGCCGGTGATCAACTACTGAATGGCTCCCAGAATGCGGCTATGCTTAGTGGTGAGCGCGCAGCTTTAGGAGTGATCGAAGTACTGGAAGGATAAAAACCTGGGATCGAATTCTTTCCTGAATGATTGAATTAATATCAGGCAAAACCTTAATTCCGCTTTCGTTTTTCAGATTAAATCAAAATTTTAAACTGAATTTGAGAATATGCTAATTCAGTAAAATTAGAAGGAATTAGTCATTTTTAAATCTTCAGAAAACAACTAGTTTTATAAATAATTTCAACCGAATTGAATCCTGCTATGAAGGAGAACCGACATTATGTAATTGATTTTGACAGCACTTTCACGCAAGTGGAAGCATTGGATGTTCTGGGCGAGATCAGTTTGAAATCTCATCCTGAAAAGGATCAGAAACTGCACCGATTAACCGAGCTTACAGATCTTGCAATGGCAGGAAAAATAGGTTTTAGAGAATCTCTGGAAAAAAGACTTGAGATCCTGGAAGCCGATATGAACATGATTCCTCAGGTAATCGAAGATCTTAAAAGCAAGGTGTCTGTTTCTTTTGTGAGAAATGAAGCCTTCTTCCAGGAGAACAAGGATCATATCTTTATAATTTCCAATGGTTTCAAGGAGATCATCGTTCCTATAGTAAAGGAACTTGGAGTGAGAGAAGAAAATGTATACGCCAATACTTTTACTTCTGAAAACGGTCATATAACAGGCTTTGACAGAGATAATGTGTTATCTTCAAGCAACGGTAAGGTCGCATTGCTAAAGCAAATGGATCTACAAGGTGACGTTTATGTGATTGGCGATGGCTACAATGATTACGAGATCAAAGCGGCTGGACTGGCCAATAAATTTTACGCTTTTACTGAAAATGTTCAACGTGGAGAGGTGCTTGAAAAAGCTGATCACGTAACTCCCAGTCTGGACGAATTTCTATACTTACACAAAATGAACAAAGCAATATCATACCCTAAAAACAGAATTAAAGTACTACTTCTTGAAAATGTGCATGCAGATGCCGTTGCCATTATGAAGGAAGAAGGTTATAATGTAGAGACAGTTTCTGGTGCTCTGGATGAGCAGGAACTTGCAGAAAAGATCAAAGATGTCTCAATTCTTGGGATCAGGTCTAAGACCAATTTAACTGAAAAGGTGCTTGAAAATGCAAACCGACTCATCGCAGTTGGCGCTTTTTGTATTGGGACGAACCAGATCGATTTGGAAGCCTGTCTTAAAAAAGGAGTTGCAGTTTTTAATGCGCCATATAGTAATACCAGGTCTGTAGTGGAACTGGCGATAGGAGAGATCATCCTGTTAATGAGAAATCTGCCCGATAGAATTGCAGAAATGCATCGAGGGGAATGGAACAAATCTGCCAAAGGTAGCTATGAAACCCGTGGAAAAAAGCTAGGTATCGTTGGTTACGGAAACATTGGATCACAATTATCGGTAGTTGCAGAGGCGATAGGTTTCGATGTTTATTATTATGATCTGGTGGAGAGACTTGCTTTGGGGAATGCCACTAAATGTAATAGTTTGAAAGAGCTATTCGAAAAAGTTGATATTGTGACCCTGCATGTTGATGGTCGCAAGGAAAATACCAATATGATTGGCGATAAACAGTTTGGATGGATGAAGGAAGGAAGTGTATTCCTGAATCTAGCCAGGGGACAGGTGGTTGATGTAGATGCGCTACGAAAGCATATGGAAAGCAATAGAATAATTGGAGCAGGGGTGGACGTTTTTCCAAAAGAGCCTAAAACGAACCAGGAAGAATTTGAATCACCGTTAAGAGGTTTACCTAATCTTATTCTTACTCCGCATATTGGAGGTTCTACGGAAGAAGCTCAGGAAAATATTGGGAACTTTGTACCAGGAAAAATCATTAATTATATTAACACGGGAAGTACTACAAACTCGGTGAATTTCCCGAATTTACAACTTCCAATTCTTGAAAACGCCCACAGGCTTATCCATATTCACCATAACAAACCTGGGATCATAGCTCATATAAACAGAATACTTGCAGCCAACGATATCAACATTGTTGGACAGTATCTAAAAACCAATGAAACCATAGGTTATGTGATTACAGATATTGACAAGGCTTACGATGAGGTGGTGATCAAGGAATTGAAAGGTATACAGGGAACAATTAGATTCCGAGTTCTATATTAATAGATATTTTATCTGAAGTTTATAAAAGAGATCATGATATAATTGATCTCTTTTTTTTGCTCTTTAACGATGTTAATTAACTCAAATTTAAGAAGTTGCGTGACTTTGAAATCTATCTTTATAGACCCCCCCCCCAAAGTTTTAACTTCAAAAACAAACAAAATGGATACTACATTATTTTGTTCAGTATTGGGTGCAGCTATTACCATTATCGGAGCTATTTATTACCAGTTGAGAAAGGACAATTCCAGGCAGGAAAAGCTTATTAAATCTTACAAACGCGAATTGAGCTCACTTCGTAAAGTTCGAAAGCGAATGACTTCTGCTACTATATTCAGATCAGGTGCAATGATGGATCTTGATTAATAAAGACAATTTCCATTTTCTAACTATAAAGCTGTCGTTAGCATAGTATGCATTGTGAACCATCACTTTAGAGCGGTGAACAACTAGTTTCTTTCATCTTACTCTCCATAACCCCCCTTTTCAACTTAAATCTTTTTTTCTAGTCTTCAGTTCCAGAAACCTGTGCTATAGATCATTGAGTCAATTGTATCTGTTGTTTGAATGTAGTTTAGTGATATCAATAAATCATTATTCATCATTCAAAAAACGTACATTATGAAAACTTTATTTATTTCATTATTGCTAATCGCAGTAACAGCATTTGGAAACGCACAGGAAATTGAATTAGACGAAGCTGAGGTTCGTCTGGAAACCAACAAATCTAAATTTGTCAAATCTGGCGATGGATTTACTTACGCCGTAACCGAGAAACATTCCGGAGAATTTGAAAAAGACCCAATAGCCTTTATGAAGTCCAATCTTGACATCACTGCAATGCTGGAAGAACTGGCAGAAGAGAACTTTGTTACCTATCAGGTAACTTTTAGAAGCAGCAAAGGTTACCTAGCAGCCGAATTCGATAAAAAAGGAGAGTTGCAAAGAACCAGTCAGAAATTTAAAAATATCGCTTTACCATCAGCATTACGATCTGAACTTTATAGTTCAAATAAGGGCTGGACCATGGTTTCGAATAAATACGTGGCTTCTGGAAAAGGAGAATTCCTTGACAAAGAAATCTATAAGATCAGGTTGGAAAATGCAAATCAAAAACGAACGGTTAAATTGGATCCGACAACAATTTCGAGAGTGTCGGTAGCAAGTAATTAAAAACAGGTTAGTAGTTAGTTAGTCAGAGGGCTGTCGGATTAAGTTCGATAGCCCTTTATTCAGCAATCTTAGAATCAATCGCTTATAGATCAATATATACCACAGGCTCAGGCAATCTGACTTATTGGAAATAATCATAACTTGTAGTAGCCAAATAATATTTTATATGAAAGCTTTAATCATCGATGATGAGGAACTAGCCAGAAAACGTGTTCTTAATCTACTGGAAGATATATCGCAAATAGACATTCTTGGTGAGTGTTCCAATGGCAAAACTGCTATAGAAAAAATTAACCGAGACAAGCCTGATCTTATTTTTCTGGATATTAACATGAAAGATATGAATGGTTTTGATGTGCTCAAGAAGATTGAAATACATCCCAAACCAATCGTAATATTTGTAACGGCCTATGACACTTATGCCCTTAAAGCTTTTGATGCGGAAGCATTTGATTTTCTTCTGAAGCCTTTTAAGGATGAAAGATTTTTTAAAACAATTACAAAGGTTTTGAACACGAGTACTTCTGAAGCTGAAGAGAATTTTGAAAAACGACTCGTAGAACTATTTCATGAATATTCTAAAAGTAACCTGCATCTGAATTCGGTGGCAAAAATCCCTATTAAGCAAGGCAATAAAACTTCACTGGTAGATCCCCGGGAAATACATTATATACAGGCATCTGGTTATTATGCTGAAATTTATGTGGAAGGCAAGAAGCATGTTCTGAGAGAATCGTTGAACAACCTTGAAGAAATCCTGGACCATAATTTTATCAGGATTCACAGGTCTACCATCGTAAATCTCAATTTTGTACATGAGATTATCCATTCAGATTACTCTGAGATCGATGCAAAAATGACTTGTGGTGAATTGTTGCATGTAAGCAAATCCCATAAGAAGGAGTTTCTTGAAAAAATTGGAATCTAATGAGTCTTCATGAACTAAAACAAAAGTATATAGACTTCAAGCTGGTCCTTTTACTCGCAGGTTTCTATCTGATGTTTGACCTCATACATATAGCGAAAACGGCGTATATGCAAGAGTTTATGCCTAAGGAAATGCAACACTTCAGCTGGCCAGACTTTCTTATCTACAATATGCTATTTGATTACATCATCGTAGTCAGCTACATGACGCTCATTGCGATTAGTACGAAGAGGTTTCTAAATAAGAACTATTCATGGGTGAAGATCATTTCCATACACACCCTGTTCTCCATATTAATAGGACTTATTATAAGGCTTGTATTTGATTTCTATTCCATACTTGCAGGAAGAATAAGCCTTGCCGAATTTGATCTTCGGAAGAGTGTAAATGCATTTGTCTATGTGCTTGATCTGAATTTTCTGATCTATTTTGCGATGATTTTTATCATCTATACTTACTATTATCTCCGCCAGGTAAAAGAGGCAGAAAAACGACATTCGAAACTGGAAAGTCAGTTAATGAACACCAGGATGCGTATGCTTTCCTCGCAGTTACAACCTCATTTTTTGTTCAATACGCTCAATAGCATTGCTGTGTTAACAGATCTGGATAGTAACAAAGCGAAGGATACTATTGCAGATCTTAGCGATTTTCTACGTGAGATCCTTTACCATAGTGACAGAAACCGGATTAGCCTTGATGAGGAACTCAGGATCCTGGAATATTATCTAAATATTCTGAATGTTCGGTTTTCGGATCATCTTAATATAGAAAAAGATATCGACGAGTCACTAGTGCTGAAGAAGATTCCGGCAATGTTACTACAGCCAATGATAGAAAATTCTATCAAGCATGGTTATTCTTATGATCATACAGATCTTCATATCCTAATTAAGATACGTGAAGAAAAAGGTTACCTGATCATTAGAGTTGAGAACGATGGAGAGCCTTTACAACTCACTCATAAAGAGCTGCTTGAAAAGGGCGTAGGTTTAAGAAATATTGATGATCGTTTGAGAAATTTGTATAAGGACAAGTACATCTTTGAAATCAGGAACAGGGCAGATGGGAATGGAGTAGAAACCTTAGTGAAAATTCCTTCATAACTGGTTTCTATTAGAATTCTAGAAAGAATTTCTTAAAAAGATTAATTTTGCTCCATGGAAAAAAGCATGGAGCCTAAATACTATCCACCAGAAGAGGAACGACTGAATATAATTTCCCACGGCATCGGCTTTTTGCTGAGTATAGTCGCACTTTACCTGCTTATCCAGCGCGCATTAGAATTTGATTCTTCCGCTTATCTTGTAAGTTTTTCAGTATTTGGTGCCAGTATGATCCTGTTGTATGCGGCGAGTACTTTGTATCATAGCGCTAAAGATCATCAAAAGAGAGCCAGATTGAATATTCTGGATCACGCATCAATTTATGTTTTGATCGCTGGCACCTATACACCTTTTGCAGTCATTAGTTTACCCGGCCTGGTTGGTAATATCATACTCTGGACCGTCTGGCTGATCGCACTGGCGGGAATAATTCTGAAATTTTTCTTTACGGGTAAATACCAGCTGCTCTCAACTATCATGTATGTTGCGATGGGCTGGATTATCGTTTTCGCCGGAAATTCCATGATAGAAAATCTGAGTACTGAAGGTTTATGGTGGCTGGGAGCTGGAGGAGTTTCCTATACCATAGGAGCTATACTTTTCATGCTAAAGAAAATACCTTTTAACCATGCTATCTTCCATGTCTTCGTACTCATGGGAACATTCTCCCATTTTATATCAATTTACCTTTACGTGGTTTAATTCTGAACTTCTGAAACTTCAGTTTCTCTAGTTTCAAAATCAAGTTCGATCTGATGCCTGGTAAGATCTTCAAAAACTTCACGTTCTCTAATTAAATGAGCCTGGTTGTTGTACCATAATACTTCCGCAGGCCTCAATCTGGAATTAAAATTGCTGGCCATACTAAAACAATAAGCTCCGGCATTGCTGAAACTAAGAATGTCGCCTTCCCTTATTTCAGAAATTCGTCTGTTATTTCCAAAAGTATCGGTTTCGCAGATATAACCTACGACACTGTAAAATCTGTTCTTGGCTTCCGGATTACTAATATTGGTGATTTCATGATGTGATCCATAGAACATCGGCCTGATTAGATGGTTAAATCCAGAATCGATTCCTGCAAAAACAGTTGAGGTGGTTTGTTTGATCACATTCACCTTCGCCAGGAATTTCCCTGCGTCACTAACGAGGTATTTACCAGGTTCAAAAGCGAGTGCAAGATCACGACCGTATTCCTTACAAAAAGCCTTAAACTTTTGGGTTAGTTGTTCACCCAGATCTTCAATATCGGTTTCTATATCGCCAGGACGGTAAGGAACTTTGAAACCACTTCCAAAATCTATGAATTCAAGTTCTTTAAAGTTTCTTGCTGCTTCAAAAAGAATTTCTGAAGCATGTAGGAAAACTCCAATATCAAGAATATCACTTCCAGTATGCATATGAATACCGTTAATGTGCATTCCTGTGTTTTCTACAATTCTCAACAAATGTGGCATCTGGTGAATACTGATCCCGAATTTGGAATCAATATGTCCAACAGAAATTTTTGAATTTCCACCCGCCATCACATGAGGATTAATACGAATGCAAACAGGAATCTCAGGATGCCTGCTACCAAACTGTTCCAGGATGGAAAGATTATCTATGTTGATCTGGGCTCCGAGTTGAACCACTTCCTCGATTTCTTCCAGGGAAACACCATTAGGAGTGTATATGATCCTTGCAGGAGAAACACCTGCTTGTATTCCCAGTTTTACTTCCTGAATAGATACGGTATCCAAGCCACAACCCAGAGAATTAAGTAACTTAAGGATCGAAATATTGGAAAGTGCTTTTACTGCGTAGTGTATTCTTAGTTCATCAACCTTAAATGCATTGGTTAATCTTTGATATTGAGAAGTAATTTTTTCAGCATCATACACGTAAACCGGGCTGCCAAAATCATCTGCTACAGAAAGTAGATCCTTATGTGTCATTTCTAATCCTAATTTGGCGTAAAACTACAGTGTTTTGTAATAGTTACCCTAGATCAAATTTAAATATAACCAATTTATACCTTTTGTTAAATATGTATATTCCTATGCAGTAGTCTGAAGCGCTGCCTGTCTTTTGCGCATATAAATGACGCCAATCCCTATAAAGATTCCAATTCCAGCCATGGCAGCTCCCACATATTGAGCAGATACAATGCCGTACCCGTAAGCGATAGGTAGACCGGCAAGATAGGCTCCACTGGCATTTCCCATGTTAAAAGCACTTTGATTAAGCGAAGAACCCAACATCTCAGAACCTTTAGCAGTATTGATTACGGCCATTTGGATGGGTGTGGCGATACAAAATGCGATCACAGGAATAATGAACGTAGTAATGAGCACTCCAATCTGGTCATGCGCAACAAAAGTATTCACTAAAAGCGCGGTAACCATCAGGATCAGCGCTATAATAACTGCTTTGATCGGACTGAACATCTCAGCCAGTTTCGCACCCAGAAAGTTTCCGGCGACCATTCCTAGTCCGGCAAGGATCATCGCATAACTAACAACACCTTCAGAATGACCGGCGACATCTGTAATTAGCGGAGCTATGTAACTGTACCAGGCGAAGAAGCCACCAGTTCCAATAGTTGTTAGAAGGATAACCATCCAGAGTTCTGGTTTCCGAAGTAATCTTAATTCTTCTTTCATTCCGCCGGCATTGGCAATTTTCACTTCCGGCATCCAGAATTTAATACTCAGAATTGCACAAATCCCAACCACACCAACTGCGAGAAATGCAATACCCCAACTGAAGTTCTGTCCCAACCAGGTCCCAAGTGGAACCCCAATCACATTGGCCACCGTAAGTCCGGTGAACATCATAGCAATAGCCTGAGCTTCTTTCCCGGGACGGGCGAGTTTTCCTGCCACCACAGCGCCAATTCCGAAGAATGCACCATGAGGTAGACCAGACAAGAACCTGGCGAGCATTAAAAGCTCGTAGGAATCTGCAAATGCTGAAAGCGTATTGAATATGGTAAACCATACCATCAAACCTAAAAGTGTCTTTTGAGGCGGCCATTTATTTCCGAAGATGGTAAGCAGGGGAGCGCCAACGACTACCCCGAGAGCATATGCCGAGATAAAATGTCCTGCGACCGGGATGGAAACTTCCAGAGCATTAGCGATCTCAGGCAGAATTCCCATGATCACAAATTCTGTCATTCCTATTCCAAAACCTCCAATTGCCAGCGCCAGTAATGCCTTCTTCATGAGAAATAATTAAAAGATCAAATTTAGTTGAGAATCGAAAGTCTCACCAGATTTACTTCAGTTTTCTGCGATAACCTTTTCGTTTTTCCCAAGATATTCTGAAAGCCCTGCAGGATAAGAATTTCCAAGTATTAGCCTATCGTTAAGAAGCTCAAAAAAGATTGGTACAATAGTATGTATTTGTTACTTTTGCTTTCCATAATAAATACAGAAGAAATAGCTGATTATGAATATACACGAATATCAAGGAAAAGAAATTTTGAGCAGCTTTGGAGTCCGCATTCAACGTGGAACCGTAGCAACAAACGCTAAAGAAGCAGTAGATGCTGCAAAAGCACTTACCGAGCAAACCGGTACTGGATGGCATGTGATCAAAGCACAGGTTCATGCTGGTGGACGTGGTAAAGGTGGTGGTGTAAAACTTGCCAAAAACCTGAAGGAAGTTGAAGAAATTGCCGGAGAGATCATCGGGATGAATCTTGTAACTCCTCAAACTTCTGCGGAAGGGAAAAAGGTACACCAGGTTTTAGTTGCTGAAGATGTTTACTATCCTGGAGACAGTGAACCGGAAGAATATTATATGTCTGTTCTTTTAAACAGAGCTACCGGACGTAACATGATCATGTATTCTACTGAAGGTGGAATGGATATCGAAACTGTTGCTGAAGAAACTCCAGACCTTATATTTACTGAAGAGATTGATCCTTCTACAGGTTTGCTTGGATTCCAGGCACGTAGAATCGCTTTCAATCTTGGACTAAGCGGAAAGGCATTTAAAGAAATGACCAAATTCGTAATGTCTTTATATGAAGCTTTTGAAAAATCTGATTCTTCACTTTTTGAGATCAACCCTGTGTTGAAAACGAGTGATGATAAGATCATGGCAGTAGATGCTAAGGTAACATTAGATGATAATGCACTTTTCCGTCACAAGGATTATGCTGAAATGCGTGATGTTCGTGAAGAGAATGCTACTGAAGTTGAAGCAAGAGAACTTGGACTTAACTACGTAGATCTTGACGGTAACGTTGGGTGTATGGTAAACGGTGCAGGACTTGCAATGGCAACTATGGACCTTATCAAACAAGCAGGTGGAGAGCCGGCTAACTTCCTTGATGTTGGTGGAACAGCTGATGCTAAGAGAGTAGAAGAAGCTTTCAGGTTGATCTTAAAAGATGATAAAGTAGAAGCGATCCTGGTTAATATCTTTGGAGGAATCGTAAGATGTGACCGTGTTGCTCAGGGTATCGTAGACGCTTCCAAGAATATGGGAGATGCTATGAATGTGCCAATCATTGTTAGATTGCAAGGAACAAACGCAGATATCGCTAAGGAACTTATCGACAATAGTGGACTTAAAGTTTACAGTGCGGTACAATTCCAGGAAGCAGCAGATAAAGTTCAGGAAGTACTTTCCTAGGAACTAATTCATATTATAAAGAAACCCGGCCATTGGCCGGGTTTTTTGTTTTTATATGTTCTGCGCAAAAAGCTTTTTCATTTCAGTAAGACCATAGTTTCCAATTCTTTTTCTGAAAAACTAGCTCTATTTCCTGATTTACAATAAAACTTAATCTCTTAAAGGTAAGAGAAGACCCGGGTATTAGAGCAGTGGAAAGTCAGTTTATTTGCAATGAAAAGCTCTGATCTCAAAAACCGCTAAATCATAAAGTTTTCTAAAAATTAATGATTGCGGACAATTGAGTTAAAAAAGACTCGTTCTAAATAAATAGGAAACCTTATATTTAATAATATGAGAATCAATAACTTAAAAGTCGCTTCCCAGATTAATGTTCTAGCTTGATTAAATAATTGTTGAATTTGTTTTAGCCAACTAAAAATTTTACAAAAATTTCAAGCATATTAATCTGAAGAGCGACTTCTTGTTTCCAGATATTTTCTACTTCGATCTTTCCGGATACCAGTTCATAAGTTCCACTTCAATATCAGAATTTCCTTCGTTTACTAATTTCTTAAATTCTTTAACATCAGAAAGTCCGTTTTTACCACGGTAATGGTATGGAATTACTTTTTTTGGTTTGAAGGATAGCACACCTTTGGCAGCACGGTCTACCGGCATGGTATAAGGTAGATTCATAGACACTAATGCGACATCGATATTCTTCAGGTTTCTCATTTCAGGAATATCTTCAGTATCGCCGGAAATATATAGTCTCTTCCCATTATTCTCAATAATATATCCATTACCACGACCTTTCACGTGCATAGCGTCTTTAGACTGAGGTAGATTGTACATTGGTATTGCCTTGATATTAAGACCCATGAGTTCTTTCGAGTCTCCGTTATTCATTACTATATATTCAGCTTTCAGATCTGCAGGTAATTTATCCTTTACGGCCTGTGGTACAATTACAGTCACACTGTCCAAACTAATGGCTTTCAGCGTTTCAGCATTCATATGGTCTCCATGAATGTCTGTGATCAAAATAAAATCAGGTCTATCCTTATCTGCAAAAGCTTCTGCTCCACCTACGGGATCTGTGTAAAAGGTCTTATCGCCCCATTTGAAAACTGCTGTGGCATGAGAAATAGGTTCTATCTGTAGGTCCATGGTTTCCTGAAGAGGCATCTCACTCATCTCTGCATTGTTCTCTGCAAGAGTGTCGTTCATCATGTTATCCTTTTCATTCCCTTGATCTTTACAACCAACAAGCAATAAACCTGCGGCAATTAGAGTAGCTACATTTTTCATAGTCAATTTTTAGCCTAAGATAAGGCTGGACATGACTTTAGCTATTTTGTTTAATAAAGAATTATGAAAGGATTAATGACATTTTAATATCCCCACGAGCATAGGGATTGTTTTCTTCGATAGGAATCTCTTCGAATCCATATTTGCGATATAAGTGAATAGCGTTTTCCAGTTTGCGACTAGAGTAAATGATCAATTTGTCCCAGCCACTATTTTTTGCAAACTGTATGGTATGGTCAATTAGAAAGTGTCCGATCTTCTGACCTCGAAAAGCTGGTTTAACCGCCATCTTTGTAAGTTCGAAAACATCATCTTCCATCTTCATTAAAGCTACACAGGCAACGATAGTTTTATCCTTTTTTACAAAGAAGATCCTTCCTCCCGGCTGAATGATATATTTTTCCTGTTTTCCTAAAACCTCTTCATCATGTGGTTCAACATAAAAGAATTCATTCAGCCAGTGAAGGTTCATTTTTTCAAATTCTTCCGCGTACTTTTTATCCCAGTTGAGTATCTCCATGATCATTAGTTATAGATCAAAAATATAAAGAAGCTTTGAGTAGCCACGCATTTCAGTTATCAATTTATTTATATTTATAGATCGTAAACACATCTATATGAACTTCCGAAGATATTTTAAGTTATTCCTGCTATCCTTAGTAATTACGTTCAACAGTTGTAAGTCCAGTGAGGATACCGTTGTTGCCAATGATAACCAGGAAATTAATATACTGCCACCAGCCGAGCTCTACGGAAATTTATTCTATGATGTACAAACCCGGGCTATTTTCGAGGACAGTAAAACTTTTGTTGATGCGACTCCTAAATACAGTGTAGGTCTTATCAGGGAGCGATATGAAATGCTCGAAGATACTACCGTTACGGGAATGAAAACCTTTCTGGATCAACATTTTAGTATTCCTGAAGCCGATCTGGATTTCAAAAGCGATAGTCTGCAGATAGGTATGCACATAAAGAGCTTATGGGAAGTGCTGAAAAGGCCTGCAAATGATAGTATTTCCGGAACTCTTATTCCGTTGCCAAATGATTATATAGTGCCGGGTGGTAGATTTCGTGAAGTTTATTACTGGGATAGCTACTTTACTATGTTAGGATTGCAGGTAGATGGTGAAAATGAAGTTATCAGGAACATGGTGGAAAATTTCGCATTCCTTATTGATGAACTCGGCTTTATTCCGAATGGGAATCGTACTTATTATCTCGGAAGATCTCAACCACCGTTCTTTTCTCTCATGGTCGATATCCTGGCTGATATTGATGGTGACCAGGTTTATGTAGAATTTTTAGATGCACTGGAGAAAGAACATCAGTTCTGGATGAAGGGAAATAATGAACTCAAACCAGGCAATGTTACTAATAGAGTCGTGAAGCTGAAGGATGGAACTGTCCTGAACCGTTATTATGATGAATTCGATACTCCAAGACCAGAAAGCTATCGTGAAGATGTAGAAACTGCAGAAATTGCAGTGAAAGCTAATCCAGAGCTCAAGAAAGAAGATGTCTATCGTAATCTTAGAGCAGGGGCGGAGTCTGGTTGGGATTATTCAAGCAGATGGCTGGTCAAAAATAAGCGAAATGAATTTGAACTTTCGAGTATTCAAACCACTTCCATTCTTCCGGTTGATCTGAATTCGTTGCTTTACCACCTGGAAAAGACCATCTCCAGGGCAGCAAAAATTTCAGGCAAAGAAGAAATATCGTCTATTTATACGAAGCTGTCAGATAAACGACAAAAGGCGATCGCAAACTATTTCTGGGATACCGAAATGGAGTTCTTCCAGGATTACAACTTTGAAAAGCAGGAATTTACAGGAAACCTATCTCTGGCAACAATGTATCCTTTATTTTTTCAGATCGCAGATGAAATGCAGGCTAACAAAGTGGCTGCAAAGATCCAAGAAGACTTCCTGAAACCGGGTGGAGTTGTAACTACACCATATAATACCGGACAGCAATGGGATGCACCAAATGGCTGGGCTCCATTGCAGTGGATCACTATTCAGGGTCTAAGAAATTATAAGCATCTGGAACTTTCCGAAGAAATAAAAAGAAGATGGCTTGATGTGAACAGCGCAGTTTACAATCGAACCTATAAGATGACCGAGAAGTATAATGTTATGGATCTTTCCAAAGAAAGCGGAGGAGGGGAATATCCAACCCAGGATGGGTTTGGCTGGACTAATGGAGTTTATAAAAAATTATCTTCAGAAGAATAGTTTATGGAACATATAAGTTTGTATATCGAGTATGCGGCAAAGTTTATAGAAGTCACTGGAGTTGTGGTAATACTTCTGGGAACGATCGTAGCATTATTCAAATATATAATGGCCAAGCAAAGTGAAGGAGTCAGATCTTACAAATTATTAAGACAGGAATTGGGGAAAGCTATTCTGCTCGGACTTGAAATCCTGGTTGCTGCAGATATTATCGCAACCGTAGTAACAAAACCAACGCTGGATGAGGTTATCTCTTTAGGGATCATCGTCCTGATAAGAACATTTTTGAGTTTTTCCATTGAACTGGAGATTGAAGGCAGATTTCCATGGCAAAGGAAGGAAAAAGAGAACAGGCTGGATCAGGAAGCTTAGACCTGCACATAAAAAAGCCACTGAGAATCTCAGTGGCTTTTTTTATAAATTTCTGACTATCCTGTCCTATAAAGTATACTCAGCAAGCAATTTCTGAACTTCATAGATATCAACTTTCTTATTGAATTTCTTTGAAATACTGGGTGATTGTTCCCCGGATATCCAGATCTTAAGTTCTGCATCCAGATCAAAACTTCCTGCAGTTTCCACGCTAAAACGTGTAATGCTTTTGTATAGCACTGAGAAATATTCAATTTTGCTACCAGTCAATCCCTGAACATCTATAATGATCAATCGTTTGTTGGTGAAAATAAAGGTATCTCTAATGATCTTAAATCCAGCAATGACTTCTTCAGAATCAATAAGCAATTTGCCATATTTCTCCTGAATAACTGAATTTTCTATAGCACCGGCATTACCAAGCAATGAGGATAGTAGACCCATAATTAATTCTTTAGTGATTTCATATCGATTACAAATCTATACTTAACATCAGATTTTACAACTCTGTCGAAAGCAGTATTAATAGAGTCCATGTTTATCATTTCGATATCTGAAACAATATTATGCTCTCCACAGAAATCAAGCATTTCCTGAGTTTCCTTGATTCCGCCAATTAATGAACCTGCAAGTCTTTTTCTACCCATGATAAGTCCGCCACCATGAATATCCACTTCATCGATCGCTCCAACTAAGGTCATTGTCGCATCTCTTTTCAGTAAGGCAACATAAGGATTCGTATCATGTCCTACAGGAACCGTATTCAGAATAAAATCGAATGAATTCGCATGTTTCTTCATTTCTGCTTCATCCTTCGAGATCAAAACTTCATCTGCACCAAGGGATTTAGCATCTTCGGCTTTAGCAGGAGAGGTAGTGATCATCACAACGTGAGCTCCCAAAGCGTGGGCAAACTTAACACCCATATGTCCCAGACCTCCCAGTCCAACAACACCAACTTTATCACCTTTTTTTACATTCCATTGTCTAAGCGGAGACCACGTCGTAATACCTGCACATAATAATGGTGCAACTGCTTTTGTATCCAGATTTTCAGGAACCTTCAGTACAAATTTTTCGCGTACCACAACCATTTCAGAATATCCTCCGAAAGTATGACCACCTAAATGTTCATCCTTACCATTATAGGTAGCGGTCATTCCATTTTCGCAATATTGCTCAAGACCATCTTCACAAGATTTACATTCCTGGCAGGAGTCCACCATACATCCAACTCCAACAAGATCACCTTGCTTAAAGTTTTTAACGTCTGACCCCACTTCTACTATGCGACCAATAATCTCATGGCCTGGTACCACTGGATATTTACTATTGCCCCAATCATTTCTAACCTGGTGTATATCGCTATGACAAACTCCACAATAATCGATTTCGATCTTCACGTCATTTGCAAGAATGTCCCTGCGTTCGATCTCCATCATATTAAGATCTGCATCATTCGACTTTGCGCCGTAAGCTTTTACATTTTTCATTTTATTCTCTTTTGCTGAAATTTACTCATTTTATAACTGCACCACATGCTATGTAGTATAGGTTTAACTATTCTTAACGCGCTGAATTGACGTAGGTCAACTTTCTTGTAGTCCTTTGCTTTCAAAGAATTCTTAGTACCTTAGGAGCTCAATTTTGAATTCTAAATTATGAGCGATTCTAAAGGAATCAATACGATATGTACACATGCTGGTGAACTGGAAGACACTCAGTTTAAAGGAGCGGTTTCTCCACTTTATATGGCAACTTCTTACGCATTTGAAGATGTGGAGACCAAGCGTTACCCCAGATATTTTAATACTCCAAACCAGGTAGCCCTTGCTAAAAAGATGGCTGCACTGGAACATGGAGAAGCAGCTTTGATCTTTGGTAGTGGGATGGCCGCAGTAAGCACTTCATTAATGGCATTTTTGAGGTCTGGTGATCACGTTGTGTTTCCAGATGCACTTTATGGGGGAACAAGTAACCTTGCAGTAGAGGAGTTCGCTAAATTCGGAATAGAGTATACGTTCGCTAAAGACTCTTCAATAGCTTCACTAGAATCTGAAATCAAGGAAAATACGAAGGTAATTTACATCGAGACACCATCAAATCCTCTGTTGAAGATCACGGATATCGAGGGAGTTGCAGGTCTGGCCAAAAAGCATGGTCTTGTGAGTATGATCGATAATACTTTTGCCTCTCCGGTGAATCAGAACCCTCTGGATATGGGAATAGACATCGTTTTACATTCTGCAACGAAATATATGGGAGGTCATAGTGATATCCTGGCGGGAACTGCAATAAGTTCTGAAGATCATATCGACAGGATCTTTCAAATGGCGAAGAATTTCGGCGGAAACTTAAGTGATTATACGGTCTGGTTACTGGAAAGAAGTATCAAGACCATGGGCTTACGTGTAAAAGCCCAGAATTCGAATGCCATGCAACTGGCTGAATTTTTAGCCGCCCATTCCAGTGTCGCGAACGTTTATTATCCTGGTTTAAAAGATCATCCCGATCACGAACTGGCAGCAAAGCAAATGTCTGGTTTCGGCGGAATGATGTCTTTCGAGTTGAATGCTGAGATCGATGTGCAGCATTTTATGAAATCCCTGAAACTAATTAAACCCTCCATGAGTCTTGCCGGTGTGGAAAGTACCATTCTTTTACCTTCGAAAACCAGTCATGGTTTGTTGACAGAGGAAGAAAGGGCACAGCAAGGGATCAAGGATAATCTTTTGAGATTTTCTGTGGGCATCGAAGAGTTTGAAGATATTAAACAAGACCTTGAGCAGGCAATAGCAATTACCAAATAAAGATTTATGAAATTAGATATACTTGCGATTGGCGCACACCCTGATGATGTGGAGTTAAGTTGTGCTGGAACCATTGCAAAAGAGATTAGTCGAGGAAAAAAGGTTGGAATTCTTGACCTTACCAGGGGAGAACTTGGTACAAGGGGATCTGCAGAGATTCGTGATCAGGAAGCAGAAGCTGCAGCCGAGGTTTTAGGAGTTGAGGTTCGCGAGAATCTGGAATTTAGCGATGCTTTTTTTACAAACAATGCTTCTCATCAAATGGAGATCATTAAAATAATAAGAAAGTACCAGCCAGAGATTGTGCTATGTAATGCGGTTGATGACAGACATATCGATCATGGAAAGGCTGCAAAATTAATAAGTGATGCTTGCTTTCTGAGTGGTTTGCGTAAGATTGAAACTATCATGAATGGTGATAGCCAGAACGCATGGCGACCAAAGCACATTTTCCATTATATACAATGGAAGAATCTAAAACCAGATTTTGTAGTAGACATCACGGGCTTTCTGGATAAAAAAATTGATTCGGTTAAAGCTTACAGGTCGCAATTTTACAGTGAAGATAGTAAGGAGCCTGAAACTCCAATTTCAAGCAGTAACTTCCTGGATAGCATTACTTACCGGGCACAGGATATGGGAAGGCTTATTAATACTGAACATGCCGAAGGTTATAATGTAGATCGTTATGTAGCAGTGGATTCTGTATTTGACCTTATTTAATTGAAAATTTTTCTTTGCTGAAATGTACAAATAACTTACATTTGCAACCGCTAATCAAATGGTGGTTGTAGCTCAGCTGGTTAGAGCGCCGGATTGTGGTTCCGGAGGTCGCCGGTTCGAAACCGGTCTTCCACCCTCACAAAGCTTCTCAGAAATGAGAAGCTTTTTTGTTTACGCAACCTTTCTCAGTTATTTGCATCTATCTATTGAATCAAATCAATTGAAAAATGAGAAAATTAATACTTCTTTTCGTCGCAGCCATTTCATTGAGTAGTTGTAGCAGTAGTGATGACAGCCTGTTAATTGTAGATCTTACTGTAGATAGTCTTTCAGGAACCTGGAAAATGACCGATGCATATGTAAGTCCGGGTGGTGAGACAACCTGGCAAACCGTTGAAAACGGTACAGAATATACATTTTCTCCAAATGGTTATTTTAATGCTACCCAGGATGAATGTCCAACAGGAACCTATAATCTCGATCTTGATGAAAACACACTTTCATTTACTTGTTCGGATAATACGGAAAGTATGCGCTCGTTCAAGGTAGTTAGCATTACTGAAAGCGAAATGGAGATAAGTTACATAGGTTGTATAGAAGCTTGTATCTACAGATATCGTAAGCAATAAACTTCAGTTCATGTTCATCATACGGTTTTGATATATTACTTTTGAAAAAATCGTTTTTCAGTATGAATTCCAGGCAAGATCAACTTCAGGCTTTTGACAGATTATTAACCATCATGGATGAGCTCCGGGAAAAATGTCCCTGGGATCGTAAACAAACCATGGAATCATTGCGTCATCTTACTATTGAAGAAACCTACGAGCTTGGCGACGCCATTCTGGACAAAGACATAGAGGAAATTCGGAAAGAACTAGGAGACGTCTTATTACATCTTGTGTTTTATTCGAAGATTGGAAGTGAGACTAATGATTTTGACATTGCAGATGTTGCGAATGGCATATGTGATAAACTTATAGATCGGCATCCTCACATTTATGGGGATGTGATCGTTGCAGATGAAGAAGAGGTTAAACGTAACTGGGAAAACCTGAAATTAAAGGAAGGCAAGAAAAGTGTTCTCGAAGGAGTGCCCAGGTCTTTACCTGCAATGGTCAAAGCCAACAGGATACAGGATAAAGTTGCAGGAGTTGGATTTGACTGGGAAGAACCCAAACAGGTATTCGAAAAACTTCAGGAAGAACTTAAGGAGCTGGAAGATGAAGTTACAGATAATAATAGTGATCTTATTGAAGCAGAATTTGGTGATGTACTATTTTCTATGATCAACTATGCACGTTTTCTGAAAGTGAATCCTGAAAATGCTTTAGAACGTACCAATAAAAAATTTATCAAACGATTTCAGTATCTGGAAGGCAAAGCGGCAGAGCAGGGCAAAGCACTAAAAGATATGAGCCTTGCGGAAATGGATGTATTCTGGAACGAGGCTAAGAAAGTATAAATAGACTATAGATTTTCCTGGTCATATTATCTAATAAAAGTAGTTTTCAGAAATAAAAAACAAAGTTTATTAGAGTTGGTTATTATCAAATCATCAATTTTTCTCAACCTTTTCAGATCATCTCAAAATCCCTTTGAGTTTTGGATATTTGCTTGGATACATATGACTTTGAGTACAGGATCTGCAACTCTAGCCGCAAGAATAACTACTTCCGAAGAAAGCGTAAAGATTTAGATAGCCATTCGTTTTGATTGTTGAAGTAATGTTTGCACAATCTTCTACTTCTTTTAGAGCAAAGAAAACAAAGGCTCGTCTGTGAGTTTTTGCCTTAGATAAGCACTTCACTGTACAATGACCGACAACATTGAAGTTTCCAAATAGATTACCTAATTGAGAGAAGATTAGTATTAACTTATAGTCATTGCTATAATCAGTGTAACTCCGATTCTTAGCGCCTCAAGATCTTTTCCATCTTTCTGCCTTTGGCTAATTCATCGATCAACTTTTCCATTTTTCTGCAATCGCGATACAAAGCAAATTCTTCAGGAATATCTTCAATACGATAACCGCATACGACTCCATTGATCATGTGTGCATTTTTGTGGATCCTGGCTCCTTCAAAAAAATCACCAAAAGTACCAGTACCGTCAATAAAGGATTCCAATGTATCCTGATCATAACCCGTTAACCACGAAATAACGCTGTCAAGTTCATCTTTAGTTCTACCGTGCTTCTTTATTCTATTCAGGTAATGCGGATAAACAGCGCCGAAATTCATTTTCGCAATTTGCTCATTCTTTTCAGGTGTTACTACTGCCATCTTTTATAATTGCTAGTTACTATATAGGGTATGAGACGCGAACGGGATAGCTAGTTTCCTATTTCTTTAAAAAACTATAGCCTGTAAAACCTTTAATACGATAAGTTTTTACGCTTAATCGATCAAAAAGAATATTACAGGCTATGGTATTGGATTTTTACTAATACAAGGTTTTGATCTTAGCAAGTTTTTCCTGCCATACTTCCAGGTCGGCTTTGTGCTGAGCGATATTCTTGTGTACATCCTGTACCAGTGGATTATCGTCATCTACATTGCTGAAGAACTGCAAATTGTTCTCGAGTTGTCTTATCTCAGCCTTGGTTTCTTCGATCTTCTTGGTAAGAAAATAGTGTTCGTTCCTGATCTTCTTGTCATCGTCTGCATCATCAAGAGCCTGGATCTTATTCTCGTACTTCATCATCTCTGCCTTGGTGTTGTCAACATCAAGCTTTTTAAAGAGTTGATCCAGCGCTTTATTAAACTTTCCTTCTATAAATCTTTTATTATAAGGTACACGACCCACTTCCTTCCAGGAATTGATTTTATCCTTGATAGCGGCAAGGTTTTCCTTTTTAGTGCCTGCTAGTTCCAGGGATTTTACTTCGTCCAATAGGGCCTTTTTCTTTTCGAAAGCTTCAACTTCATCCTTATTCTCTTCATTCTTCTGGGCGTGCATGCGATCAAAATAATGATTACAGGCCTTTTTAAACTGTTTCCAGACCTTATCACTATCCTTTCGGGGTACATGTCCAACTTTCTTCCAATCGTTCTGGATTTTCTTCATGAGAGGTGTGACCGTTTTAAAGTCATCACTATCCATATTGTCTTCTGCAATCCTGATTAGTTCTTTCTTTTGCTCCAAATTATCGTATTGCTCCTTCTTTAAATTCTTGTAGTAAGCATTTTTCTTACGATTGAATTTACGAACATGCTCTTTGAACTCATTCCAGGTTTCCTGATTTTTGTTTCTTGGAACTTTCCCGGCCTTGAAGAATTCTTCTCGCAGAGCTTCGATTTGTTTGATCCTTTGCTGCCATTTGTTGTGGCTATCAAAATCCTGTTCTGCTATTTCCTTAATCTTGATGATGATATCTCTTTTGGTCTCCCAGTTCTTCTCGTACTGTTCGTCCAGCTGAGAAAAATATGCCTGACGCTTATCGTGAATATCTTTTGTAGCTGCGCTGAATCGCTTCCAGATGTCTTCCCGATACTCCTTCGCCACAGGTCCAAGCTCTTCCTTCCACATTTTGTGCAGCATCTGCAACTCCCGGAAAGAACGATTCGTGTCTTTTTCCTGCGCTAATTCTTCAGCACGGTCTATTACCTTAAGCTTTTGCTCAAGATTATGCTTAAAGTCCAGGTCTCTGAATTCACGGTTTAAATGCAGAAAATCATAGAAATTCTCAACATGATGATGATAAGTATTCCATACATTATTATAACGATCCCTAGGAATAGGTCCGGCGGTACGCCATTTATCCTGAATTTCCTTGAAATGATTGTAAGTAGTATTGATATTTTCTTCAACACCCAGAAGTCCCTTCAATTCCTCAATAAGTTCTAAGCGTATATTCAGGTTTTGGTTGAGGTCTTTTTTAAGGCGTTTATAATAATCATTCCGCTTCTCACGATAATCAAAGTATGTCGAACTAAATTGTTTGTTAAGTGGAGTAGAGTAGTGGAAGTCAATTATATTCCCGCCTTCAGCAAGAAACTCTTCCTTTTTCTCTTCCATTTCCTCATCGAACTTAGCATTGAATTCAGTTCTGATCTCCTGTACATGTTCTTTGATCGCCTGAACCTTCTCGGTTTTCAGCAGTCTTTCCAGTTCCTCAACAAGTGCTTCCTTGCTCATGGAATGGTAATCCTTTTTCTCTATAGTGTGTCGTTCACCAGCGCTTTCATCTTCACTTTCTTCAGCAACAGAGTTCTCCATGTCTTCTTCATGACTCCCGCTGCCTTTCTGATTCTCTCCAACAACTGCTTCACCAATATCACTATCAAGATCTTCATCCTGTTCTTCCGTATTTGCTGCCGTTTTCCTGTTTTCGGATTCTGAAACGATGGCATCTTCATGATCTGTTGATTCTGAAACTTTTCGAACAGATTTGTTTTCAGGTTCTACAGATTCATTGTTCTTCTTCACAGGATAAATATCTCCATCTCCTTCCATGGCAGTGTACGGATCTTTATCGGGATCTGTTTTTTCTATTTTCTTTTGATCTGAAGTTGCCCTTCCTGAAGCAGATTCATGAACGATTGCATCTTCATGATCGGTCCCGTCAAAACCTTTTCGTTCAGTTTCCTGCTGAAGTTTTTCAGAGTTATCGTTCGGGTCATTCAAAGAATGATCTGTAGAACCGGAGGTATGCTTTGAGTCCTTTTCATGGTTCTCAGACATTTCATTTTTCTTGTTCTCATTTTCTGTAGTGGACATATCTTTCAATGTTAGGGTTCTTCAAAATCGAATTATTCTGAAAGATAACAACTCCACTAAAATTGGACAAGGGAATGATTCTATTTATAAACAGAATGAAGCTTTGAGAGTCGAATTAAGAATTCCAGATGGACCAGCTTTTTTCAGCCTGAAGTTCTAACATTTTATAACCATTTAGGGTTTTAGCACCACGTTCAGAAGCTAGCTTCATGAGCCTGGTTTCTTCCGGATTATAGATAAGATCAAAGATGATATGCTGGCTGGAAATACCCTCAAGAGGAATATCAGGATAACGTTCGGTTTCAGGAGAAGTGCCTAAAGGTGTTGTGTTAATTACCAGTTTGTTACGACTAATTACCTCAATTCTTAGTTCACTATACGATAGCGTATTTTCCGAAGAATTTCTGGAGATAAACTGGTAGGGAACTGACAGTTTGTCAAGAGCATAAGCGACGGCTTTTGAAGCTCCTCCGGTCCCAAGGATAAGAGCAGAACTATGGAAACTTTCCAAGTGATTCTCCAGTGCTTTTTTGAAGCCAAAATGGTCTGTATTATAGCCAGTGAGCTCACCGCTTTCAGAAATTTTAATGGTATTCACAGCGCCTATTTTTTGCGCTTCAGAGTCAAGATGATCTAGAAATGGAATTACTTTTTCCTTGTAGGGGATGGTTACATTCAATCCGGAAACTTCAATACTTTTGAAAATTTCGGGAAACTGATCAATGCTTTCAAGGTCAAAATTGATATACCTGGCATCGATATTTTTATTGCTGAATTTCTTACTGAAGTAGTTTCTGGAAAAAGAATAATCTATGTCTTTTCCAACGAGTCCAAAAGTTCTCATTTTTCCGAAGTAATTTTTTCGTACCAGGCGAGTCCAAGTACAATGCTAATTCCTATTCCTATACAGAAGACTGCCGCGAAAGTTTCTACCTGATCGAATTGTGGCCAGTATCGATCGTAATTGTCGATCACCTTATTTCCGTTCCTATCAATTAGAACTTTACCCTGTTCTCCAATTTTGTATACTTTCTCCTTCCATGGCCATACAACTCCAAGGGAGCCTGTGATAAATCCAATGATGACTGCAAAAGTTTCTCTTTTTCTTGTTTTGAGTACATATCCCAGCAAATGAGACAATGAAACCAGTCCAGCCAGGGAGCCAATGGCGAAGACCGCCAGTACTTTAAGCATCTGAATTCTTTCTGCATTTCCAGTCCAGGAGAAATCCATCATCAGGATGTCTGCCATCGTATCATAAAGCGCATTAACAGAGTCTACCAGCAACAGGACGTAATTCCCCACCAGAATCAATATAAAGCTACCTGAGAGGCCTGGAAGGGTCATCCCCGACACACTTATCATTCCGCAGATAAAAACAAACCAGAGATTGTCATTTTCTCTTGCAGGTTCCAGGAAACTAATGGCTATTCCGGCAATGATCCCGAGTACTGCAAATACAATAGAGTTACGATCCCAGTCTTCAAAGTCCTTACTAATGTAATAAATGGAGCCAATGATCATTCCGAAGAAAGCTGACCAGACGTATAGTTCGTAGTGTATAATGAGGTAGTCCAGAATCTTGGAAACGCTAAAATAGCTAATCAGCATCCCAAGGATCAACAGGAATAAGAACTTCCCGTTGATGTAATGGTAAAGGCTTCTGAATCTACCAGAAATTAAAAGCTTAAAGGCTTTAAGGTTTACCTTTTGTAGTGAATAGATGAACTCTTCATAGAATCCGGCAACAAAGGCAACAACACCGCCAGACACACCAGGAACCTTGTTCGCAGCGCCCATGGCCAGGCCTTTTAGAACCAGCAGGAACTTATCTGTGAAGGTCCTAGTTTGCTGCATCGGCATTTTCAGGTTTATTACCAGCCAGCATTTCCAGACCTAAAATGAGGAAGAATCCGGCCAGCATAAGAACTACAGACCATAATGTTTGTGGATCTCCGTCGAAATTCCATGGTAATACGGAAGCTTCCTTAAGAACCACCTCTTTTTCACCATACATAGCAGTTTCCAGAGTTTCTTTCCATGGCCAGATCTTGTTCAATGAACCAGCGATAAAGCCGGTAAGAACCGCAAGGGTAATACTACTGTAATGAACGAATAACCATTTCAGGATCTTTGAAAAAGTAAGCAATCCAAAAACTGCTCCAACACCTACAATACCTATAGTCTTCAGATCAAAATCATGTGCTGCTTCTGTAATCGACTTATAAGCACCTAGCAATACCAGAATAAAAGCCCCAGAAATTCCAGGCAGGATCATTGCGCAAACGGCAAGTGCTCCGGCAAAGAACAAAAACAAATAAGAATTACTGGCGGAAAGTGGTGGCAGGCTAACGATATAGAACGCAACTGCTGCACCAATCACCAGCGCTAAAACGATCTTCCAGGTCCATTTCGGGATTTGTTTACCTACAAACCAAATACTGGCAACCACAAGTCCGAAGAAAAAGGACCAGATTAGAACCGGATGATTCTCAAGCAAATAATTTGCTACACGCATCACACTAAATATGCTAACGAGAATACCTGCAAAAAGAGCTACAATAAAATTACCATTCAGCTCTTCCCACATGGCCTTAAAGCCGTCTGCCTTCCAGGTGGAAAGCAAACCAAGGTTCACCCCACTAATGGTGGTGATCAACTCTTCATATATACCTGAAATAAATGCGATAGTACCGCCGGAGACTCCGGGAACAACATCTGCGGCTCCCATAGCCATTCCTTTAAGGCTTATCTTTAGATAGTCCACTAAACTGCGTTGCATCTTAGAATTTTATGATTTTGCTCAAAGGTAGCAAAATTACTAAGAGAGCTTTACGAAGGAATTTATAATTTGTTTGATGCTTTTTCGCTCGAAAATATTCGGGAAAAGTTCTTCTATGATGATGTAATATTCTGAGTCGGTTTTCAAGGCATTATTCAAATGAAAATAGCCTTTGTCACCATTGTTCGTATTAAAATATAAACCGGCAAGACGATATTCGACTTCCGCAGTACCCGGATAAAATTCCAGAGCCTGCATCATGCTGGAAATTGCAGTTTCATATTCTCCCAGTCCAATCAGGATATCACATCTTCTAATCCAGGTCTCTAATTCGTAATTTCCCAATTCAAGACTTTTTTTATAGCCTTGCTCAGCCTCCTCCGGGAAATTCAGTCTACTGTTGATCTTTGCGTAACGCTTCCAGTAAAGAACATTTTCCTCGTCTATATTGATCGCTTTATTGATGTAATATAAAGCCTTTGGGAAGTTTAATTTTTTGATATAGAAGTCGGTAATCGCGATCCAGCCTTTATCGAGTAAAGGATCCTCATGCACGGTTTGCTCGTAATTTTTGATCGCGAAATCATCACAACCAAGTTTTTCGAAGCATTTACCAATTCTTAAATATGCGAATGATGTAGGATCATCGAGTTCCAGAGTAATATTATAGTTTTCGATGGCCTCATTGTAACGCTTTAATTTCTCAAGAACCTTTCCTTTTTCCAGGTAGGCTCCCACGAACCTGTCATCACTAATAATGGCAAAATCAAAAGCTGCCAGTGCTTTAGTGTAGTTCTTCAGGTCAAAATACTGCTTTCCAACCTGGTGCCAGGCTACTTCGCAATACGGGTGCTTGTCCAGATATAGATTCAGGTAATCAATAGCTGCTTCTTTCTGTTCAAGAAAATCGAAGCAATACATGATATTGTAAAGAGCAGAATAATCCTCATCATCTGCCTCAAGGCATTTCATAAAGCTATATTTCGCATTCTCAAAATCCTCGAGAAAGAGATATTCCATCCCAATGAGCGAAAATATTTCTGCATCTTCAAGCGTGATCTCCAAAGCTGCTTCCAGCATGGTAATTGCCTCAGCGTGCATATCTCGCTTAGAATAGATCTGAGCCTTTTGAATGTAGATCTCCTCGTTGGAAGATTCCAGATTTTTCAACTCATTAAGTATACTGTCTGCAAGATCCAGTTTATCTTCAAAAACAAGGATCTCAACTTTGTATAATCTTAGATTTACTGAAGTAGGATGCTGGGCGAGACCCAATTTCACCGCTTTTTTAGCAAGAGCTATCTTGCCATTCTCCATGTAATGGTTGATGATATTCTCAAATTCGTTCGAATCGAAAAAAAGAACGTCATTGGTCTTTAGCATGGATTCGAAGCGATCAAGAGAGAAATTATCTTCTTCGTTATGGCTCAATTGCATAAGAGAGTGATTATGGGATTTCTACTGTTATTAAAGTTAAAAAGGAATAAGGGCAATAGGTACGCCCGCTTGCATTGTTGTTAACAAATTAATTAACAGCTTCAATATTACTATTTATATCTTCCAGTATGTCAACAATAATGCCACATCCTTTCAAAATTTCTTCAGAAGATATTGTCAGGGGCGGAGTGATCCTTACGGCTCGCTTTTCGAACAATAACCAGAATAAGATCAATTGTTCATCTTTAGCTCTAAGCACCAGCTGGTCTGCAATTTCGGCAGACTTTAATATGATTGCCAGCATTAAGCCTCTCCCTCTAACTTCTTCAATGAGCGGATGTTGTAAATGGTTTCTGAAGAGCTTTTCTTTTTGTAGTGTTTCAGAAATAAGGTTTGTGCTAAGGAGCTCTTTTAAAGTAGCAAGTGCTGCTGAAGCAATTAAAGGATTGCCGCCAAATGTTGTGATATGTCCAAGTTTAGGATTATCCATAAGCAGATCCATGACCTCTTCTGAAGCTGTAAAAGCTCCAATTGGTAATCCGCCACCCATTCCTTTTCCCATTACCAGGATATCAGGAACAAGTCCGAAATTCTCGAAACCAAATAATTTACCGGTCCTTCCAAAACCAGGTTGTATCTCATCCAGAATAAGTAATGCGTCTACTTCTTCACAACGTTTTTTTACTTTGAGTAGATAATCATCTACCGGCTGAATAAAACCAGCACCACCCTGGATTGTCTCCAGAATTACGCACGCTGTATGTTCGTTGATATTTGATAGATCTTCCGTGGAGTTGAATTCTATAAATGAAACATCTCCTATTAAAGGTTTGAAAACCTTTACCCTTTCTTCAAAATCCATCAGACTTAAGGAGCCCATCGTATTACCATGATAGGCGTGCCTTGCAGCAATGATCCCTGTTCTTCCAGTAGCCCTTCTGGCCAGTTTCAGTGCACCTTCGATCGCCTCAGTTCCGCTATTTACGAGATAGGTTTTAGATAGCGAACCAGGTAAGTTCTCAGCAAGCAATTTACTAAGCTCTACTGCAGGAGCCTGTGCATATTCGCCATAAACCATTACATGCAGATACTTTTCAGCCTGCTCCTTGATAGCATTTACCACTGCAGGATGCGAGTGACCAAGAGTACAGGCAGATACGCCAGCAACGAAATCAAGGTATTCTTTGCTATCACTTGTCTTTATATAACTACCGGTAGCACTTTCTACTTCTAATGCTAGTGGGTGAGGAGTGGTTTGAGCCTGAAACTTTAAAAAATCTTCCTTCATTCCTGGTTGCCAGTTAGAGTGTCCTTAACAGGTTTTGCAATTGGTTCAATAGCGTCCTTAAGTGAATCCTGAACCTTTTCGTTTTTATACTTCAGAGAATCTTTAGCTCTATTCTTTAGAATTTCTGGTTTAAGTCTGGAATTTTGATCTAGTAGGAGGTCGTCTTCTTCGCGTTCTTCAAAAAATTCCTCAGGAGCTTCAGGCATTTCGATACCTTTGATCTTGGTAAGTTCTGGTACAGGTTTTCCTTCAAATAGTCCATCTTTCGAAGTGATTCTTTCATCACCGCGCCAGTTAAAACCAGCTAAGGTTCTTTGGTTTTGAGGAACTTCATCTTCCGGAGGCATTTTACCCTGAACAGCATTTAAATAATCTATGAATTCGATCTGCTGATCCTGAAACAGGATACGTATATAACTGGCAAGGGTTTTATTGATCGAAATAAGGGCGCCCTCATCGTTTCTTAAATAATTGAGGGTTTCAGTATTTTTATCAATAATAACTTCCCGTAGTTGATTATCTTCAAAATATCCTGTGAGAATCTTTCCTTTTAACTGGTTGTATCCTTCTATGGTATCCTTCTGAATTAAAAAAGCATTGTCAAATACCAGCAGGCTATCCAGTTGTTCAGATTCAGAATTAGATTGCAGGTGTATACTATCACCACTCATTTGATTGAGTCCGGACCATAAAACAGGTTTTTTATCCCCAAAACGACCAAGATTGATCAATTTTGAAAGTCCGCTTTGTTGATCTGAATATATAGAATCACTACGCCCGCTCATTGGATTTTCACCAGTTTGATCTTCTTTTAAAATGCGAACGTCATAGAAACCTCGGATAATTCTATGTTCTGGTTTCCCGGTAATCATAATGGTATCACTATGAATGAACAAGGTGTCTCGTTCCTGTAAGCTCGCGGCAAGAGCTCTTTTAGTTATAAAAACAGAATCTTTATCTCTATAAACTTCAGCATAATGACCGGTTACTTTGCTTTGGTTTATAGTGTCGATGACCTGTATATTATTTGTGGCAGATGCGAAACTGGTTTCACGATCAAAATACAGACTGTCTCCCTTCAGTACCCGGTTTTCATAATCTATCCTGGAGTTTTTTACGAAATAACCATTATCTGCTCTGGTATCATAAAATCCGCGTTCGCAGTAAACCGTGCTGGTTTCACTTTTGATCGTTGAAGGTCCATATAAGTAAGCGTAACCACTTTCAGAATAAAAATCAAGTTGTTCAGAGTTTATAGTATACTCCGGGTTAGTTACTACTACTTCATCAACAAAACTGTATTTGTTCTGTTCCATATAATAGCGGCCAATCCTACTGGTAAGGACACTGGCAGTATCCCGAACCTTTCCACCACTCCTATAATATGCTTCCTGTTTTAGTCTGTCGAAGAACAAACTGTCGGTTTCAAGGGTGGTTTGAGGTCTTTTCATTAATACTTTTCCGCTGGCAAAGGCAAATTCAGTATCTCCATTATACTCGGCATAGTTGCTGGTCATACTTACACTGTCACCTTGCTGCATTCGAATATTACCATAAGCCTTGAAGAAATTGGCTTCTTTATAAAAAACAGCATTATCGCACCAGACTTCGATTCCATCGTGATCAAAATAAACCTGGTTATCTATTTTACTTAGAATTAAAGCGCCCGGATATCTAGCTTCATTTTTTAAAGTTCTATCAGATTCGTAGTTGATTTCCTGACTATTTTGTGCCATTCCTACCTGGAAGAAAATCACACAAAGAAGTACGCTAAAGATGTGTCGCAATTCAATATTTTTTTCAAAAGTACTTAAAATTAAAATGTCCTTGATTTTATACATAAACGTGATGTGCAAAAATCTGGTATGCCAATTAATCATAATAAAACTCCCTAAAAGGATCAATAATCCTTAATGAAATCAAAAAATTTTGGCATTTAAGATAATCTTAACGATTGGATTAAAACTGAATTGGCTTTCCCTTCGTAAGTTTCCATAGAAACTAAAATTTTAATCATGAAAAAACCCTTAGTGAAGGTAGATGTAGTTGATGCATCACCGAAAAATTCGAACAAGAATTCGCGTAGGAAGTTCATTAAATTAGGTGGTCTAGGTATAGCCGGTTCCAGCTTTTTACTGTACGGATGTAGCGATGATGATATGTTTAACCCAGGCGGAGATGTAGGAGGACCAGATCCTGTTGATCCAGTAGAACCAGTTGAGCCACCTGTAGATGCAGTTTTTGATCTAGGAAGTGGAGATTTGGGTATTCTTAATTACGCATATGCTTTAGAGCAATTGGAAGCTGCATTTTATACTGCTGTGAGAGGTGGTGACTATTACGCAGGCGCTCCGCAAGAAGAAAAAGATCTAATGGATGATCTTTACAATCACGAAGTTATACACAGAGAATTTTTTAGAACTGCTATAGCAGCAGCAACCGCAGATACTCCGGATGCAATGTTGCCAGATCTGGAATTTGATTTAAGTTCTGTTGATTTGTCTAGTAGAGATCAAGTACTTGCAACTGCAATGGCACTTGAGGATACTGGAGTTGGAGCTTACAATGGTGCTGGAGATCGTATTGCTGATCCAACTTACCTATTATTAGCTGGTAAAATTGTATCAGTTGAGGCTAGACATGCGTCTGCTATCAGATCATTACTGAATCCAAATTCTGCAGATTTCGCAGGTGATGATGTTATTACTACAGATACAGGTTTAGATCTTGCTTACGATCCAGCAGAAGTATTTGACATTGCAGGAGGATTTATTGTAACTGATTTCACAGCTAATGAGCTGCCTGAACCAATGACTGGAGCGTAATCTATTAAAATCTAAAAAAAACATTATGAGTATAATAAAATTATTAGATGAATTTTCATCTGAAAAATTAACGACGAAATCTTCTTCACGTAGGGAGATGTTCAGTACCCTAGGTTCTTTCGGAAAAAAGGCGGCAATGGCTGCAGTTCCTTTTGGATTGGCTAGTACAAAAGCTAATGCAATGTTTCAGGACAGTGGAAATCCAGCGGTAGATGCATTACAATTAGCATTAACTTTGGAATATCTAGAAGCCGAATTTTATTTAAAAGCATTGGAATCGGGTGTGCTACCTTCAGGTAGACCAGAAACGGTATATATGCAAATTTCTAAGCACGAATCGGCACACGTAGATTTCTTAGTGGCAGGGTTAGAGGGAGCTGGAGCAACTCCAGTATCTAAGCCAAACTTTGACTTTACGGCTGGTGGCGCTTTTGATCCTTTTAACGATAATGGTATTGGAGAGGCTACAGCTTATGCACAGTTACTTGCGTTAGCTCAGGCTTTTGAAGATACTGGAGTTAGAGCCTACAAAGGGCAGGCTGCAAATCTAATGGGAACTCCATTCTTAGAGCCAGCTCTTCAAATTCACTCCGTAGAAGCGCGTCATGCTTCTGAAATTAGAAGAATTCGCGGACTTGAAGGTTGGATTACTTTAAATAACAGGGGTGAAGGTATGCCGGAAGCTACTCAAGCCGTATATGATGGTGAAGAAGTAACAACTCAAGCAGGTATCGATCTTGTTGGGTACGATTACGGAGATTCTGCACTTGTTGGTGATGCAGCTGAAGCTGTTTCTCAAGCTTTTGATGAGCCAATTACAGCTGAGACCGCTACTGCTATTGCAAGTTTATTTATAGTATCAGGTGATTCAGATTCAGATTCTGACTCTGATAGCTAACTAACTCAATACTACCGAATAGAAAAAGCCCCAATTAGGGGCTTTTTTTTATGGCAAGTTCAAAGGTGCATATTCCAGATTGGTTTATTTATTCAGAAACACTTTAGCAAAATTTCAATGTTTTCTTACTTGGATCAAATCATTGAAAATTTTAATATTCAGGCTTGGAAGTAAAGCTTTGCTTTTTTTAAGCTACCCGTATTTGAACAATTAGGATAGGCGTTTGATTAGCAAATTTGTCAAATTGTACGATGTTAAAACGGAATCATTTCAATAAATTTCTTGTAGAAATAAAAAACAAAAAAAGCCCCAAAATGGGGCTTTTTAATATATAAAATTACTTGCTCTTAGCTTCTATGGATCGTCTGACTTCTGTCTGGACCTACCGATACAATGGTAATTGGTGTTTCCAGTTCTCGCTCAAGGTACTCAACGTAGTCGTTGAATTCTTTTGGAAGCGTGCTGGCATCAGTCATTTTAGTAAGATCTTCTTTCCAGCCTTTCATCTCGGTATAGACCGGCTCAAGATTTTCAGGTTCTATACTAAATGGTAGATGATCAATAGTTTCACCTTTATATTTATAGGCGGTACATACCTTCAAGGTATCAAAACCACTTAGCACATCACCTTTCATCATAATCAGCTGAGTGATCCCATTTACCTGTACTGCATATTTCAATGCAACCAGATCCAGCCATCCACATCTTCTTTTACGTCCTGTAGTGGCTCCAAATTCATTACCTATTCGTCCCATCTTTTCTCCTGTCTCATCAAAAAGTTCGGTAGGGAATGGGCCGCTACCAACTCTGGTGGTATAGGCTTTAAAAATTCCAAATGCTTCCCCGATCTCGCGTGGTGCTACTCCGAGTCCAGTACATGCACCGGCCGCAGTAGTATTGGAAGAGGTTACAAAAGGGTATGTTCCAAAATCAATATCCAGTAAAGAGCCCTGGGCACCTTCAGCAAGGATTGATTTTCCATTTTTCATAGACTTGTGAAGGTAATCTTCACTGTCAATAAAAGTAAGTTCTTTTAAGGTTTCGATCGCAGTACGGAATTCTTTTTCAAGTTCCTTAAGATCATACTGTACATCCACATCATAGAATGCGATCATCTTCTCATGCTTATCTGCAAGTGCACGATAGCGATCCTGCCAGTCTGCCATTTCCAGATCTCCTACACGTAAACCATTTCTACCGGTTTTGTCCATATAAGTTGGACCAATTCCTTTTAAAGTAGACCCAATCTTAGCTTTACCTTTTGAAGCTTCAGAAGCAGCATCAAGCAATCTATGGGTTGGAAGAATAAGGTGTGCCTTTCTGGATATTAATAGTTTAGACTTATAGTCTATCCCATGTTTGGCCAGATTGTCCAGTTCTTTCTTAAAGATTACCGGGTCTATCACAACACCGTTTCCAACAAGATTGATGCTATCATCATGAAATATTCCTGAAGGTATCGTGTGTAAAACGTGCTTTTGTCCATCAAACTCCAAAGTATGTCCTGCATTTGGACCTCCCTGGAATCTGGCAATGATATCGTATTTGGAGGTAAGTACATCGACAATTTTGCCTTTTCCTTCGTCACCCCATTGAAGACCTAGTAGTAAATCTACAGCCATGAATTCTTAAACTTAGTTGGTTGATTTTTTGTTTCCGTAGAAATACAGAGAGTGTTTATTAATTTCAATATCAAAAACTTCCTCGATCGTTTGCTTGATACTTTGTATCCTTGGATCGCAGAATTCAATAACTTCTCCTGTATCTGTAAGTATGATATGATCGTGCTGCCGGTCAAAATAGGATTTCTCGTATTGTGACTGATTCTGCCCAAACTGATGTTTTCTAACCAGTCCGCACTCCAGTAGGAGTTCGATCGTGTTGTATAGAGTTGCCCGGCTCACCCGATATTTCTTGTTCTTCATCATTATATACAAAGACTCAATATCGAAATGATCTTCAGAATTATAGATCTCCTGAAGAATAGCGAAACGTTCGGGTGTTTTCCGATGTCCCTTGTCTTCAAGATACTTCGTGAAAACGTTTTTTACGACCGCCTGATCGTTTTTATTTACGACTTTTTTGCTCATAATTGCCTTGCAAAGGTAAAAGTTTATTCACGGCTTACCTTGTCTATGCCGTTAATTTTTTTCAGTCGCTGGATGATCGTATTCAGGTTATTATTGTTCTTCACCACCAGCGTAATTCTTCCATTAAAAATACCATCTGAACTGTCAAAATTCAGGTTTTTCATATTCACACCCAGGTTACTTGAGATCTCTTTGGTGATCTCACTTACCAACCCGAGATTGTCAATTCCCTGTAGTTTAATAACCGACTGGAAGTCCTGTTGTGAACTGTCTATCCATTTCGCCTGAATGATCCTGTAGGCGTAATTAGATTGGAGTTGTAACGCATTAGGACAGTCCTTCTTATGAACCTTGATACCATCATTTACAGAAATGAATCCGAAGACGGTATCCCCCGGAATAGGATTACAGCAATTTGCTAATTTATAATCCAGTTTCTCTTCTTCCTTTCCAAACACCAGTTGGTCATACTTGGCAGTGATCTCATCCTTATTAATATCGGCTGCTACCTGTGGCTTTTTAATTTTACTTTTGAAATAGCTAACCAGAGAATTGCTGCGAGAGTTTGCAAAGTCCTTAAGCAACTGATTGTCGATCTTTCCAATACCTACGCGATAGAAAAGATCAAGACTTGTTTTCAGATTAAAGAATACAACAAGTTCGTTGATAGACTTTTCGTTGAACTGAATCTTCTGTGCTTTTAGTTTCCTGGCCAGCACAGCTTTTCCTTCTTCTGCGATCTCTTTCTTCTCATCTTTCAAGGAAGATTTGATCTTTGCCCGGGCTCTTGCCGTAGTAGCGTAATCCAGCCAGTTCACGTTGGGCTGAGCATTATCTGAAGTGATGATTTCCACCTGGTCGCCACTTTTCAATTCGTGACTCAAAGGAACCAGTTTGCTATTTACACGAGCACCTCGAGTACGCAATCCAATTTCTGTATGAATGCTGAACGCAAAGTCCAATGGTGTTGATCCCTTCGGAAGAGATTTAAGATCTCCCTGAGGTGTAAATACAAAAATCTCTTTTGAATACAGGTTAAGTTTGAACTGTTCTACGAAATCAACGGCATTTACATCTGGATTCTCAAGTGCTTCCTGAAGTCTGGTTACCCATTCTTCAAAACCTCGTTCCTCTTTATTGTCATCTCCCTGCTTATACTTATAGTGAGCAGCATATCCTTTCTCTGCGATCTCATTCATTCGTTCACTTCGAATCTGTACTTCCACCCATCTGCCTTTTGGCCCCATTACGGTAATATGCAGAGCTTCGTATCCTGTAGATTTAGGAGATGAGATCCAGTCTCTTAATCTAGTAGGATTGGGACGGAAATGATCGGTCACTATGGAATAGATCTTCCAGGCCAGGAATTTCTCCTGTGATGGTTCACTTTTATAAATGATCCTGATCGCGAACTTGTCATAGATCTCATCAAAACTAATATTCTGAGTCTGGATCTTGCGGTTGATGGAATAAATGGATTTTGGTCTCCCTTTAATACTATAGTTAAGCGATTCCTTATCCAGAGAATCTTCGATCACGCGGCTGAATGCCTTGATATAAATATCCTGATCTTCCTTACTTTCCTTGATCTTCGTTAAGATATCGTGGTACACTTCAGGATCTGTATACTTTAAACCAAGATCTTCAAGTTCTGTTTTTATGTTGTAAAGTCCGATTCTGTGTGCCAGAGGAGCGTAAATATATAAGGTTTCCGAAGCAATTTTAATCTGCTTATCAGGACGCATAGCATCCATCGTTTGCATATTATGTAAGCGGTCTGCGATCTTGATAATGATAACGCGAACATCATCGTTGAGCGTAAGCAGCATTTTACGGAAGTTTTCTGCCTGCAGCGAAACATCCTTATCTTTTTTAAGGCTGGAAATCTTGGTGAGTCCGTCTACGATCTTGGCCACGGTTTCACCAAACATTTTTTCTATGTTTAAAAGGGTGTATTCCGTGTCTTCAACCACATCATGCAAAAGTGCAGCAGCGATCGAAGTTGCATCCAGTCCAATTTCTGAAGCTACTATTTTCGCGACCGCTATTGGATGGAAAATATACGCTTCACCAGATTTTCTTCGCTGATCCTTATGTGCATCTACCGCAGTATCAAACGCCTTTCGAATGAGTTTCTTGTCATCTTCGGAAAGGGTTTGGTAGCTTATGCGTAGCAATTCCTTGTATTGCCTTGCAATTTGCTTGTTCTCTTTTTCTATCGCAGCCTCGGTCATAAGTTAAAAGTACAATTAAGATAAAAAGTAAACAACTAAATACCTGCCTTCAAATTCTGAAATCTTTGCAGTAAACTCGGGTGTGAGTAATGTACGAAAATATAGGTTTTATGAGGAGTTAAGTTGCTCAATGTATTTCCGGATAACTTTTTTAAACTACTTATCAGGTATTGTGCGTTGTAGGTTTTACTTGCATAATCATCAGCCTGGTATTCAAACTTTCTCGAAATGTAATTCATCATAAGACCGGTTACTTCTGAAATCGGACTATATAGAATTCCGAAGGCAATCAGGCCAATATGAAAACTTGGCTCGCTTACACCTAATGCTGAAGATAGTAAGGGACTACCTACAAACAAGGATAGCAGCCATAAGGTAAATCCAGTGGTAGCTATTGATGCAATTAAATTGAATACAATATGTTTCTTTTTGTAATGACCAACCTCGTGCGCCAGAACCGCAACGATCTCCTCTTCATCCAGATCATTGATTAAAGTGTCATATAGAGTAATTCTTTTTTCTGAACCAAAACCGGAGAAATATGCATTGGCTTTAGTGGAACGTTTGGAGCCATCGATCACAAAGATATTATCCAGCTGGAATCCTACTTTTGCAGCATAAGCCTCAATTTTAGTTCTCAAGCTACCTGATTCCAGAGCGGTTTGCTTGTTAAAAAGTGGAACGATCAATTTTGCATAGAACATATTCATGAGTACCGCGAAGACAGATACTACTATCCAAGCATACCACCAGAAATCTTCTCCTGCAATTTGATAGAACCAGATGATCAATGCCAAGATCCCGCCGCCTACGATCACGGTCATCAAAAGACCTTTTAATTTATCAATTACAAATGTTTTTCCACTGGTCTTATTAAATCCATATTTTTCTTCAATTACAAAGGTGCTGTACCAGGAAAAAGGTGTTGATAGCAGGTCACTACCAATGATGATGATCCCGAAGAATGTAAGAGCTATCAAAATAGGATTGCTGGAAAACTCACGTGCAATCCCATCTACCGCGGCAAAGCCTTCGAAAACCAGAAAGAGTATCGTAAGGATTACTGAAAAACCAGAGGAGAGCAGGCCGAACTGAAAACGTTCTTTTTTGTATTGCTGAGACTTTTCGTACTTCTCATCATCGTACACGTCTGCCAGTTCCGCGGGTATAGGATCATCGAAATGCTTGGCATTCAAAGTATCAAGGAGCGTGTCGAAAAGAAAATCAGCGATCACGACTCCAAGGATGATATAATAAAGAGTTTCAGCTTGCAAATTATAAAGTTTAAAGATTAAATCCCCGTTGTCTTCGTGCTTCAAAAATGAGAATGCCAGCTGCGACCGATACGTTCATACTATCGATAGCACCCTGCATAGGAATGATGATATTCTGTAGAGAATGTTCGCGCCATTCTTCGCTAAGCCCTGTGGCTTCGGTTCCAACGACGATTGCCGTGGGTCCTTTTAAATCAATTTCGTGGTAAGGTTTGGCGGCCTGTAAGATTGCTGCATAAATATTAATATTCTTATTCCGAAGAAATTCAATGATTTCTGAAGTTTCCCCGGTGGCAATCCTGTTTGTGAAAACACAACCTACACTACTTCTGATGATATTAGGATTATAGAGATCTGTTTTAGGGTTTGCAATAATGACCGCATCCACCCCAGCAGCATCTGCAGTTCTAAGGATCGCACCGATATTTCCTGGTTTTTCCGGTGCTTCAGCGACCAATATCAAAGGAGATGTTGAGCTGAAGTCCAAATCTTCCAGTTTATTATCACGGGTACGAAAAACGGCAATGACTCCTTCGGTACTACCTCTGTAAGCGATCTTTTCGTATACTTCCTGGGAAAGTTCAGTTATCTGTTCTGTGTGTTCATCGCCTTTCTTTACAAGATCAAGCACCTCCTGAAATTCAATCGTTTCAGGAACATAATATAGATGAAGCAGTTCATAGTGATGCGCTACGGCAAGACTTGTTTCCCTTAAGCCCTCAACAAGAAATGCATTTTCCTTTCGTCTAATCCTTGATTTTTCCTGCAATTGAAGCAGCCACTTCACTTCCTTGTTCTGCAGACTGGTGATCTTTTTCAACATAGCACAAAAGTAAGTAGATATTAGGCATAAAAAAAGTTGCCCGAAGAGTAGAGTGGAAGCTTCGCAGCATTTCCATTCAAGTCCTTCAGGCAACAATAAAATTAATTTTATTACTTAGATTCCTGCTCGCTGTATTTTTTGGAATAGCGTTTCCAAAGTTCAGTTTGATGTGTTTCCAGACTTAATTCCCTTCCGTCTATAAAAGCATGAGAAAGAATATTTGTACGCATGTCCAGTGCATCACCTTCAGAAATGAAAAGAGTCGCAGATTTCCCTTTTTCGAGAGTTCCGTAATCACTATCAATTCCCAGGATCTTTGCGTTATTAGCAGTAATAAGACTTAGAGCATCTTCTTTATCCATACCAAACGCAGCTACCGTTCCAGCATAGAAAGGTAGATTTCTGGTATTCATACGTTCCATTTGTCCGCTGCTTTCCAAACCAACCATAACTCCTGCATCATGCAGTAGTTTTGCCAGTTTATATCGCTGGTCGTAATCTTCATAATCATTGTCTGGAGTGCTGTGCGGTCTGTTTACCAAAACCGGGATCTCGGCATTTTTTAATTCCGAAGCGATCGCAAGTGCGTCGTAACCTCCAACAATTACTACAGAAGAAAGCTCATTTTCTTTTTTGAACTGAATAATATCAATGATTTCTTTTTCACCATTTGCATGTATAAAAACCTTCTTATCTCCGCTAAAAACTTTTTCCATAGCTAAAAATGGCAGATTTTGATCACCTCTGTCACCTTTTAGATAAGCTTTTGAGGAAGCGAAGAAATCTGATAATTTCTGAATTTCTTCGTTATACTCTTTGTTGGGTTTAAGTCCCGGGTCTTCACCTCGCCACCAGCGACCACGTCTAAAAGAATCGGGCCAGTTGATGTGCAGGCCATCATCAGCTTTTACAGCTGCATCTTCCCAGTTCCATGCATCAAATTGAACAATGGAGGAAGTTCCTGAGATTAATCCGCCTCTTGGAACCACCTGACCCAGAAGTACACCGTTGGGTCTCATGGATTCTACGATCTTACTTTCTGTATTATAGGCGATCAGACTTCTTACATTCGGAAGCATATCACCCATTTCATCCTGATCTTCCGTAGCTTTTACAGAAGCGATCTCTACTAATCCAAGCGTTGTATTTGGAGCAATAATCCCAGGATACACATGTTTTCCCGTAGCATCGATCTGTTTACCTGGATATTGTCTTTTCGTAAGATCAGCGGCAATGATCTCGGTGATCCTGCCATCCTCAAGGATGATCAGGCTATTCTCGATTACGTCACCATTTCCAATGTGAGCGGTAGCACCTACAATGCTGATCGCTTCAGCCTGTTCTGGTGCCGGGGTTTGCTGTGCAAAACTATTTCCGCAGAAAAGTAAGCTCAGCAATCCTATATATAAATTTAATTTTTTCATCTTCAGTATATTATTTTACAGCTTCTAAAAGATCACAGTGCACATGCTGCTTTTCTTTCTTTTTCACTGGTTGTGTTTTAACTCCACTGTTCTTTTCCTTCAGCATCTGGCTTACAACACTGCTTCTTTCTTTCTGAATCTCCTTACGAAGTTCCATATCTCTATCCTTGTCAAAATAAACAACTCCTTCTACCATTGTTTTCTCCGGAACCGCATAAATAGAAAGTGGATGATCATTCCATAGAACAAGATCTGCCTGTTTTCCGGTTTTTATACTTCCAACTAAATTATCTACATGTAGTAATTTGGCAGGATTGATCGTAACCATTTTCCAGGCGTCTTCTTCGCTCATTCCACCATACTTCACACTTTTAGCAGCTTCCTGGTTTAGTCTGCGACTCATTTCGGCATCATCACTATTTATAGCTACGGTGATACCAACATCGTTCATGATTGCGGCATTATAAGGAATCGCGTCGTTCACCTCGTATTTATAGGCCCACCAGTCTGAGAACGTTGAAGCTCCCACACCGTGTTCTTTCATTTTATCGGCTACTTTGTAACCTTCAAGGATGTGAGTGAAAGTGTTGATATTAAAATCGAACATTTCAGCAACATTCATCAACATATTGATCTCACTTTGGATATAGGAGTGGGAAGTGATAAAGCGTTCACCATTAAGAATCTCTACAAGAGTTTCCATTTCAAGATCTTTTCTGAAATTGTCTCCTGCAGCCTGCTTCTCTTTTTCATAAGCCTTAGCTCGACTGAAGTAATCTATAAATACCTGTTCCACACCCATTCTTGTCTGCGGAAAGCGATTCCCACTCCAGTTTGATTGTTTAACGTTTTCGCCAAGTGCAAATTTTATAAAAGGTGGTGCCTGTTCGAAGATCAATTCATCTGCAGGAGCTCCCCACTTTAATTTCAGGATCGCAGATCTACCTCCAATTGGGTTTGCAGATCCATGTAATAACTGAATGGTCGTAACACCACCAGCCAGGTTACGGTAAATATTGATATCTGTAGGATCAACTACATCTTCCATAGTCACTTCAGCAGAAGAATTATGGCCTGCTTCATTGATATCTGATGCTGCGATATGTGAATGCTCATCAATAATCCCGGCAGTAAGATGTTTACCGGTTGCATCGATAACTTTTGCTTTGCCGGCATTTAGATCTGTTCCAACCTTAACGATCTTTCCGTCTTTTACAAGTACATCGGTATTTTCCAGAACCCCTTCATCTTCGCTGGTCCATACGGTAGCATTTTTAAAAAGCACATCTTCCTGCGTTGGTCTTTCCTTAAAGCCATAAGCGACATTTGGATAGGTTACCGCGATCAACTCACGGACGTTATCCTCTTCCTTTTTCTCATCATCTTTCTTTTCTTCCTCTTCTTTAGCGTCTTTCATAGTAGCCTGAAAACGGGTTTCCTTGCCATCAGGTAGAATTGCTTTACCAGAAATATTCTTAGAATTTGTTGGAATGTTGGCTACCAATCTGATGAATTCGGTCTTAGTAGTGTCTGGAGAAGATATCAAAAGATTCATCCAGTTTTCTGAAATGCTCAATTTTGAACCAATTTTGGTCTCATCTAAGGTCACTTCAGCATTTGGCTTAGCCGGTTCTCCGGTGATCGCCAGCTTATAGGTTTTTCCGTTCAGTTTCAGATCGTATTTCCCGGTTATATCGGTAACATCCATACTATTCAGTACCTTCTTCTCTCCCTGAATCCAGTTCTCAAATAAGGTCGTTTCCTTATCAAAAAAGTCTCCGGAAGTAATCAGGAAATTTGCCCAGGCACCTTCTTTAATCGTACCAATCTTCCCTTCCTGGCCCAGTGTTCTGGCAGGAATAGTGGTAAGTGCGGCTAAAGCTGCTTCTTTGCTTAATCCAAATTCCATCGCTTTCATCAAATTAGACTTGAAGTCTTTAGCGGGATCTATATCATGCGTAGTGATCGTGAAAGGGATCTTCTGTTCTTCCAACATGGCTAAGTTTGAAGGAGCCTGATTCCATTCTCTCATTTCTTCCAGACCAAGATGCTTAGTAAGATATGGGTCTTCCACATCAAAAGCTGCAGGGAATTTTAGCGGAATTATAAACGTAGCATTGGAGCTTTTTACTTTGTCCAGTCGCTGGTATTCTTTTCCACTGCCCAAGAGTACGTATTGAATACCAAATTCGTCACCTACTTTATCTGCTCTAAATTCGTTTAGTAAATTATCTGACGCAAAGATCTGAACCAGATTCTTATTGTTATTTAAAGCTTCCAGAGCAAGGTCTTTATTCTTCGCATTCCCTTTCGCATACCAGTCGGCATCGATATAAGTTTGTCTAATAAGTGCAGTAGCGCCCATTAGCGAAGTAGGGTAGGACTGCCTTGATAGAACGCTTTTGTCAAAAGAAAGGTATTGTGCAGATCTGTCATCAAGAATTCGGTCACCTTCGCTAACTTCAGGAGTCAAAGCAACCAGCATTCCAGAGCCACGTACAATACCATCTGGAACATGAGTATTTACAGCACCAAATCCAGCTTCCAGCAATTTTTTGGCTTCATCAGCATCATATTTGAAATGTGCTACGGCGTTGGTTTCAGGGCGAATATGATCGTTCCAGTAGAAGCCTTCGCGATTAGCGTCATATTGCGGACCATTTCCACCTTCTACGCGTTTTGGTTTACCTATTCCAAAACTTGAATATAGGTCGATAAATGAAGGATATACCTCTTTTCCTGCAAGGTCAACCACGATACTGTTTTTTGGAATAGAAATATTCTTTCCAACAGCAGTTATTTTTCCATTCTGAATGGCAAACATTCCGTTTTCAATGGTTGTCTTTGGATCCACGTGAATCCTGGCATTTTTAAAGACGGTGTAATTGGTGTTTTCTGTTTTAACACCATCGTTCTTTGGGAAATAATCCTGTGCATATGCAGAGCTAACACTCAGGACTATTCCCAAAAGCAGAAATTTTAATTTCATAAAAGTGGGTAGTTTTTGGAAATATAGATTGATTAAAATTTTAAGAGCCTTAAAGTACTAAAAATAGCAGAACTGTTAATCTTCCTACAGGTCGTTTCTGGAATCTTTATAGTAATTAACGAGTAATGCCACTACATAACTGTAACTTTTCATACCTCCGGCCTGATTATTGGCGATTAAATAGCGATTATAGGTCGCAGCAAAGATTGGTTCCAATGGATTTTCATGCTCCAGCCAGAATTCCTGTACTTCCCGGTAATTCTCAATAATTCCAGGGTTCATGCTCTCCAGTAAACGGTCTCCTTCCTCTTTATCTCTTCTGAAGATTTCACTTAAACAATAACTCAAAGCAAAAGTATAGCCGGAATATCTAAAATGAGGATCTGTGTGGTTCATGGTGACCAGGCAGGCGATGAAATTTGCTTCATTTTCTTTGGCGAAACCCAATTGATGTCCTATTTCGTGGCTGGCTGTAGTGGGTATCTTGTAAGGAACAATTATGCTGTTCACCTGTGCTTCATTGGTCAAAGGATTTAGATATCCGTTAAAACCCATATAGCTTAGAGGATTACTATATATCGATCTCTTTAGTGAATTGCCTTTATAGTTTAATTCAGGATAATTCAGCGCTATATGATCGTAACCTTCTATAGTTCTTCGGAAGAGCTCATTTTTTGAGAGTTTAAATTGTACGGAAGCCGAATCATTTTCAGCTAAATGATCATGCAGTTCATTGGATCTGTTGATGAGTATTTCTGAAAGTGTTACTAATTCTTCAGTAGTATATTCATTATCAATCTCAAGAGTTTTGTGTAATGGCTGGCGATAATAATTAAAGCCCCAGAAAAGATGAAAGCAAAAATAAATGATCGACAATGCAGCAAGCGAATCGGGGATCCATTGTATCGGATTTTTAAATTTCTGACTAAATCTTCTCCATATCCATTTCAGTAGTAAGATCACCAATAATGCGTACAGAAGATCACCTAGCGAAAATGGTAGAATTCCAATGCTATATCTCAAAATACTGGAAATCACCGGGTAGATTCCGTTAGAATAATAGGTTTCAATAAAAAGAGATCCTCTATTAAGCAGGCTCAATAAAATAACCTGAACAGGTAATAGGATCGCAAGAATGAGGGTCGTTTTCTTATTCACATTTTAAAAGTACAAATAATTCATATCTGGCCTAACTTCAGCAAAGATGAAAGCGGTTAAATTATACAGAATGTCAATGAATTTTTGTTTCAGCAGCTTAAAAGGTATCTTTGAAAACAATTGAAGAATTATAGATATGAACGAAGAAATAAGAGCATTAGAACCAAAGATATTATGGAATAAATTCGCCGATCTTAATGCGGTGCCACGGCCTTCCAAAAAAGAAGAGAGGGTTATTGAATTCATCAAAAAATTTGGTAACGATCTTAACCTTAAGACCGAAGTTGATTCCGTAGGAAATGTTGTGATCTACAAACCAGCTACTACAGGTTTGGAAAACAGGAAAAAGATCGTGCTACAGGCTCACCTGGATATGGTGCATCAGAAAAATAATGATACAGACTTCGATTTTGATACACAGGGAATCGAGATGTATGTAGATGGAGACTGGGTTCGAGCTAAGGGAACTACGTTAGGAGCCGATAATGGTCTGGGCGTGGCTACTATGATGGCGATACTGGAAAGCGATTCTATAGAGCACCCTGCGATCGAAGCTTTATTTACGATAGATGAAGAAACCGGGATGACCGGTGCAAAAGGTTTAAGTCCTGATCTTCTGGAAGGTGATATTTTACTGAACCTTGATACAGAAGAGGATGACGAAATTGGTATAGGTTGTGCCGGTGGTGTGGATATCACAGCAAGCAGAACTTACAAAGTAGAAAGCACTCCAGATTCCTACCGTGCCTTTGCTATAAAGGTCAAAGGACTTATGGGTGGACATTCAGGGATGGATATCATTAAAGGACTGGCCAATGCTAATAAATTAATGAATCGCCTGCTTCTTAATACTACGGAAGAATATAAGCTTAGACTCTCATCGATTAATGGTGGAGGATTAAGAAATGCAATTCCAAGAGAAAGTGAAGCGATCATTGCTTTGCCTGAAACTGAAGAAGAAAGTTTTACAAAAGAACTAGATAAAAGGATAGCTCTAATTAAAGCTGAATTTTCTTCTCTGGAACCTAATATGAAGATCGAAATTCAAAAAGTTCCTTCTGAAGTTGAAGTTATGGATCTTGATTCTCAGAAACAGCTATTACTGTCACTTGCAGCGGCACACAACGGAGTTTATAGAATGAGTCCGGAGATCGAAGATCTTGTTGAGGCTTCAAATAATGTTGCGAAAGTTAGTGTTGAAGAAGGGAAGATCGAGATCAAATGTTTGACAAGAAGCTCTGTTGAATCCAGTCGTGATGATCTAGCTGATTCTCTAAAATCTGTCTTTGAACTGGCAGGTTTTGATGTAAAACTGTCTGGAGAATACCCTGGATGGGCTCCGAATAGTGATTCAGATATTCTAAAAACTCTGGATGAGATTTACGAGAGAATGAATGGTGAAAAAGCCAATATCGCAGCATGCCATGCAGGTCTGGAATGTGGGATCATCGGAAGCCATTATCCTGAAATGGATATGATCTCCTTTGGACCTACGATTCGTGGAGCACACTCACCAGATGAACGCGCAAGTATTAGCTCTGCCCAGAAGTACTGGAAATTTTTATTAGAGGTATTAAAGAATATTCCGGAGAACTAAAAATGTTTTCTGTAAACAAAAAATCCCCGTGCATTTGCACGGGGATTTTTTTATATCGTTGATTATTCCTGATCTTCTCCTGCAATTCCAACTACAGAGATCTTAAATACAAGATCTGAATTTGGCGGGATCGCTCTTCCATATCCTCTTTCTCCATAACCTAAATGGCTTGGGATAAAAGCAACCACTTCATCACCTACCTGCATTTGCTGAATAGCTTCCTTGAATCCTGGGATCATCGGGGCATCTGGTCCATAAACTACATCCATTGGCTGGTAACCCATAGCCTGGTCTCTTCTATGGTCGTAAATACCAAATTCCTCGGCAAGTTCTTTTTTGTTAGTGTCAAAGATCTTCCCGTCTGCGAAGTAACCTTCATAATTCACTTTTACTGTTTGTCCCTGTTTAGGCTGAGTTCCTTCACCTTCAGTAACAAAATGTAATTTTAATCCGCTTTCTAAAGAATCTGCTTTTGCTTCCAGGGCAGCGAACTCTTCAACTCTTTTGGATCTTACGTCCTGTAGCTCTTTTTCTTTAGCTTCATTTTCAGCTTCAAGATCTGCAAGTTCCTGTTCAAAAACTTTAGGAGCTTCGAAATTCTTAGCAGCTTTTCCCTTTCTAATGATGTTTACCTCATTCATGGTAACCTCTTTTACAGGGCGGTCTCTAGGACCAGTTTCGGTCTTTCCAATCGCTTCAACAACATCCATACCTTTTACCACTTTTCCGAAGACCGTATGCTTGCCATCAAGCTGCATTACCGGTTCCAAAGTGATAAAAAACTGACTCCCATTGGTTCCAGGACCTGCATTGGCCATAGATAAAACACCTTTTTCATCATGACTTAAAGAATCCTTGAATTCATCAGGGAATTTATAACCCGGTCCACCGCTACCGGTTCCCATAGGATCACCACCCTGGATCATGAATCCATCAATCACACGGTGAAATACAATACCGTCGTAATATTTTTTACCCTTAAATGTACTGTCTACCATGGTGCTGCTTCCTTCTGAAAGGGTTACGAAATTAGCAACGGTCATAGGAGTTTCCTCGTGATAAAGCTCAGCGATGATCGGCCCCATAGAGGTGTTAAACTCAACATACATACCGTCTTCAAGTTCCGGGTATTCTTCTTTACATGAAAATAAGCTAATCGCAACAGCGAAAAGCACAAATAAACTTTTTGTCCTCATTATTGTTCTTTGGTTTCTGTGTTTGATTGTTCTTCTTCCTTTATAGAGTGTAAGGTCACTTTAGCGCTAATAGGTTTATTGCTTCCAATACGTTCCTGATCTCCGTAATAACCAAATGCTTTGTGGGACGGGAATAGGAATGTGACCGTTTCGCCTTGTTTCATCAATTTAAGACCCTGGCGAAGTCCGGTAAATAATTTTTCACGATCTATAGCATATTCCCGTGTAGGTTTGTCACCCTCAGCATAAATAGATTCACCTTCAATTGTAGAGATACTATAATCGAAAGTTACAATATCACCAAATTCGGGCGTTTCAGTATTGAGGCTGTCCAGTGTCTTGTTATTGTAGTAATACCAGAAACCATCTGCTGAGGTTATATATTCCGTACTGGTATTTTCTCCCATTACCTGTTTGATATAATCCTCTTCCTGTGCGATCATTTCCCTGTTCTTTTCTACAGATTGATCGATATACGAACCACTGCTTTGGGAAACCGGATAACGTGCTTCCGGGGATTTACAGGAAACTACGGCAATTGCCATAACTATTAGAAATAGAAACTTTTTCATTGGATTAATTCTTGCTCATATTCAGGTAGGATCTTATTAAATTTTACGATCGTATCATTCATGGAAAGATCACTTTTTCCTCCGGCCGCATTTATATGTCCGCCACCTTCAAAATGTGCCCGCGCAAACTTGTTCACATTGAAAGTTCCTTTAGACCTGAAACTAATTTTTATGATCTTCTCACTCTCATTCTCAATAAAAATGACTGCAAATTTAATTCCATCCAGACTTAAACCATAATTTACAAAACCTTCAGTATCACCTTTCTTAAAATTATGTCGGTCCAACTCTTCCTGTGTAAGGCTGATGTAAGCGGTATTAAATTCTGAAATCACTTTTAAATTCTGAAGTGCGGTTCCAAGCAGTTGTAGTTTATTTCCAGAATTGGTATCGTAGATATTATTATGAATCTCAGAGTTTTTCGCTCCCTTGTCCATCAGGTCTGCGATAACACGATGTGTATCACTGGAAGTAGAGCTAAATCTGAAACTTCCGGTATCTGTCATGATTCCGGTGTATAAACAGGTGGCAATTTCAGGAGTAATCTGTTTGCCAGCACGTAGCTTTTCTATAAATTTATGTACCATCTCGCAGGTAGAACTCATCGTGGAATCACTATAAGTATAATGAGCGTAATCTGAAGGTTCCTGGTGGTGATCTATCATAACGAAAACAGCATCGGAAGCTTTAAGGGATTCCACCATTCCGCCGCATCGGGATAGGTCATTAAAGTCAAGTGTAAAAACGATCTGAGCTTCAGCGATCAATTGATCTGAAACTTCTTTTTGCTGCTCGTAAATATAAACTTCCTCACTACCTGGAAGCCACTTTAAAAAATGTGGATAATCGTTGGGAGCGATAACATTCGCTTTATGACCTTTATCTCTTAAAAAATGCATTAATCCTAGCGTAGAGCCTATCGCATCACCATCGGGTCCTTTGTGCGGAACGATCACGATATTATCTGCCTTTGCCAGTTCTGCCGTGATTTCGAGTATTCTTGTGTCTATCATAATCGAGGTTAAATATACAATATAATAACACTATAGAAACAGTGGAAGCCTTAAATTTGAGCTTGCAAATTACTACCATGAAACAAAGATTTCTAATATTCCTATTTATATTCAGCCTTGTGTCCTGCGGGTCTACCGAAGATATCAAGCCGGAGAAGGAACCAGATTATATCATTGCTTTTGGAAGCTGTAACCGGGAAGATGCACCTCAGCCCTTATGGAATGAAATTCTTAAAAATGAACCCGATGTCTTTTTATGGGGAGGCGATAATGTATATGCAGATACAGATGTTCCTGAAGTTTTAGGCGAGGCTTATGCTGTTCAGAAAAGTAATGAAGGATATCAAAAGTTACTTAGCAGCATACCAGTTTATGGGGTTTGGGATGATCACGATTACGGCCAGAACGATGGAGGCAAGGATTATAAAATTAAAGATGAAAGTCAGCAATATTTCCTTGACTTCATGGGTGTTGCGAAAAATGATCCAAGAAGAGACCGGGAGGGTATCTATAGTTCAGAGATTCTGGAGACCCCCACAGGTTCAATTAAGGTGATCATGTTGGATACCCGTTATTTTCGAGATGATCTGCTTAGGAACAGTGATGCTAATAGACGCTATGAGCCTTCCAGTGGGACCATTCTTGGCGAACAGCAATGGAGCTGGTTACAAAATGAACTTGAAACTTCAAATGCGCAGTTTAATATTATTCTTTCCAGTATCCAGATACTTTCAGACGAGCACGGATTTGAAACCTGGGGTAATTTCCCTTCGGAAGCACAAAAATTAAAAGATCTTATTGTTGCTTCGGAAGCAAAAAATGTCATCCTGTTAAGTGGAGACCGCCATATCTCTGAATTTTCCGAAGAAAGAATCAAGGGTCTTAGCTATCCTCTGGTAGATTTTACAAGTAGCGGACTCACCCATACCTATGAAGCTTTTGACGGTGAGCCAAATGAGCATAGAGTAGGAGAGGTAGTGAGCAAAAAGAGTTTTGGGTTATTGAAATTCGACTTTGAGAATTCTAGAGTAAGCATGGAAATGCGCGGACTTAATAACCGTAAGCAGCAGGATTATATCGTTGAATTCCAGTAAGTCAACATATTGGAAGAAAGCACTTGTTTATGCCCATAAATAATTTATTTTTGCACCAAATTTAAAAACCAGATAATGGCAGATAATAGAACATTCACCATGATTAAGCCAGATGCAGTTGAAAACGGGCATATTGGTGGAATATTAGATCAAATCACCGCTTCAGGATTTAGAATCGTAGCGATGAAACTTACTCACATGACCAAGAGAGATGCTGAAACTTTTTATGCTGTGCATAATGAGCGTCCATTTTTCGGAGAATTGGTTGAATTCATGACTCGCGGACCTATTGTTGCTGCGATCCTTGAGAAAGACAATGCTGTTGAAGATTTCAGAACATTGATTGGTGCTACAAATCCAGAAGATGCTGCTGAAGGAACTATCAGAAAAAAATATGCTACCAGTATTGGTGAGAACGCTGTTCACGGAAGTGATAGCGACGAGAATGCACAAATTGAAGGTGCTTTCCATTTTGCAGGTAGAGAGATGTTCTAATTAGAGCTTATCAAATAAAGAAAAACCCGGACTGAAAAGTCCGGGTTTTTTTATTTTATCAAGTTACTAAATTTCAATTGGTTTCGTAAACCAGGACCATTTAAAAATATAGCTATCACCTTCCTTCGCAGGGTGTAGCCGTGGAGAAATACTTACCGTGATAAGAGCTGTGATTAACGTATTCGCTATGCCATCCAGCTCAAAGAAATACTTTAGAATTTCATTGATCGCCATCATAAGTCCGGTAAAAACCAGTAAAAAGGCTAGAAAATATTTCAGTCTCTTATTCATATTTTTAAATTAACGTAAAACCAGCTTTTTCACTAATTCCTGGTTCATCTCCTCGTTGAGGTTTCTAATGATCTTTTCCTTCCCGTAACTTAATTCCTCTCTAAGTACAGAAGAACTCAATTGCACGAACAGCGTGTCATGCTTCAGTTTAAGTCCGGTTGTGTATTTCGCAATTGCAGGCCCCATCTGGTTGTTCCATACTTCCCGTATCTGTACCTGGTTTAGTCCCTTTGTGTCAAGCTTGTTTTCGCCTACAAAACTTTTCAGCAGATCACCGAGGACCATTTCCTCATTCTTCCGTCTCTTCTTCATCTGTGCTAATTAAAGGTTCGTATTTTTTATAATAATATTTTTTATCATCGCGATTTTTGATGACTAGTTCATCTTCCGTAGCTACCAAAACCGTTTCCTGCCATTCATCGAAAGCTGTACTATAATATAGGTTCAAAGCATCATCTTCGATCTTCGCGGTAATTTTTTCTGAATCATTTGAAGCTTCTATATAACCACCATCGATCTTTGGCTGAAGTTTCTTTCGAAAACCAACACTATCCTTGATCTCTATATAATCAATGTACTGACTTAAACTATATTCTACCACAGAATCATTCTCAACTTCCACTTTCTCGATCGTCCAGTATCCAGTGAGATTTTGCAATTGTTCGTTGGGATCTGTTTTCGTACAGGAGGTGAGAACGATAGCGACTAATAAGTATAAAGCTTTTTTCAAAGTTTGAAAATTTTATATGATTGATTACTGCCTTTCACAACCTTCTCGGTTCTATCTGCGTGAGTATCACTAAGAAAGATCTGTCCAAGTTCATTGGTAGCTACTAATGCTACGATATGAGCCACCCTGTTTTCATCAAGTTTGTCAAAGATATCATCCAGCAGGAGAATAGGGTTCACCTGGCTAATTTTTTTTATAAAATCAAACTGTGCCAGTTTTAAAGCGATCAGAAAGCTCTTTTGCTGTCCCTGAGAGCCGAACTTTTTGATAGGGTGACCCTCGATTTCAAAACTAAGGTCATCTTTATGGGTTCCCACAGAGGTGTATTGTAAAGCCATATCCTTCTGAAGATTTTCTTCCAGCAGTGATGATAAAGACTTTTTAGATAGCTGACTTCTATAATTAATATCTACGATCTCTTTATTATTAGTAATATCAGCATAACGTTTATTGAAGATCGGAATAAACTCTTTTAGGAAGCTTTTTCGTTTTTCGAATAGATCCTGTCCAAGGTTACTAATTTGGTGGTTGTAAACTTCCAGGGTATCACGGTCAAAAGTAGAATTGGCAGCAAAATATTTTAATAAGGAATTTCGCTGTGAGATCTGTTTCGTATAATTTAATAAGGATTGGAGATAGGATTGATCGCTTTGAGAAATAACTCCGTCCATGAACTTTCTCCTTGTTTCTGAACCTTCAATAATAAGGTCCCGATCTGCAGGGGAAATGATCACGGTAGGAATAAATCCTATATGATCACTCACTTTATCGTAAGTTTTGTTGTTCCGTTTGATGACCTTTTTCTGTCCTTTCTTGGCGCTAACCAGGATCTTTTCAGCTTTATCATTTTTTTCAAATTCTCCATCCACGACGAAAAATTCAGCTTCATGATTGATATTTTGAGAAGTAATTGGGTTAAAATAGCTTTTTCCGAAGGAGAGATGATAAATACTGTCCAGAACGTTAGTTTTTCCAACGCCGTTATTACCAACCAGGCAATTGATCTTATTGTCAAAAGTAAATTCAGCCGTCTTTTGATTCTTGTAATTGAGAAGGCTAAGATTTTTTAGGTGCATAAATGGCTGTTTTTCAGCAAGAGATATGATAAATGAAGAGATATTTTGAAAGCTGCAAAAGGACTTCAAATTATTCAAAAAATACAAATATTTTCTCTTTTAATTTTCACAAAATATTATATTTTTGCCACGCATTAAAAATTTTTTATGGCATCTTATAAGAAAAGAGGATACAAGCCTTCCGGGAAATCTGAGAAGGAACAAATCGAAGAACAGGAATCAACAACTGCTGAAGTTTTTAACAGTTTAGATGAAGGGGCAAGTAGAACCGAAACCTGGGTCGCCGATAATCAAAAGTATATCTACATCATTGTGGGAGTTGCTATCGTTGCTGTACTTGGATACCTTGGATACAATCGTTTTATCCACGAACCAAAACAGAACGAAGCTGCCAACGAGATGGCAATGGCACAAAACTATATGGCTTCAGCTCTTAGAGCGAATGGAGCACAGAGTGATTCCCTTTACAATCTTGCACTTAATGGTGGGGAAGGTAAATACGGATTCCTTGATATCATAGAGAATTATGGTGGTACAGATGCGGCAAATCTTGCTCAGTATAATGCTGGTTTCGCTTACCTAAGAACTGGAAAGTATCAGGAAGCTATCGAGCAATTGGAAGGTTTTAGCAGTGATGATGAGATTTTCTCTGCATTGGCAACTGGTGGAATTGGAGATGCTTTTCTTCAGTTAGATCAGCCGGAAGAAGCTTTAGGATATTATGAGAAGGCAGCAGATATGCGTACAAACTCATTTACAACTCCTAGATTTCTTTTAAAAGCTGCGATCACTGCAATTAATACTGGTGATGCTGAAGCTGCGGAAGAATATTTAATTAAGATCGAAGAGGAGTATGCAGATTCTCCTGAAGCAGATAAAGTGGCTGTCTATCTTGGACAGGCCCGCGCGATGAAAAAATAATATATGGCTACAAAAGGTAATAACCTTTCAGAGTACGATAAAGATACAATCCCAAACGCGAAAGACTTTCGGTTTGGGATTGTTGTTTCTGAATGGAATGAGGAAATAACACAAGGCTTGTTTCAGGGTGCATTTGATGCGTGGATCGAAAACGGTGTGCAAAAGGAGAACATTGTACGCTGGAACGTTCCAGGTAGCTTTGAACTTATTTACGGCTGCAAGAAAATGCAGGAAAGTTTTGAAATGCTGGATGCAATCGTTGCCGTTGGAAATGTAATACAGGGAGAGACCAAGCACTTTGACTTTGTATGTGATGGGGTAACGCAGGGCATTAAAGATCTCAATGTACAGACAGATATTCCGGTCATTTTTTGTGTACTTACAGATAATAATATCGAGCAGTCTCGCGCCAGAAGTGGTGGAGAACACGGGAATAAAGGAACAGAAGCTGCTATTGCCGCGATAAAGATGGCTCAGCTTAGAAAGGACGCTAAATTCTACAAGGGATAAGCAGGATTTTCAAAACGGCATTGTCTTTGTGTTCTTATTAATCGAATAAGGCTTCGGAATTCTGAAGCATTTTGAGTAAATTTGGAACAGCAAACAATCTACAGTTTTGAAAATCAATTTAGGCAAGATCAGGAAAAATACCAGGTATAATTACACTCCTCGTTATTATAAAGGGAAGGATACCGGGAATGTCTATGATTTTGACTCAAAATTCAACAAATACAGAGAAGCTACAAATGCGATCGATTTCGGTTCTCACTGGGCTGAGGCTCGTGAATCCAGTCGAACGAGAGGTAATAGAAGTATTAACCGTCGTGTTGTATACATTATAGTAGTACTCGTCTTTATTTGCCTGTGGATATTAGATTTTGATTTGTCCATTTTCTCGAATCCCCGTTAGATGAATAACATTATTCAACTGTTGCCCGATCATGTTGCAAACCAGATCGCTGCGGGTGAGGTGGTTCAACGACCGGCTTCAGTAATCAAAGAACTTCTCGAAAATAGTATAGACGCACATTCAGGTCGAATACAGGTGGTCATTAAAGACGCTGGTAAGACTTTGATACAGGTCATTGATGATGGTGCTGGAATGAGTATCACAGATGCGCGCATGAGCTTTGAAAGACATGCAACTTCCAAAATTAAAATTGCCGATGATCTTTTTGCCTTGAGAACCAAAGGTTTTCGAGGTGAAGCCCTTGCATCCATTGCTGCGATCGCGCATGTGGAGTTAAAGACGAAAACAGAGAATGAAGAGATTGGGACCTGCATTAAGATCGAAGGAAGCAAGATCTCTGCCCAGGATGCCTGTGTAACTCCAAAGGGAACCTGTATTAGCGTCAAGAATCTTTTTTACAATATACCAGCCCGGAGAAATTTTTTGAAGTCTGATAATGTTGAGACGCGGCATATCATTGATGAATTTCAACGTGTGGCGCTGGCGCATCCAGATATTAGTTTTTCACTAACTCATAACGGGAACGAATTATTTCAATTACCTGCGGCCAATCATCGCCAGAGAATCACCAACATTCTTGGTGGAAAAACGAACGAAAAGCTTGTTCCGGTTGAAGAAGATACTGGTATCGTCAAAATTTCCGGATTCGTAGGCAAACCTGAATTCGCTAAAAAGAGCAGGGGAGAACAGTTCTTCTTCGTGAATAATCGTTTTATTAAAAGTCCGTATTTAAATCATGCTGTTGTAGCATCTTTTGAAGGGCTGCTTAAAGATAAAAGCTACCCGAGCTATTTTCTTTATCTGGATGTAGATCCAAAAACGATCGATATCAACATTCATCCAACTAAAACTGAGATCAAGTTTGACGATGAGCATGCTTTATATGCTATCTTGAAAAGTGCTATCAAGCACGCGCTTGGCCAGTTTAATGTAGCGCCTATTCTGGATTTTGATAGGGATTCTGAATTGGATACACCGTATAATTATCAGTCAAAACAGGCGAGTGCGCCTCAGATCGAGGTAGATAGAAATTTTAATCCATTTCAATCTGAGAACTCTGCACGCTCCTATAACCCTTCAATTTCTAAATACAGGAGAGATAAGCCTGCAGAATGGGAAAGCCTGTACTCTGGTTTGGAATCTGAGTCAACTTCAGACGTAGATGTTCGACAAATAGAATTTGAAAGTGAAGAGGTTACCGGTAATCTTTTTGCCGGGAAAGAAGATGAGATCGAGAAATCCACCTTTCAGCTTCATAAAAAATATATTATTTCCACTTTAAAGAGCGGTATACTCGTTATTGATCAGCACCGTGCTCATACGCGCATCCTTTACGAGGAATTATTGAAGAATATTACCGTTTCTGCTGCAGTTAGTCAGCAATTATTATTTCCTTTGAAACTTCAGTTTAATCATCAAGAAATGGAGATGCTGCAGGAGATCAAAGAATCGCTGGAACAAACCGGTTTTATCTTTTCATCATTCGATAAAGATGAAGTGGAAATCTCTGGAATTCCGACTCTGATCTCTGAGAGTGAAGTAGAAATTTTACTGGAACAGCTAATTGCCGACTTTGAAAAAGACGTACCTGATAATGGATTTTCTCAAACCGATCTATTATCTAAATCTTTAGCAAATTCAATGGCGGTTCGTTCTGGAACCATGTTGAATTCAGCTGAGCAACAACATATTGTTAACCGACTTTTTGCCTGTAAAGAACCGGCTTTAAGTCCTTCAAATAGAACCATTTTCACTACGCTATCTATAGAGGAATTGGACAAAAAATTTGCCTGATGGGAAAGATTACAGATACGGTAAAGACGTTATTGATTATCAATGTGATATTTTTCATTGGGAGTCAGCTATTAGGTGATGTAGCCTACGAGTATTTCGCACTCTGGTTCGTCAAGAATCCGAATTTCCAGGTTTGGCAGGTCATTACCCACATGTTCATGCATGGCGGCTTTACACATATTCTTTTTAATATGTACGCTTTGTGGGCCTTTGGTGGACCTATTGAACAAATGCTGGGACAGAAAAGATTTTTATTTTTTTACTTTACAGCCGGGATTGGAGCCGCTTTGCTGCATACGCTTGTAAATTTTTATGGGTACCAGTCGGGAGTTCAGGATTTACTGGATGCGGGAATGAACATGACCCAGGTCGATAATTTCTTCTTAACCGGGGAATATCCAAAAGCAATTCTGGACACTGTACCCATGGATACTTTACAAAGCGCCTACGAAGCGTTCACTACGCCAGCTGTAGGAGCTTCCGGAGCAATATATGGGATTCTTGTAGCGTTTGGTATGATGTTTCCTAATGTAGAATTATTCCTTTTATTCGTGCCTGTACCAATCAAAGCTAAATACTTTATACCTGCGATCATTCTATTAGACCTGTTCTCAGGAGTTACGGGTTACTCTTTATTTGGAGGATCTATAGCACATTTTGCTCACGTTGGAGGCGCCCTGTTCGGGTTCCTGATGATGTATTACTGGAAGAAGAATCAGTTTAACGATAATCGCTGGTACTAATGAGCGCAGCAGACAAAATAAGATTTAAGTTACAAACTGCTACGGTAGTTGAGAAGCTTATTGCGGTGAACGTACTGGCGTTCCTTGTTTTCTACCTATTTAGAACCATTGCTTATTTATTCAACTTCCCTTCAGATTTTTTACTGGAATGGTTAGTTTTTCCGAAGGAGCCGCTGGAATATATTATGAAGCCATGGTCGATCATTACCTATGCATTTCTACATAGCGGCATCTGGCATATTGCATCCAATATGCTTATTCTATATTTTTCGGGAATCTATTTCCTGAATTATTTTTCACCTAAAAGACTACTGAATTACTATTTCCTGGGGATCATCATTGGAGCTCTGGTCTATATGCTTAGTTATAACCTTTTTCCAGCTTTTCAGGGTACCGGAAAATCTTATTTAATAGGAGCTTCCGCAGGAGTGATGGCTGTACTTATAGGAATAGCCACACACGTCCCGAACATGAGAGTGAGATTAATGCTGATAGGCAGTGTGAAATTCTGGTATATCGCCGCATTTCTGGTTGCACTTGATGTCATACAAATTCCAATGGGTAACGCAGGTGGGCATTTTGCGCATCTTGGAGGTGCAGCTCTAGGGTATATTTATACTAAACAGCTTCAGAAAGGGAATGATATTGGAAAATGGTTCGAGAATATTATGGATAGTGTTGAGACCTTATTCAAACCAGGCGAACGCAAGCCAAAAATGAAAACAGTACATCGTAATAAGACTCAGGCTGCAAAAACTCGCAATACAAAAACCAAAACTACTTCCTCAAGTAAAAATGAGAAACAGCAAAAAGTAGATAACATTCTTGATAAGATCAGCAAAAGCGGATATGAGAGTTTGTCTAAAGCTGAAAAGGACTATTTATTCCAGGCCGGTAAAGAAGACTAGATGAAGAATCTAAATCTTTTTGACAAGCTTGTCTTTGTACTTAATTCGCTTGCAGCTACGGCCTTACTATTCTCCTATTTATTACCTCATGTTCCTCCAAAAACCTTTCCGCTACTTTCGGTACTAAGTCTGGGAGTTCCTGTACTTATCATACTAAATGCACTTTTCCTGGTGTACTGGTTGATCCGACTTAAAAGACAATTATTGCTGTCCTTAATTGTACTTTTGTTAGGCTATAATTATATCTCTGTTTTTGTAAACTTCGGAAATGATATCGATGAAGAACTGGAAGCAGATCTTACGTTAATGAGTTATAACGTTCGAATGTTCAATGCCTATAACTGGACTGAAAGAACCGATATTCCTGAAAAGATCACTGCTTTTGTAAAAGAAAAGAATCCGGATATTCTGAGTGTGCAGGAACATTATGTAGGTGCTGCCGAATTATCGAAAATCTATCCATATAAGTACGTTAAGCTGAAGGGTAAAAATTCAGAATTTGGATCGGCGATCTTTTCTAAATATCCAATTATAAAAGAGCATTCCGTAGACTTCCCCCATGATGGAAATAACAATGCAATATATGCTGATATTCTTGTTAATAAAGATACACTGCGTGTTTTTAATGTGCATTTCCAGTCTTTAAATATCAAACCGGGTATTACTGACCTTAAGAATGAAGATTCTAAGAAATTACTGGGTAGAATCGGATATGGATTTTCTCTCCAACAGGAACAGGCAGAAATGATGATGAGAGAAGTAGATGAATCACCGTACAAGACTATTATCATGGGTGATTTTAATAATACTAGTTTCTCTTATATCTATGATCTGGTGCGTCAGGATGGTCGTTTTAACGATGCATTTTTAACTGCTGGTACAGGCTTCGGAAAAAGTTTTAAACTGAATTATTTTCCACTTCGTATCGATTTCTTATTAATAGAAAAGCAAATGGAAATACTCGAATTTGAAAAATACGATGTTGATTTCTCAGATCATTTCCCGGTATCTGCTTCAATTAAATTATAAGTTTTGTTCCTGCAAGTAAGCTAGTGATGCTGGCCCTTCATTAAAGATAAGGTCAAGAACGCACAGGTTGTTTAGAAAACCTTGTTTCTCTTCAAAAACCTGGTGATACCTCACGTTTTCAAATCCAAAATCAGATTTTGCATTTATAAGGTTTCTACGATCAAGCATCCCTTCCGGCTTCAGTTCAAACTCTAAAGTTTGATCAAATGTCCAGTCGACCTGTAATGAATCGGCGACAAACTCCATACAGCGATAATTAAAATCTAGCAGATATTTGAAGGAGTTTTCGTAAAGCGGCCTCAATTCATCTTCATAGAATTCGAAAAATGGAGAGGTCTGATACGAAGCTTTAAATGCACGCCAGTGCTGCAACTGCCATGGGAATTCATTCTCGATCTGAATATCCCGGTATTTCTGTTTGCTCCTTTTTGGAAGTCCTAATGCTGCATTGTGTTTTATAGGAATGTTTAGAGTAAGCTTTCCGTTGGCATCATAGATATACATGCGATTACGGTAAGTTTGTTTCTGGTAATTATCCTCAGCTTCAAATATTACCGCTTCAGCTTTAGTAAAGGCAACCCATTGACTTACTGGTCCAAAATAGGAGGGATGTAGTAAAACCGGATCCATCCTTAAGCTTCTCTACGTTGTTTGAAAAATCTCCATCCGAAGAAGACTACCAATGCGATCAGGAAATACGGTAAAAACGAGGTTGGACTTCCGTCACCTTTAACTGTAGTAAAAACACGATCCCATCGAATTTTATCAAATCCGCTGGCATTGGAATCCCAGCTCAACCATATAAAAACAGGTTTACCTACCACATGATTTTCAGGAACATAACCCCAAGATCTACTATCTTCAGAATTATTTCTGTTGTCCCCCATCATCCAGTAGTAATTCTGATGAAAAGTGTATTCAGATATCGGACTTCCATTCAACAATACCTGAGTACCATTCAGGCTTAGTTTATTATTTAAACCATACTCAGAACCTTCATAAGTTTCGATGATCTCCTTGTAAAAAGGCATGCTTTCAGGGGTGATCTTTACAGTAGCACCTTTCTTCGGAATATAAATAGGTCCAAAATTATCATTGTTCCATCGCCCCCTGTCATTTGGAAACAACCTACTGCTTTTAGATAAAGTATCTGCCGCTCTTTTGATGCTGGCCACATTGGGATGATTCTTAAGTCTTTCAAAAGTCTCTTCTGTAATAGCAACGAAAGTAAATTCATTGGTGGCCGGATTATATCCAAAACCATCTGTAATATCATAAACTTTGTATAGCGTTTGAGGATTGAATGGCTGCCCTTTAGTCACACCGGTATAGGTAAACTGTGGTTTAGCTCTTTCTGGCAATTGCAATTGCTCACCGTTAATAAATACGAATCCATTCTTTACAGATAGTGAATCTCCAGGGACTCCCACCGCACGCTTTACATAATTGGATTTTTTATCGATCGGTTTTTCGTAATATTTCCCATCTCCATATTGCTGAAAAGCATTTACGGTATCTACAGGCCAGTTGAATACAACAATATCGTTACGTTCTATATCTTCAAAACCGGGAAATCTAAGATAGGGGATCTGTGGATCGTTTAGATACGACTTGGTATTAACTACAGGAATGGTGTCGTGTACCATTGGAAAGGCCACTGCAGTCTTCGGTATTCTTGCACCGTAATGGAATTTGCTTACCAACAGAAAGTCACCTACCAGCAAGGTTTTTTCGAGAGAAGAGGTTGGAATAGTAAAAGGCTGCATAAAGTAAGTATGCACGATAGTTGCGGCAATTACCGCAAATAGGATGGAACTTACCCATTCACCAACTTCAGATCGCGGTTTCAGGTCTCTATCTACGATATATGGATCGTTGGTAGCATAATTGACATAGTAAATATAAAATCCTAAGGTTAGAATTACCGCAAAGGTCTCGGCAGTTGAATTTCTACCGAAGCTTCGAATGGTTTCCACCCACGTAACTGGTATGATGATCAGGTTTACGATGGGAATAAAGAAAAGTATAACCCACCATTTCGGTCGGTTGATGATCTGCATTAAAACAACTGCATTGTAAACCGGAACCGCAGCTTCCCATGCTTTTCTACCTGCACGCTGATAAAGTTTCCAGGTCCCTAAAAAATGAACCACCTGTATGATCAGGAAAAAAATGAACCATTCGGTAAATGTCATATTGATTTCTTTTACTGGTTAGGCTGAAAACGCCTGCATTTGTTACAAATTAGTTCTTAAAAAGATCGGCAAGTACATCTTTCATGCTATAAATACCTGTTTTGTCTTTAAGGTATTCTGCAGCGACCACAGCTCCAAGAGCAAATCCCTGCCTGCTTTTAGCGGTATGTTTGATCTCGATGGTATCAATTTCAGAATCGTAGCTTACCACGTGGGTTCCTGGAACATCTTCAATACGCTTGGCATGGATCGGAATTTTATTCTCATCTGTCGAATCTAATTGCCAGCCTTTTAATTGCTTGTTTTCATGAATGATCTGTTCAGCAAGGCTAATTGCAGTGCCGCTGGGAGCATCCAGTTTTTTGGTATGGTGAATTTCCTCGATTTCTACGAAGTAATCTTCCAGACCTTGCATCATTCCGGCTAATTTCCGGTTCAGTTCGAAAAACACGTTGACCCCGAGACTGAAATTTGATGCATATATAAATGCTGAATTTTCTTCGGAACAAATTTTCGTTGCCTTTTCATAATCATCCAGCCAACCGGTAGTTCCACTTACAACTGGAACTCCAGCTTTAAAACAGGTCGTGATATTTTTAAAAGCAGCATCGGGTACACTGAAATCTATAGCAACATCAGCCTTCGTGAGATCATGATTTTCGATATCATCACTTACTTTCAGTACGATCTCGTGACCTCTGTTTTTCGCGATTTCCTCAATGGTTTTACCCATTCTTCCGTAGCCTAAAAGAGCGATTTTCATTTAAAAATTAAAGTTTAAAGTAAGTCCGTAATTAGTTTTTCCGGTAAGTGAATTGAAATCGAAATTAGGTTGAAGCGTTAGGTCCTCATCAACATTAAACTGTCGTAAATGAGCCTCTACATTTGCATCGATGATATTCAGAATATAAACGCCAACCGTTACCAGTAATGAGATCTCTTTATTTTTCTGATATACTTCCTGAGCTCTTATAAGACCATCTGTGCTAACAAATACCCTTTCGTCCTTGCCGTTAAATTGGTCTTCTCTACCCGCGATCCTGCTCTTATAGGCATCCCGGTACTTCGAGTATTGCTTATCGTTTTCGAGATAATAATAAATTCCTGTGGCTAGTCCGCCATAAGCGATAGGAATTTTCCAGTAGCTGCCATTGTAAGCCTGTCCTAAACCGGGAAGTATTGCCGAGTAAAAAGCAGCCTTTGCCGGGGCAAGTGCGTTATAGGGTTCATAATCCTTTTCTACAATTTCAGTTTCAATACCTTCCTTTCCCTGAATGCTTAAAGAGTCGGTTTGCGCCTGGATTCCTGAAAAAGAGAACAGCACTGATAATATACAAAGTAGTGATCTATTCTTCACTTTTGATCAGGTTTTTGATGCGCTCAAAATCTTCTTCCGAAGAAAACGGAATAGTTAGTTTTCCACTTCCTTTTTTGGTCACCTTCACATCTACCTTGGTTCCAAGATATTCTGAAAATTCCTTAATCCCTTTTTTATAGGTTTTTGGAACACTGGTCTTAGCAGTGGTATTACCTGAAGTTTTCCCTTTGCCATTAAGCTCACGAACTAATTGCTCGGTTTCTCGAACTGACAGTGATTTTTGAAGGATCTTCTCGTAAATATCAAGCTGTTGCTGCGTGTCATCAATATTGATAAGTGCACGGCCATGTCCCATACTGAGGAAGCCATCTCTCATCCCGGTCTGGATGATAGGATCCAATTTTAACAGCCTGAGGTAATTGGCAACTGTAGACCTGTTTTTCCCAATCCTGTCACTTAATTGTTCCTGGGTTAACTGGATCTCATCGATTAATCTCTGGTAAGAAATAGCAATTTCTATAGGATCAAGATCCTGTCTCTGGATATTTTCTACAAGCGCCATTTCCAGGGATTCCTGGTCGTTCGCGATTCGAATATAAGAAGGGATGGTCTTAAGACCTACCAGTTTTGACGCTCTAAATCTTCTTTCTCCAGATACCAGCTGGTATTTGTCAAAATCAAGTTTTCTTACAGTAATTGGCTGGATCACTCCAAGCTCCCGAATGGAAGTAGCAAGCTCCTTTAGCGAGTCTTCGTTAAAGCTGGTTCTTGGCTGAAATGGGTTTACTTCAATAGAAGATAGTTCCAGTTCAACAATATGTCCAACAAGTTTATCGGCATTTTTATCTTCTGCAGATTTTATATCGTTATCAGGATCTTTGAGTAAGGCTGAAAGTCCTCTCCCCAATGCCTGTTTTCTGGTAGCCTTAGCCATTTCTATTCGTTTTTCTTAATAATTTCATGTGCCAGGCTTAGGTAATTGCTGGCTCCTTTACTGGAAGCGTCATAGTTAATGATACTTTCACCATAACTTGGTGCTTCACTTAAACGAACATTTCGCTGAATGATTGTTTCGAAAACCATCTCATCAAAATGTTTTTTAACCTCATCTACGACCTGGTTAGACAAACGTAACCTTGAATCATACATAGTTAATAGCAAACCTTCAATATCGAGCTTGTTATTATGTAATTTCTGAACGCTTTTGATCGTGTTCAGTAATTTACCCAGACCTTCCAGTGCAAAATATTCACATTGAATAGGTATGATCACAGAATCTGAAGCAGTAAGCGCATTTAGCGTGAGTAGTCCAAGAGATGGAGCACAATCTATCAGGATATAATCATACAGTTCTTTCAAAGGAGTGATGGCACGCTTTAACATGCTTTCCCTGTTTTCCTGGTCCACCAACTCAATTTCTATAGCAACAAGATCAATATGTGCCGGGATAATATCCAGGTTTGGAGAATTGGTTTTTTGAATGGCATCTTCTGCTTTTACCGAGTGCTCCAGTAGTTGATAAGTTCCATTTTCCACTTCCTCAACATCTATCCCCAATCCCGATGTGGCATTGGCCTGTGGATCGGCATCAATCAATAAGATCTTTTTCTCTAAAACCCCAAGTGAAGCTGCAAGGTTTACAGATGTTGTGGTTTTACCCACTCCTCCCTTTTGGTTGGCAATAGCAATGATTTTACCCATTAATTCAGTCTGATTTTTGAAAGGTAAAAATACAATTTATTATAGGTTTAGAAAATGTATTTGTTAACAGCTTCTGAAGAATGCTTAAAATAAAAAACCGCCGCCAGGTTAATTCTGGCGGCGGTCAATTAAACAAAATTTTTCTCTATTTATTCTGCTGAAGCTTCCTCAGTTTCTGGCATTAGAACTCCCAGTAAATAATTTGAACCTAAGAATTCTTCCGCTAGTTCCTGAAGCTCTTCTGCTTCAAGATCATCAACCATTTCATTGAATTTGCTGATCTCGCTCAATTTGAAGCCTTCTTCTTCGGCTTTTCTAAGCTGTTGCATCCAGAATTGGTTTTCCTGTAATTGTTCCTTGCGCTGTACCTTGAAAGTTTCTTTCACTTTTGCAAGATCTTCTTCCGTAGGACCTTCTGTTCTTAGCTTTTTAACTTCAGCAAGAGCAGCCTTCGTAAGCTTGTCTACGTTCTCAGGTCCACATGGAAATGAGATCGAAAAGCTGTAGCTGTCATAAGGAATTTCAGACATGTTTCCACGAGCTCCAACTCCGTATACACCACCTTCTTCTTCACGTAGTTGTTCTACCAGTTTAATGGTAAGAACTTCTCCAAGTGCAGACAATGCAAGATCATCTTCTTTGTCATATTCAGTTTCACCGTTCCAGATGATGCTTACCTGACTTTTAGGATCTGAACCTTTATAGATAGTTTTACTACGCTGCTCGTCGGTTTTCTCTCTAAATACCGGTGCTTTGTATTCTTCATCAGAATTGGAAGCAGGAAGACTTGCAATATAAGTGCTGGCGTATTCCTTTAATTGAGCTTCATCTACATTTCCAACAAAGAAAAATGTAAAGTCTGAAGCATCAGCAAAACGTTCCTGGTATTTCTGGTAAGCAAGATCGTAATCCATTTCGTCATACTTTTCTGGAGTAGGGAAACCTACATATCTCGTATTACCTTCATTTCTGAATTTACTCAACTCATTTTGAAAATAGAAGTTTGGATTAGACATCAGGTTGCCAAGAAAATTTTTCTGCTTGGTCACAAAGGACTGGTACGCCTCTTCATCTTTATTAAGATCTGTAAAATACAAATGGATCATCTGCATCAGGGTCTCAAAATCTTTTGGAGTGGAAGAACCATTCAATCCTTCAGAGTAAGTAGATATCTGCGGATTCACATTCACGATCTTACCGCTCATCATTTTATTCATGTCATTCTTATCTAAACCTCCTACACCGGCTTCGTTAAGACCAGCATTGGCATAAACTGTAGACATATATTCGTCGTCTGAGTACAAAGAGTTTCCTCCTTCACTATATGCTGAAAACAGGATCTCATCATTTTTGAAATCAGTTTTCTTCAGCATTATTTTAGCACCGTTGCTAAGGATCATGGTCGTAATCCCTAATTCTTCATTGACAGTTGATTCTTTTACAGAACCTTTTTCAGGCATTTCAGTAATTAGATTTTCACGAACTTCTTCATCTGCATACTTCTCGATCTCAGAGTTTTTAACGTCAGCAAGAACGGCAAGTACTTGCTCTTCAGAAATCTTTTTAACCGATTCTTTTTCTGGTCCGGTGAAAACGATGACTCTATTTTCATCATGCAGGAAGTTGTTAATCAAACCATTGATATTCTCCAGTTTAATGGCATCAAGGTTGTTCTTAGCAAATTCGTAGGTCCATTCTGTTCCGGGTATTGGTGAATCTTCCAGAAAATGACTTACGTATTGACCAATAATTCTATTGCTTTCCTGCTTGTCACGATCCTTATAAGCTTTCTCAAGCTGAGCAAGGTATTCTTTCTTAGCTCTTTCAAATTCAGCTTCGCTAAAACCATATCTTTTTACTCGCTCATTTTCTGTCACCAATGCTTTTAGAGCTTCCACTTGTGAATTCTCTCCGGCCATAGCAAAAGACTGGTAAGCGTTTTTCTTTGGGGAGTAAGTTCCGCCATAATATGAAAAACCATAAGTAAATGGGGGAGTAGAGGAGTTGGCAAGTTCCTGCAGCCTGTTATTGATCATAGAAGAAAACATGTTTTTTTCCAGTTGTTTCTTGTAATCTGCAATAGTCACTACATCTTCCGCTTCTTCCATATCCTTATAATAGATACTAACCTGGCTAAAGTTAGCTTCAGGGTCTGATGCGATGGCTACAAAAGTTGAATCATGGTTAGGTACACCATATTCTTTACGTTCTACCGGGTTTTCCCTGGCTTCAAGGTTTGAGAAGTGAGATTTGATCTTTTGTTCGATGGTTTCCACATCAAGATCACCAACCGCAATTACGGCCATAAGTCCTGGACGGTACCAGTCTTTATAGTAGTTACGAATAGTTTCGTAATCTGCATTCTCGATCACATCTTTCTTTCCTATTGGAAGTCTTTCAGCATATCTCGAATTGTACATAACCTTCGGAAGGTATTCCTGCATCATTCTCTTATCTGGCCCAAGTCCAAGTCTGTATTCTTCCAGTACAACTCCACGTTCGCCGTCGATAGCTTCTTCAGTAAGAAGTGCATTATGCGCCCAGTCTTCAAGAATGGTGAATCCTTTTTCAAGTTTTTCAGCATCATCACTGGGAATTGGCAGAATATACACGGTCTCATCAAAGCTGGTGTAGGCATTAAGATCTGCTCCAAATTTTACTCCAATACTTTGCAGGTAATCTACCAGTTCATTTTTTTCAAAATTTTTGGTACCGTTAAAGTTCATGTGTTCGATAAAATGAGCAAGACCTTGCTGATCATCGTTTTCCAGAATAGAGCCTGCTTTAAGTGCTAGGCGTAATTCTAATTTGTCTTCCGGCTTCCCATTGTTGCGAATGTAATAGGTTAGACCATTGTCAAGCTTCCCGATCTTCACGTTTGGATCCATTGGGATCTCATCGGTATCGCTAGTTTGAGCGAAACCAATACCAGTAAATACCAGGAACAGCATCCAAAGGTTGCCTGTTAGGTTTTTTTTCATAATAAATTGAAATAGGTGTTAATTAATTGCACACAAGATAATATTTCAAATCAATTAACACATATTAATGATACGGTAATGTCTAAAAAATGACATTGAGCTCCATAAAAAAACCGGGCTTTCAAGGCCCGGTTTAAATTAAGGTGTGTACAACTACTTTCCTTTTTTAGATTTGATCATTTGTTCCAGCATGTCCCACATTTCTTCAGGAACATCTTCCAGTAAATTAAACTGTCCGGCACCTTTTAACCATTCTCCACCATCTATGGTGATCACTTCACCATTTACATATGCAGAGAAATCTGAAACAAGGTATGCGGCGAGATTTGCCAGTTCCTGGTGATCTCCTACTCTCTTTAGGGGTACTTTTTTAGCCAGATCGAACTTTTCCTTTAGATCTCCTGGTAGCAATCTGTCCCACGCTCCTTTAGTAGGAAAAGGTCCAGGTGCAATGGCATTAGATCTAATGCCGTACTTTGCCCATTCTACTGCCAGAGATCTGGTCATGGCAAGTACGCCGGCTTTTGCGGTAGCACTTGGAACTACATAGGCAGATCCAGTCCATGCATAGGTAGTAACGATATTAAGGATATTCTTGTTTTCCTGTTTTTCATCGATCCAGTGTTTTCCGAAGGCAAGCGTGCAGTTCTTGCTACCTTTCAAAACAATATCAATAATAGTATCAAAGGCATTCGCGCTCAAACGTTCTGTTGGGGATATGAAATTTCCAGCTGCGTTGTTCAGTAGAATATCTACAGATCCAAATTCGGCTACCGCTTTATCGCGCATAGCTTCCACCTGATCATAATGTCTCACATCACACTGCAAAGGAAGACATCTTCCGCCGGTTTGTTCTTCCAGTTCTTTTGCTACTTTCTCCAGCTTTTCCATATTTCTGGAAGTGATCGCAACGTTTGCTCCCAGTTCCAGGAAATAAGTAGTCATCGATTTTCCAAGACCACTACCACCACCGGTTACAACAATTGTTTTTCCGGCTAAAGCATCATCACGGAGCATTTTTTTCTTTAAATCCATATTTTGGTTGGTTATATGATTATTCGTCGATTAATATTTCAAGTAATTGTATCGCAGCATCACTGATTTTGGTCCCCGGGCCAAATACTGCCACGGCTCCTGAATCGAACAGGAACTGGTAATCCTGAGATGGGATCACACCTCCAACGATGACCATGATATCATCACGTCCTAACTTCTGAAGTTCTTCGATAACCTGCGGAACAAGGGTTTTATGTCCAGCGGCTAGTGAAGATACCCCAAGAATATGAACGTCATTTTCCACGGCCTGTTGTGCTGCTTCGGCTGGAGTCTGGAACAATGGTCCAATATCTACGTCAAATCCAAGATCGGCATATCCGGTAGCAACTACCTTTGCTCCACGATCGTGACCATCCTGTCCCATTTTTGCAACCATGATCCTTGGTCGGCGACCATCCATTTCAGCGAACTTATCGGCCATTTCACGAGCCTTTTTAAATGAGCTGTTGTCTTTCATTTCTTTTGAATATACTCCGCTGAATGACTGAATCTTAGCTTTATATCTACCGTAAACGCTTTCCAGTGCATCACTAATTTCACCCAAAGTAGCACGATCACGAGCTGCTTCAACGGCAAGTTCCAGTAAGTTAGCATTTTCTTCTTTGGCTGCCATGGTCAGCTTTTCAAGGCTGTTTTTTACTTTATCTGAATCTCTCTCAGATCTTATTTTTTCTAACCTGGCGACCTGTTGTTTTCGTACGGTTTGATTGTCTACTTCCAGAGTAACCATATCATCTTCCTTATCAAGACGATATTTGTTCACACCTATGATCACATCTGTTTCGCTGTCTATTCGGGCCTGTTTTCTGGCAGCAGCTTCTTCTATCCTCATTTTTGGAATACCGGCCTCAATAGCTTTGGTCATTCCGCCAAGTTCTTCAACTTCCTCAATGAGCTTCCAGGCTTTCGCAGCGATCTCTTCGGTAAGCTTTTCAACATAATAACTTCCGGCCCAAGGATCCACCGTCTTGGTAATATTCGTCTCCTGTTGAAGATAAAGTTGCGTATTTCGTGCTATTCTGGCAGAAAAGTCGGTTGGGAGTGCGATCGCTTCATCGAGAGCATTGGTATGTAAACTCTGGGTTCCACCAAAGGCTGCTGCCGCTGCTTCGATACAGGTTCTCGCCACGTTGTTGAACGGATCCTGCTCGGTCAAACTCCATCCACTGGTTTGTGAATGCGTTCTTAGACTTAGAGATTTAGGATTGGTAGGATTAAATTGCTTTACCAGTTTTGCCCATAACATTCTTCCTGCGCGCATTTTGGCGATCTCCATAAAATGGTTCATTCCAATCGCCCAGAAAAATGAAAGTCTTGGTGCAAAACTGTCAATTTTCATTCCTGCATCAAGTCCTTTACGAATATATTCCAGTCCATCGGCCAGCGTATAGGCAAGCTCGATATCACAGGTAGCACCGGCTTCCTGCATATGATAACCGGAAATACTAATGCTATTGAATTTTGGCATATTTTGAGATGAATACTCAAATATGTCTGAAATGATCTTCATGGAAGGAGTAGGAGGATAGATATAGGTATTTCTCACCATAAACTCCTTAAGTATATCATTCTGGATCGTACCTGATAATAATTCTGGTTTTACGCCCTGTTCTTCCGCAGCAACGATGTAGAATGCCATAATAGGAAGAACTGCTCCATTCATAGTCATGGAAACCGACATTTTATCCAGCGGAATCTGGTCGAAAAGGATCTTCATGTCCTCAACCGAATCTATCGCAACCCCAGCTTTACCAACATCTCCAACCACACGTTCGTGATCACTGTCATAACCTCTATGTGTTGGCAAGTCAAATGCTACCGATAGTCCTTTTTGACCTGCAGCTAAGTTTCGTCTATAAAAGGCATTGCTTTCTTCGGCGGTGGAAAAGCCTGCATATTGTCTAATCGTCCATGGTCTGCTCACATACATCGTACTGTATGGTCCGCGTAAATAGGGAGGGATTCCGGCGGCAAATTCAAGATGTTCTGCTTCTGAAAGGTCTTCTTTCGAGTAAGATGTTTTGATCTCTATCTCTTCGGGTGTCTCGAAGGTCTCCGCGCTTATTTTCTTTGCTGAAGATAGATCTTTATCGTTTAAGCTTATATGTTGAAGGTCTTTATGTGCCATCGTTCCTAATTTTGAGAGTTTTCTGCAGAAGTTTCCTTTTCCAGTCGTTTTTGCTCCATCGCTTCACTTAATCTTCTTTCCAGGATTGGCTGTAAAAGCGTTTTTCTTGGATTTTGCTTTAAAAAAGGGTACAACTCAAGATCGTCTTTCATCCTGTCTTCAGGGTTTTCGAACTTGTTGGTTCCAATAAGGATCAGTTCCCCCGAATCAAATTTATGTTGTTCTTCCTTTGCACTTTCCTTGATCTTTTTTTGAATAATTCCTTCTTTTAGTTCGTTTAGAAAACCGCCGCCTTTCTCGATATCCTTAAATATCTGTAAAGCTTTTTCAGCAATCTGTCGGGTGATGGTTTCTATATAATAAGTCCCTTCAGCAACATTTCCTACTTTTCCAAAATAGCTTTCGTGCCTCATTACCAGCAATTGATTGCGGGCAATGCGGTCACCAAACTCATTATTCTTATGGTAGATTGCATCGTAAGGCATATTGCAAATACTGTCTGCACCACCAAGGATCGCACTCATACTTTCTGTGGTGGTTCTAAGCAGGTTGACGTTGAAGTCATATAAGGTTTTGGTGCGTTTTGTTGGTTCAGCAACAATATGACAATCTTTATGGAATCCAAATTCTGGCGCAACGGTGGCGAAAAGCCAGCGCAATGCTCTAATTTTCGAAATTTCGAAGAAATAATCGGATCCTACCGAAACGTAAAATTGAATTTTAAGACTCTCCTTCTTTTCTGAATCCAGGCCTTCAAAATGATGTAGATATTCTGAAACCTGGGCAAGTGAATAAGCAAGTTGCTGCGGAATATTGGCCCCGGCATTTTGATATAATCCCAGGTCTATGCTCAATACTGAAGCAAAGCCTGAACTTTTATGAATAATTTTTTCTAATTCTGAATGATCAGATTTCAGGTTTTCAAACCAGTTTCCAGATCGGGCAAGGTTGCCTATAATATCATTACGCAGGTAAACTTTTCTGTTAGACTTGCTAATTTCCTTATCCAGCTTCAGTATAAAATCTGAATTCAGGAACTCGCATTGCAGGTAAACCGAGACTTCCTTAGGTAAGGACTTCAGAATTTCTACGAAATCGATTTCTTCAGAAGCTAAAATGAACCATAAAGATTCAGTTCCCTTCTGTAGTTTGTCCTGGGCTTTATTTACTGCGGAAGCTTCAGAAGTGATATAGATCTTTTCACAGATATTCCAGTGAGCCGGATTAGGGATCGAAAGACTTTCTGAAATATCTTCCGAAGAATAGAAGGGTTTTATATCAATGCCGTGGAGAGTTTTGGTAACCAGTTTCTCATTATAATCGGCACCTTTAAGATCTGCCTGGATCTTTTGTTTCCATTGCTTCGCAGAAACATTTTCGAATTCCTGAAATAACAATTGCTTCATGATTTTAAATTTTTGGCGGGCGAGATCAATCTATAGTATCGTACTCGATAATATAAATATCTTCATTGGGTCTTTTCATATAGTACTTCTGGCGGGCAAAACGTTCGAGTTGCACCGAATCCTGAAGATCTTCAATGATAGCCTTGTCTTTCGCGATCTCTTCCTGATAATAGCTCTTATTACTCTGCAGTTCTTCTATTTCCACATCCAGTTCGTGATGTATGAACCAGGAATTGGTATCCAGAAAGAACATCCAGCCTATGAAAATAATGCTTATCAGTACGTATTTGTTACTGATAAACCGGAACCATCGTTTTTTACGCAGGTCTTTTAATTTCATAGGTTTTAAAGATACAAAATTAGCTTAAGCGATCTTTGATAATAGTCTGAACGATGTCAACAGCCACCGTATTGTAGCGATTGGTAGGAATGATGATATCGGCAAATTCTTTGGTAGGTTCTATAAACTGCTGATGCATTGGTTTTAAAGTCGTTTGGTATCTCCAGAGCACTTCTTCCAGATCACGGCCGCGATCTGCAATGTCACGTTTTAAACGGCGAATTAATCGCTCATCACTATCTGCATGAACGTAGATCTTAATGTCAAAAAGGTCACGAATTTCAGGGTGGGTGAGGATAAGGATTCCTTCAACGATCACTACTTTTCGAGGGTGTATCTCTACAAACTCTCCGGTTCTATTATGTTCTTTAAAAGAATAGACTGGTTGCTGAATGTTATGACCAGCGCGTAACTGTCTTAAATGCTCTGCCAGAAGATCGAAATCAATGGATTTGGGATGGTCAAAATTTATCTTTTTACGCTCTTCAAAAGTTAGATGAGTCGTATCCTGGTAGTAAGAGTCCTGGGAGATCACATCTACCTCTTCATGTTTTAATTCATCGATGATTTGATTTACAACCGTAGTCTTACCACTCCCGGTACCACCGGCGATCCCAATAATTAGCATGTTTCTAGAATTTTTGCAAAGGTAATATTACTTTTTAAAAATCTTCGGAAAGTGCAGCCTGGCTTTCGAAATAAAAAAAACCGACTTGTAAAAGTCGGTTTTGAAATTGTTGATGGTTTCTTACTCAGCGCTTTCCTTGACAGCAGCTACTTCTTCAACCGTCACCATATCGTCTATATTGTTGCTCCAGGAGTTCATGACGTAGTTCATTGCATCTGCAACTTCCTGGTCACTCAAGCCCATTGGAGTCATTACGTTGTCATATTTCTCACCGTTCACTTCAATAGGACCTTTCATTCCATATTTAACACCGCGAATGCTTTCTTCACGCTTTTCTGTAAGCCAGTTTGAACCATCGAGTGGAGGATAGGTTCCTGCAATCCCTTTCCCGTTTGGTAAGTGACAGGTCACACAAAGATCTGAATAAATACCTTTTCCTCTCTTGATACTTGCAGTTAACGGTGTTTGTTCGCTGGACTTTTCCGAAGAAGGAATTACGTAAGATTCATCTTCGGTTTCATTTTCCTTTTTGTCAGATTTACAAGCCACCATTGCGGCCAATCCAAATACGAAAAGTAGTTTCTTCATGTGATTATTTGTTGATTAATTTTGCAATTCCTTTTCCTTCAATGGCTACATAAATATCTCCATCTGGTCCCTGTCTTACGTCGCGCATGCGTCCTGCACCATCAATAAGTTTAGTTCTTTTGGTGATCTTTTTACCATCAAGTTCAAGGAGTTCAAGATATTGAAATTTTAGAGACCCTACTAAAAGGTTGCCTTTCAATTCTGGAAATTTTTCTGAAGTTACATAAGCGAATCCGCTAGGAGCAATAGAAGGTAGCCAGTAGAAAATAGGATCTTTCATTCCCGGTTTGCTACGCTCGTCGGTAATTGGTGTACCGCTATAATTTTCACCATAAGTCACTACAGGCCATCCATAATTAGCGCCTTTCTCTACTACATTGATCTCATCTCCACCTTTTGGTCCATGCTCATGCACCCAGATTTCCCCAGTTTCAGGATTGAGTATCATTCCCTGGGGATTCCTATGTCCGTAAGAATAGATCGCTTCAACGGCATTTTCTTCGCCAACGAAAGGATTGTCTGAAGGGATAGAACCATCGTCATTTAACCGGTAAACCTTCCCGTTATCACGAGAGATATCCTGTGGGTTTACATCGCGCTCACCTCTTTCACCTGCACTAAAGAATAAATAACCGTTCTTATCAAATGCTATCCTGGAACCAAAATGCTGACCTTTGGTAGTATTTGGAGAAGCCTTGTAAAGCACCTCTTTAGAAGTTAGTTTGTTGCCTTCAAGTTTTGCACGCATAATAGCAGTATTACCACCATCTGCACTACCTTCCGGGGAAGCATAGGAGAAGTAGATCCAGCCATTAGATTCATACTCTGGGTGAAGCACCACATCAAGCAAACCTCCTTGGCCGCGATCATACACTTCAGGTCCACCGGAAATCTTGATCTTTTCACCATTTTTAAAATGTATGATATCACCATTCTTTTCAGTGATCAGCATGCTCTTATCTGGCATAAATGTAAAACCCCATGGAATATCCAGACCTTCAACAACCATTTCAAATCCATAAGCATTTGAAACTCCAGCTTCAATAGGATCTGGCACTTGTTGGTTTTCTTCGGAAGTATCTCCGGGTACCGCAACAGGATCTTCAGTATTTTCTGAAAGATCGTTTCCAGAATTCGAATCACCACAGGCATAAACTGAAAATAAAATACCAATGGATGCAATATACTTTTTCATATTTCTTCTCATTTTTAAAGCAATGTTTGAACTAAGATATAAAAAAATGAAACTTTCCATGGTAGGATATGATTTATTCTTATATTTGCCGCCCAATTAATGCTAAACAATGCATTTTTCGGGGTGTAGCGTAGCCCGGTTATCGCGCCTGCTTTGGGAGCAGGAGGCCGCAGGTTCGAATCCTGCCACCCCGACGAACCTTATCGAAATAAGGACTAAAACACTGTTAATCATTTGATTTTCAGTGTTTTTTTGTTTTTAACAACATCATCTGATATCATATGAAATTAACCCTTTCAGTGAATGATTCGGTGAATGCATTTTAAAACTCATTTCGCTATCTTAGAAGAACATTTCGGTTGATTTGATTTTCGTCTTTGTAAACTATTGTATCACTTAAAGACGTTCGAAATGCCTGATTTTACTACTTTCTCCGTTCTCTTCTTTACTAGAAAATTAAATGCTAAAGAGGAAAAGCTTTCAATCTATGCTCGTATTACGGTCAATGGAAAATGCTCAGAATTGAGTTTAAAAAGGAAGATTCCATTGAATAAATGGGATCCTTCAAAATCCAGATTAAAAGGAAACTCACCACAAATTCGCAAAATCAATGACTATCTAGACCAGGTGTATTCAAAATTATTGGATACTCATAAAAAGCTTTTGGATAAAAGCTCGCTGATTACAGCAAAAAAAATCAAAGCTTCCTACCTGGGATTGGATGAAGACCATAAAACACTGAATGAAATTTTAGAGTATCATAATTCTAAAATGAAAGGGGTTCTTAAATGGGGAACACTTAAGAATTATAGCACTACTGCAGAATACTTGAAACTTTTTTTGAATAAGCGAAAAAACACCGACAATTATTATTTGAAGCAAATTAATTACCACTTTATAACCGAATTTGAGGATTTCCTGAGACATGTTAAGCCAAAGAAAGGTCAGCGACCCTGTGGGCCGAATGGAACGATGAAACACTTAGAACGCTTTAAAAAGCTTTTGAATCTGGCTATCAAACTAGAATGGCTCGATAAAAGCCCATTTCGAAGCTATACTTTTAAATTTGAAAAGAATGATCGCCAATTCCTAACGGAAAGAGAATTACAAAAATTAGAAACGACAATTTTTAAAAGTGAATCTCTGGAACGAGTAAAAGATATGTTTTTATTCTCGTGCTACTCCGGCCTCTCCTATATCGATCTAAGAGAACTGACTACCAATAAAATTGTCAAAGGAATGGATGGAAACGACTGGATCTATACCAAACGAGAAAAAACTCAGGAATCAGTAAAAATTCCTTTGCTGAATCCTGCCAAGTTAATTTTGAACAAATATTTGAAAGCTGAATATATAGATGAGAGCAAGGTATTTCCAGTCATTTCGAATCAAAAAACGAATAAATACTTAAAAGATATCATGAAAGCGATTGGTGTTAGAAAGCAAATTACATTCCATTCAGCACGTCACACCTTTGCAACAACGGTAACCTTGTCGAATGGAGTGCCAATAGAGACAGTCTCAAAAATATTAGGACATTCAAAACTGTCAACCACTCAAATTTATGCGAGAGTGTTAGAAAATAAATTGAGTTCAGATATTAACAAATTAGATCGAATTATAAGTCAAAAAAATAAAAATAGAGTTCTTTAAAATTTTGAATGATATTTCTAAATCGTAGCGTCTAATAAAAATTTATTATGCCAAACCCTCTTAAATAAAAGCTGTCGATCATTTTGATAGTCGAAAAAACATCCAAAATATGGAATACTAAGTTATTTAATAAGTTTTATTTTAGCTTTAAGTTTTCCACTCTTATTTATTTTTAAATGGCTAAATACAAAACAGTACCAGATGCAGATCTGTCAAGTGCCGGAGACGACTTTCATATATTATGGGCTATCAAAAAATCCCTTGGTTTATTGAATTTTGATAAAAGAGGACTGCAAGCTGTAACAATTGAAGATATCGAAAAGAATGCTTCAAAAAAAATAGACCCCTCAGGGGAAAAGTTTTTAGGAATAGATCTTACTGAATACTATGGAGGTGCTAATTTTGAAAATGCTGATTTAGTTGTAATATCTCAAGTAAAATATAGCACAAGGAGAGCAGATGAGAATTTCACCTACTCTAAGCTTTACAATGGAAAGAAATCGTACTCGGGATCTATTATCCAAAAGTTAGCAACAACTTTCAAAGCATTCTTAGACGAATACGGCAGAAAAGAAGTAATCAGAAAAACAACTATAAAGTTGGTTAGCAATAGAAATTTAAACCCTAATCAATTAAATCAAATTAAAATCCTACAAGGTTTTCTCCGTAAAGACATAAGACCTCAAAGTTTCAATAACTCTTTAATAAAATTTCCTAATATATCCAGAAAGCCATTTGATAAACTGAGAGAAGCCTCTGGTCTGGATGCCAAAGAGTTTTCGGATTTTTTTAGACTACTTGATTTTGAAGACTGTGGTACAAAATCGAGACAGTCTTTAGAGTTTGAATTAATAAATTCAATATCAGAAACAAGCATCAAAACTCGTGGTCAATTCAATTCATTATTTCAAATGATTTGGAAAAAAATGATGCCTGAAAGTGATAGAGAAAGGACAATAACGTTGATTGATATTGTTGCTAATTTTGGTTTTAGTAGTATTGACAACCTTTTTCCCGTGTCTAAAAATTTTGAGCAGAATTTAAATGTAATCAACAGGGAACAATTAGATGATATTATTTCTATAATAGAAAGAAACGAGGGATACTTGCCAATTTGCATTCATGGTGGAGCAGGAATAGGTAAATCAACCATTATTAAACAAGTCAAGAATAAACTTCCTAAGTATTCAAAATGTATTTTATTTGATTGCTATGGAGCAGGTAAATACCAGAACCCAGAAGATAAGAGACATTTACATAGGAAAGCCATTACTCAAATAGCAAATGAATTAGCCAAAAGTATTGGCACTGACTTCTTACTTATACAGAATGAGTCAGATGATGTTTATCTGACAGAGTTAATAAAAAGAATTGAAAGAGGTGTAGAAATATTAAGAAACAGAAATCCTTCTGCTTCCCTCGTTATCATTATTGACGCTGCTGATAATAGTGTTACAGCAGCCCAAAATAATGGTGAAAAGAGTTTTGTTCGAGATCTATTAAATATAGAAATTCCAAATGGATGTCATTTTATTGTAACAGCGAGAACACATCGAATAGAATCTCTTAACCTACCTGACAAGTATCTTGATATTGGAATAAAGCCTTTTAGTTTAGATGAAACTACTTTATTCATAAAACAAAGCTTCCCTGATATTACTAAAGAAGAAGTTGTAGAGTTTCACAGATATACTAACGGTGTTCCACGTGTCCAATTTTATTCATTAGACCTAAGAAAACAAGGGATAAATGAGATTATCGATTATCTTAAACCAAACGGGAAAGTTGTTGAAGATTTAATCTTAGACAAAATCGAACAGGCTATAATTAGAATAGGAAATGATAGAAAGCCTCTAGTTGAAAGGTTCTTTAAATTGTTGATTGCACTTCCCAGACCGGTCCCTATTGAATACCTGTCGGATATATTAAATGTCGAGGAAGGCTTTTTAATTGACCTTTCGAGTGATATTTGGAATGGTCTTGTTTTCGACGAGAATTTATTTCGCTTTAGAGACGAGGACTTTGAAAACTATGTAAATGAAACATATCAAAGTACTAAAGAAGAATTAAAGCAAATAGCTCAAATTTTATTAATTAGAGCAAAAACTGACGAATATGCTTCAATTAATTTAGGAAGCCTTCTGTATACTGCTGAATATAAAAAAGAGTTAGTGGATATAGTTCTGAATAAAGAATTATTAGAGTATCCAAAAGACCCTATACGAAATAAGGAGGTTTATGCCAATCGAAATAAATTAGCCTTAAACGTAAGTAAGGATATTCAGGATGAATTAACCTATTTCAAGCTATTATTTATTGCAGCAGAGGAGTCTAAAACAGATAAGGCTCTCACTAATTTATTAATAAATTACCCAGACCTAGTTGCTAGATTTGGGGATGAAATCTCATTGTCCAGACTTAAATTAAAATCTAATGAAAAACCTTGGGGTGGTTCGTTTCATTTGAAATTGGCTGGTACATATTCTCGCAAAGTTGAAAATAAAGAAATTTCTTTAAAGCACTTAAAAACAGCTCGAGAATGGATTGATTGGAGGAGATCAAAAAAGGATGAAGAATTAAGAGATTACCCTATTCGAGCTATTGATATTGCCTATGAAGCAGAAACAATTTTAAGAATATATGGTGTCGAAGCGGCAATTGAGGCAATCAATAGATGGAATCCACAGGAAGTGAGATTGTCCGCAGCTGATTATTTAATCGAAAATATTATTAGTTACTCCAAGTTTGATGAAATTAATTTGTGGTTCAAACATTCGAACTTACGTTTAGTTCCTAAGATATATATAATTTGCAAATCCTTCCAATATAGAATATCCCTAAATTTTAATGTTAATTCCATAGCCACTCGATTAGCAAATATTTTGTCAAGAGTGCAATTTGAATTTACAGAAAATTTCAAGCAGTTAATTGTACAATTTTGTGGAGTAATGGCTTATTACAAAATAGACAAAAAAAGGATACTTGACATTCTGGAAACCATAACATTTCAACCTATTGAAAGGATTCCATTTTTCTACAATAGTTATACTGATAGAGATGAGGAATTGGTAATGAGCAACTGGTTAAATAAAGAAACTTTGAAGCTATCATTACTAAATGAAGAAGCCAATTTGGAAAACTTTTATCCAAAAAAATTTAAAACCATAAATGAGGTTCAAGATCATGATCGAAGAAATTCTTTAAAAAGTGATAAAAAGGAGTTTATTGGATTCTATAAATATGCGATTCCTATTTTTCAGCTTCGTTCGGATATATTGACAAATAGAAATAATGAAAAGGATCGTAGGGCTAAATTTAAGAGTATTTGCAATAGTATTAATAATGATTATGATTTTAAATATCAAAATAAGCATTGGTCAAATGATCGATTAATATTTTTATCTGGAAAATTAGCAGAAGTAGCCATACTATTTCAAGATGGGCGTGAATTACTAGACTTAATAATTTCTTCATTCGACGGTCAAACTGATAGATTAAGACTTCGATTAGAGGTACTTAATAAAATAATCTTACAGAGGGATGGTTCACAGAAATTTGCATATAAATTAATAGACCAATCAGATAAAATAATTAAGGATTCAGCATTATCAGCTAAAGAAATTACTGATAATTATATTAAATGCTTGCTTTTGAGTAGCAAAATAGATGTTTCTTTTGCTCAATACTTCTTTAATGAATCAATAAAAGCAACTTCAGAAATTGATTACGAAGCATTCATTCAAATTTTATGTATATATTATTTATCCGGAGTAGGAATAACGAAATCAAATCCTAAATTAGCCTACGAGTACGCTCGTTTTATTGAATATGCCGATGTGAAGTTGGCAGGTTACGATAAAAAGCATTTTCCTTATTCAGAAGGATTGTTAGGTATTGCAAATATTGATAATTCTTCAATGCTTCCTATATTATGTCGGTGGCATCATAGGAACATTGTTTCTGTGGGTAGACAGATAATATCCCTTACCAAGAAAGCTTTAGAAAAGAAATATGTTAACCATATTGTAGCATCTTCATTACTTTCCTTAAAAACAAATTACAATTATGATGAATTAGAGAAATTGTATCGTTTACTCATTCAGAAGTTCGATGAGGCAGGTAATCCAAAGACCAAAGATACATTCTTAAAATCAGAGTTTCGTAATTTAAGATTAGACAGGGATAAACACTTTACAAGAAAGATATATGATGAAATAAAGTCTGGAAAGTTCATTGATATAAATACAGTATCTGAATTCAAAAATTATATAGACTTTTTAAATAATCTTGAGAATAAAAATGAAAAAGAAGCAACTAATAGTGGCTTTAATAAGAAAGATTTTCAGCATAATATTAATTTACTAAAAATAAATATTACGTCAACAAAAGAATTAGAAAAAGCTATAGATTCTATTATCCTAAGTACCAAGGATAGTTTTAATCATCGTTGGAGTATTGAAAATTTCCTATTAGAAGTTACAGATAATTGCTCTCCAAACCAATACACTCAATTTCTAAACGCTATAGTTGATGTTAATGAAGATTTACTAGACTTTCAAACATTTGAAAACATTCTAAAAAAAACTATTCAAGAATGGGATTATTATCCAGATTTAAAAAAATGGAAACAAGAAAAGTTTAAATATATCTTGTTAAGAAAACTTCAGTATTTTGACTATGGTAATACTTTAAATATTTGGTCTATAAAGCAATTCGCTAATTTATTTTCTATTGATACTATGCAATTGGCAGATATTATGATAGAAATTTTGCCCCAAAAATTAGACTTACTTTCAGATGAATCAATTTATAGTTCCTTTGAATTAATCAAAAATAAACTCTCACTAAGAGCAAATGAAAATTTACTAGAATGGATTTTTGATAGGTGGAATGCAAAAATAAAATTTGATTTTGCAGATGGACCTTGGAGTGAAGAATTAAGGCCACCAACTGATAGTAATAAGAATATAGCTTTATTCCTGAGATTTCTTTTAGGACACCCAGATAAGAAATTAAGATGGAGGGCTGTTCATTCTATCAGAAAATTAGCAAACCTGAACAATATAATAATACTTCAGATTTTATTAGAAAAGCAAAACCAGAAAGATTGTTTTCCTTTTCAGGATAAAAAATACATCTATTATTGGATGTCTGCCAAACTATATATGTGGATAGCGATAAATAGAATTTCTGTGGAAAACCCAGCTATTCTCTGTCAATTCAAGGATTTGTTTTATAATGAATTAATGAATGAGAATTTACCTCACGTGCTCATAAAGCAGTTTATAAAAAAGAGCTGCTTAAATCTTTATGCTTTTAAAGAAAGTTTGTTTACTGATGCTGAATTTCAAAAAATTCAAGCTGTTAATCAAACTAATTTAGAATTTGTAGAAGAAAGATCATTAACTAGAGAACAAAGAAAATACTCCTCGAAAGCAAAAAACGAATGGAGATTTAAATTTAATTCTATGGATACTTTACCTTACTGGTATAGTAGACTTGGGAGATGTTTTAATTTATCTGAATATGATATAGCAGATATTGCGGATAAGTTCATTAGTGAAAAATGGGGTTACACGGGAGATCCCGATGACGACGATTTTATTAAAGGTCAATTATATGATAGAGATTGGGGACTCACCAGAAATGATCACGGAAGCAACCCAGAAATAGAAGACTTGTCAATTTACTTTGAATATCATGCAATGTTTTGTGCTGCTAATTATTTATTAAATAAAGAACCACTATTAAAAACAGACACTTGGGATAGCTGGGATTATTGGTTATCTTCTGAGTCTAATTCCTTTGAAAGATATTGGTTATCAGATTTAAGAGACCCTATTCCTCTTGAAATACAATATTGGAAAAATGAGACTGATAAGTTTGATAACGAATGGAGAGATAATATACCAGATGAATATTTTGATGAAAAAATAGGTTTTATAAGCGGGGAAGGGAATAAATGTTTAATGGTTTATGGAGGAACAACTAAACATATTGGAGCTAATAAAGAATCTCTGAGTGTTAAATCATGTTTAGTTTCCAATAAAGGAGCTGAAGCCTTACAGCGTGCATTACAGACAGCAAAGGACAGTTATGACTATGCCATTCCATATGAAGAAATTGATGAGAGGGAGGATCATTTTCATGGGAAAAATATCAATTGTAATGGTTTTATTTTAAAAGGGTGGTTGAAAGATATAACAAGTGAATATGAAGGCCTTGATTCTCACGACCTATTATTCAATGGTATTTCAAAAGGTTATGTGAAGTTTGGAAAAAGCGTACATAGTAATTTTAATATTAAGTATGACGCTTTATTTAAAGAAGGATTTGTAGAAAATGAAATTATTAGTGAATATAAAAACTGGAATGAAATATCTGATGAAGAATATGGATATTTAAATTTGGATAGTAAAGTTTTGAGTTCTGGAAGTACATTTCAGATTAATAGTGAATTTTTATTACGTTTTTTAAAAGGCATAGATAAATGCATGATTTTAAAATGTACAATCGAAAGGCAACTCGAAGAAAGAAAGTACAGAGATACATACAACGATGATAGAGAGAGGGTTAAAATTTTTTTAATTAAGTCAGATGGAAGAGTCAAAACACTCAGAGGAAGAGATTATAAAATTGGGTGAAAAGTTAGTAAAAGAATTAGATTTAGAATATTCCGTAAATACTTTAGGTCGGTGGATGTCCCATTATCTTGCAGAGTTAATTCAAAACGTGGATAATGCACAGTCCGAAGAAGAAAAGATTTTATTACAAAAGGAATGTTGTGAAGTAATTTTAAAATTATGGGCTCAAAAAGATAATTTACCAATCAGAAAGCCTTTAGACGATTTAAAGCCCGTTATGGAAGTTTTAAAAGTTTTAAATGAAGAAAAAGAATTTAGCATATTGCCTCGATGGCTGGAATATAAATCTTTACAAAGAGAAAATGAATGGGCAACTTTTGTAGACAAGGTTAAAAACAGTTCAGAAAAAATTTTCAGTAATGTAGTTCAAATGAATTTACATAAAGATATTCTGAATAAGGATGAGGAATGGATGAAAGAACACAAAGAGTTTTTAAGTGAAGATCAGGTTAAATTTTTCGAACTTATTGATGTTTTTAATAAGAATATTCCTGGGAATGGTGTTGTGGATTTGAACAATTTTAAATTATCAAATAATAATAAGGAAAGGGTTGAATTCATGTTTAAAGAATTAGAAAAACTTATTGATGATCAGAAGAAAGAGTTGTTAAAAATTAAAGCAAAGTATATAAAGTGATGATATTTTCTGAAGGTAAATTAAATGGTTGAATGGAATAGCAAGAGGGTAACGGGCAGAGCCACGTTACAATCCATTCCACCTTCGATTCCTTTCTATTTATATATAATTAATATCAAAGCCTATGAAAGTGAAAATCTACTCAAAATTTTTTCACGGAAAAACCTTTTAAGTCCCTGTAAATAGGCAAATTTTTCACGGAAAAACATTATATTTGGAAGTGAAGTCCTACATTTTTAAATACATAGATAATTTTTCTCTGTAAGCATTTTTTCAATTGAACTTTCAGAATTTGCTACTAACTGTTGACTGTAAATTAGCGTCTATCCATTGATAATCATCTTACTTTTAACATCTCATAATTCATAGATCTGAAGTAATAATATTTTCTCGCATTATTATTTGTAATAATTTTTTGAGAGCGCAGGATTCAGAATCCAGGGCTTAATCATACTCAAAAGTAAAATACTAGTGTTAGTAATTTTTTATATAATGTCTGTATAGATCTAATAAAAAATGCCCAAAAGAAACAATGGTAATAGCAAAAAATAAGGCAAATAAGTAATCATTCATATCCTGAGTTAAGCCAGTTTGTTTAAATAAAAATAATAGAAACAGATATCCTGAGACCAAGGTGATAAAAAATAAATATCCTCTTCCATAATACCACCATCGCACAGTTTTGTAATGAAAAATTTTGAAGTTGCTCTTAAATTTTTTGATTTCCATTAAACGTAACATCTTGATATGAAAGGCATAGTCCAAAAATCCTAATTTATGAGGATATAAGAAAATAGTAGGAATGCTATTTTTTAGATATATCTCAGCCTTTTTATCATATTCCTGTCGGATGTTCCTGGTAGCATTATAAAGACCAAAATATTCGATGTACACATTAAACTTTGGTAGGTAGAAATCAGCTCGGCGATAAGATTTATGATCACCTTTGAGGTTTTCAACCATAACTTCCCTTTTATAGGAAATTCCTGATTCATTTAAATATTGCTCAATGAATAGTTCTTCTGAGCTTGAGGCTTTTGCGGGGATTGGTTTACTAAAGGTTACTTTCAAAACTTTGGGTTTAAATTTTCAAGATAAAAAAATTAATAAGTTTTTATAGTCCAAACACCTCATAGTATTAGTTCGATAGATATGGGGCTACCTCCGGATTATGAATCCGGAGGTCGAATCTTTTCTAACAGCTTCTCCGCCTCTTCTAGATACTCCATTTGTTCATGTGGTAAGAACTCTAAAGCCAATCGCAAAACTTCACTGACATTAAATTCCGGAGTAGGTATTTGCTTGTCATTACCATATTGGCCTTCATCCAAAGCAAGAATGCATACTTTGAGTAAATGGCTGACTAAAAATAATTGCCCCCGATGTCCTTCTACTGGAATCGAATATTCAAAATGATCTTTCCTATTAGAAGGAGCCATTCTATGGTTGTAAATTTGCTTTAAATTTTTAAGCTTTTTAATTGCCTTTGCCCGTTTCATTTTGTTTGTATTTTAAGTTCATTCAATCGTTCTTCTATACAGGGTATAAGAGCTTCTGAAAATCCGATACAAATGCTTTTTAATACATTAAGATCATTTTTAGAATATATGTCTGTATTCCTGAATCTCAGATCGTGCCGACTGGTATTGAGCATTTTTTGTAATGTTTCAGAATAGCCTGCATTCTGAAGAAAAAATTGGTCTGGTGCCGAGGAAAACAAACTGCATAATTTTAGTAGGAAATTCAAATGAAAATGATTGGGATGATAGTATAAGAACGCATACAGCATTCCAATACATAATTGCTCAATCACTGTATGTATGAGCGTGGATGCGATCACCGGAGAATCGGAATGGGATATCAGCTTGATAAGATCCTGAGCTACTTCGATCCTCGTTACTGAATACTTGGTAATTCCTTCAAAATCTAGATCAGGAAGGTTAGTTAAATTTAACTTGGCTAATTCATAGGGCTTGCCGTAGACTAACCATCCTGACTGGATCACCTTAGCAAAAAAATGTAGGTGTTCATTATTCGATGATTTTATTTGCGTTGGACTATAACATATTAGGGTTACCGAGATCCTTCCAACAGAATCTTTTTCTAACAGATCCATAAGATTGGCAGTGGAATTAGACCTTAAACGGTCTGATATTAAAAGGAGATAAAAATGCCAGCTTGAATTTTGCGGTAGTTCCTCATTTGTAAATAAGGTATTAGAAAAAGAGCTTCTATTCTGTACTCCAAAACAGTACAGGCTTATTGGCTCACAATATTTTTTAATAATATCTATCATTTGGTAAGTAACCTGTTGAAGAGTTTCCTTATCGCTAAACTTTTCGTGGGAATTAAATGTTATCTTTGAATATGGCTCCATAACCTGCAATTTTAAATTCTTAAGAAAGGTAGAAACAGGTGGAGCCGTACCGAACCAGAAGCTTTTGTATTTTACCCAAACAGTTTGTTTTTTACCTGTAAGGGTTAACGGTAGATTTTTAGAGAAAAACTACTTATATTTGAGATTATGACTACAACCACCAAACCCAATCATATAGGCCGTAAAATTGCCCGGATCAGAGAACTGCGCGGTATGAAGCAAGAAACCCTTGCCGAAGAATTAGGCATTAGCCAACAAAGTGTATCTACTCTTGAAAAAAGTGAAACGCTCGATGATGAAAAACTGGAACGGGTGGCGAAGGTTTTAGGAGTAACCAAAGAGGGAATTGAGAATTTTTCTGAAGAAACAATTCTTAATATAATTTCTAATACTTTCAATAGTAACGACAGTTCAACATTGAATGCAATTAATATTCAGCCTTCATTCAATCCAATTGATAAGGTAGTAGAGTTGTACGAAAGATTGGTTCAGGCAGAGAAGGATAAAGTGGCTTACTTAGAGGAGTTGCTTAATAAGAAATAAGTTTATCTAGCCGAAAAGTCGTAAGTAGAGTAATTTTTTAGAAAGATATTTTTATATAATTGAATTCCTTTTTTTAATTAATTACTTTGAGATAATTTATATTTATTTATAGCACTTATGTCTATTCTATCAACTACTGCGCTCAAGTAATCAAATTTTTCAAATATTTTATTAATAGACATTTGATGTTCAGTGCCAATTGTAAATTCTCCTGTAAAAAATTGAAGAAATTTCTCATCAACTATACCGTTGCGGTGGGCGTATAAATGCCTAATTTGCAAAATATTTTCAATTTTATTTTGTTCTTTTTTATCCAAAACCTGCAAATCACTAATCTGTTTGGTGTCTTTTATAAAGCCTCTTACACTACCTTTTTGAAGTTTCCCTATTTTTTGTTTTGCCCAAAACTTTATAAAGTCTTGTAAATCAGAACAATTTAAAACTTCTTCAATTGTAACGGTTTGCTGTGATTTCAAGGTTTCAGGATATGCCAGAAATATTTCATATAATAAGTCTGAAAGATAGGTCTCAAAGTTATCTACAACAGAAGAAAACAAAATCCTGCTAAGTATTTTACCTTCTTGATTGGTGGTTGCATTTTCAGGACTTTCAGGATATAAAATATCTCCTAAATCATCTACAATTTTTAAAATGCTCTGATAATGTTCAATAAAACTAATTTTAGCATAGGTAGCATTTTTCTTCAACTCTTCTAAATGAGAATTGATTAGCTTTATTCTCTCGTACCCTCCCGTATTAAAATTTACTGTGATAGGGTCTACAAGCTGTGTTCTATCTCCTTTACGAATGTATGCCTTGCCCTCAACGGAAACAATTGAATCAGATTTATCTACTTTTATTGCATATAATTTTTTGTTTTTAATGTTTACATATTGATATTCAATGTTTGGCCTAGGGGTTAACAAATCCAAAGCTTTATGAGTAATTGTATTGGCGTGAAAATCCTCACTCAAACCACTAATTTTCAAATCGTCGGTAACACCTAAAATGAGAAATCCACCTTCTGTATTAGCAAAAGAACATAATATTTGTGCTACATTTCTAGAAGGCGGTAGTACCGCCTTATATTCCAAAGTTTGGCTCTCTGGTTGACCAACTATATTATTAAAATCTCCAATCCAATTCATAATTATACAGGGATTTTATTAATACCTGTTGTTTTAAGAATAGTACCCAATGTTAAATGTCTTGGCCTTTCTTTTCCGTTATCAATCCACAGTTCGGCATTAGCATAATCTAAAGTATCTTTCTCTGAAGAATAGAAAACAATTACTTGTCCATTATCCGATGGTCTTATTACAATATGAACATCTACGTTATTTTTCTTGATGCCACCTAAAACCGTAGTTGCCAATTCGTCAATATCTGTACAATCATAATCTTTGTGACTTATCAAATATTCAATGATATTTTGTTTTGATCGTTCTATCAATTGTTGGGCATATAGAAACATATTGGCATTTGGTCTAGAAGTGTGGTTAAAGAGGGCTGCTAAATCTCTATCCTTTAAAGCTTCTTCCAATTCATCCATTGAGGTTACACCTAGTCCTGCTAAATCTTCCTGTGTAATTTCTGCTTTTATATGATGAGTTTTTGAGTTCTCTAAAACGAGTTTTAATTCTTCTATATTCGTTACATTATACTCATTCAATAAATTTGAAAATTCTTCAGCTTGATTGAATTTGTTAATTAAATCTGGATCTTTATTTATTGCCTCAGCCATATTTGATAATTGCTCAAGGTCTGTCGAGCTCCGCATTACTTTGTAAAGACTTTCCTTATCAGAAATTGTATTCATAAAAAGCTCTGCCCGTTTTCCATAAAAGTGTGAAAAATATTCTTTAGAATCTTTCGGGTTAGCCTCGAACCATTCTGAAAGTAAACTTATTACCTTAATTTCATCTTCATTATTCTTTTTAGAGTGCTTTAGAAAATTTGAAATTTCATCTGCAATATTTTTTAGGTTTTTTACCTTGTATTTCCCGAAGCCAACTTTAGGGTGAAGTAGAAGATTCTTCCAATCTTCTCCCAATAATTCTAAAATTTCTAAAAGTTTAGGGTCTTTTATCTTGTCAATATGAATAGCCTCTTTTAAACAAAAAGTTCCATTGTAGTTGGGTAGCACTTTGTGTTTATTAAACAGAATATTGTTTGTTTCAATTTCCATAATAAAATTACCAAAGTCATTGAACCATTGAAATGTGTCTTCTTCAGATTTTTCTAGGGCTTTCGATAATTCATCAATAGACTCTTGCTTTTCTACATCCTTAACTAAACCCGTATAATCCAATTTTTGCCAATCACTCCAGCTTATATCGACCCAGAATGGGATATGCTGTTTCTTGCATACTGATTTTGGGAAAAGGTCATAAGTAAATTTCCAGAGTTTTTTTTGAATCTCATTCTTGTATTTCTTCTCAGGAAACCAAATATCTTTCAACTGGAATTTCTCTTTTGAGTTTTCTATTTCAACAATGGTAGATTCCCAAAGAATATCCCTTATTGGCTTTTGAACATTTATATCATACCAGTTCCTATCAAAAAACTTTTCTAAGGTTTTTGGCATTCTTGAATCTGAAACATAGAAAAGGTTAAAGTAGGATTTGGTAGAAATTGTATCCATAAGGTTCTTGTACAATTCCAAAGCTTCTAAAAGTATCTCTCTGTTTTCTTGAACTTCCTCATCATCATCTTTTTTAAGCCATATTCCGTCTCGTTCGGTAAGTGGATTAAAATAAAAGCTATTCACGACCATAGGAAAATGGAAATCTTCAGTTCCTATCATTGGAAAATCACAAAAAAGTCTTGGAACATTATCAAGGCTTTGAAAATAATATCCATCGTCTTTTTTTAGTACTTCAGCTGCGATTGACGTTCTATTTGAGGATGACTTTAAAATATGAATAATCGAAGTTTGTCCATTATAGATTTTCTCAATAACCTGAAGGTTTTGTGAATCAATATTTTGTTTACTGGTAAAGGTTAACTTTTCATTTTCGAGATTATTTATAATTTCAACCTTATCAATTTTGGATATGAAAGTGAGAACATAAGGTACCAAATTCACAAACTCATTTACACCTACTTTGGCGATTTCTTTTTGCTCATCCGTATTCAGATGATAGGTGAAAGATGTATTAAAGGCAAATTCATTGTAATCGGAATTGATAAGTTTTACTGAATTTTGAAATTCTGTCCAAGCATTTTCGACTTTAGGCATAAGCTGAGCCATTGAATTACCTCTTCTATCTAGGGGAAATTTAAATTGATAAGTTTCAAGACTGTCAGTCTCTAATATTCCTTCAATATCAATCTCTCGGGAAAGTAAATGCGTAGTTAAAAAACCTGTCCCAAATCTACCTGTTCTTGTACTGGTCTCTCCCTCTTCGGTTTCCTTTGACGATATTTGATTGATGATACCACGTATATCCCTTTCTGTAAAGTAAATCCCATTGTGCCTAAAGATTATGTTGTCATTATTGTGCTCAATTTGGATTGAAATTTTTCTTTCAGGGTAATCCGCAATACTGTCTTTTGCATTTTGAAGAAGTTCCCAAGCCCATCTGCCTTTGTTATTTTCAACAGTTTTATCTAGGTCGTGTAACCTTTTGTTAATTTTATCGGCAATGGATCTGTTACCGTCTTCTTTTCTGCCGTCTTCAATTGATTGTATCATATTTTTATCGTTTCAGCCAGATGAAATTTATTTATTATATAGATATTTTATAGCCTCCTTTTTAAAATTAAGTGCAATTACTCTTGATAACCAATCGATAATTTCAGTTATTGTCTTTTTATGCTCAGGAATTATAGTTTCTTCCAGTTTGGTTTTCCAACTTTGGATAGAATCCATTAATTTCATAAAAACAACTAATCTGCTTGCATCTTGAGATATACAAGGTACGATGCTGGTAAAGTGTAGTCCCCAAAAAATATAGATGTTTTCATCTCTGGTATTTTTCGATACATCTAGAGCTTCATGCAATGAGAATAAAACTGTTTTTTCAAAAATGTTATTATAGAAAGCTTTAGCCGATTTTGTAGCTACTGTATTATCAATATTCCAGAGCGTTCCAATATATCCTCTTGCCCCAACACCAATAAATGAGTCTGCAATATCAGACCAGGACCAACAGGTATTATTAAAGATTATAGGGGAATGTGCTGCTGCCAAATAGTTGAACATTGCCTGATATATAGAATCTACGCATTTAATGTGGCAAGAACCTGAAACATTAACTTTTATTGAGTGTATTTGATTTTCAGTGTTTCCCAACGATTGAAACAATTCTGAAAAAATATAATTAGGAAAGGAAGCTCCTTTAAATTCGGTACTGCCCCAAGAAAGTCCATCGAATTCTCGAGGTAGTAGTTTCGTTGCTACGGCATGTGAATCTTGAAAAGGATTTAATCCAATGCTGAAAACTTCATCGTAAACCACAATATGTTCATCCCCATCACTATCAATAAATTTTTCTGTAATTCTTTTTCCTTCGACTTCACCACCGTGACTACATACATGCAAAAGACTATAGGGGTAATGTTGTATGTGGTTATCTAAATTGAAATAAGTGGCTTCTTTATCAACTAGTGGTTTTACGAGTAAATTATTTTCCGACAGCCATTCTACAACAAATTCTGTTTCTTCATCTTCAAAAGCTTTCGGGGAAAAAACAATTGCTGAATACGTTTCGGAATAAGACTCATAATAAATGCTATTAAAAACGAAAAAATCGGGATTAATCCGTAAATGCACGTGCGAAATCGGCACAATATTTTTTAGTATTAAAGAATAGGGAACTCCATGGGTAAAGAAAGTGGCAAATTCTCTTTTCTTAAAATCAATATGTTCAATATAAGGAAAGATAGCTGCACTTAAATTATTAAAGGCGTTTGGTTCGTTGTTCTTCCAGTTTTCTATTAAATCTTTAATCTGGTAATGATTCAGACCCTCTGAATTAATTAACTCAACATCCGCTCCAATAGAATGTGCATACAGAATTCCAAATACACTAGAAACTTTATTGTTTTGCTCTATAACAATTAATCCCGAAGAATTGCTGGTTGAAGTTGAAACACTCTCAGCCTCATCAACTATTGATAGATATAGATTTTCCTGAAGTGCATAATGCAAATGTCCGATTAGTTTAGATTCCTTACAGGGTAGGCAACCATTTTTTGGTACAAGACCATTTAAAAACACATCTACGTTGTCCTTACTGTCAATGTAAATGGCGTTGTAGTCATTTTGGAATGTTAAATAGCTCAGTTGTTTATCCGTCAGTCCGGCAATAATTAGGTATTCACATCCACCCAAGCGCCGAATAGTATTCCCTACCTTGACATTAAATTTTCTTGCTCTCGTTCTGCTAAGTTGGTGCTCATCTTGAATTTCTTTATCGTGCTCGTTTTCAAAATCCTCTGACGATACAGAAGGAAATTCAAATGTTGGTATATAACCTTCAGATTGGTTAATGTAGCTAAAAATAAGTGCAGCTAAAGTTGCTTCATCTCTATTGATAATGCAGAAAAATTTCGAGGCTATTTTTGGTGGATGAAATTTCATTATAAAAAATCAATATCGTCAATTTTTTAACATTTCAAGAATATCACCTACACTTTTTTAAAATATAACTGAACTGAGTTAATAACTATAATTCAACTAATTTCTTGCATTAATTGGTATCGGATTAATTCCACCGTGCTCATTAAAGAATATAGAAGAAATTTTACTTTATACTAAGGTGTCTGCCTAGAGGTATTTTAATTAAACCAAAAGTTTTAAACAAATTAATATGTACATTTATAATATTAAAGGCGATCAAATAAAATGATTTGTTATGTTCTTTCAAGTTTAGTGAATGATTCAGTGAATAGTTTCGCTTAAGAAAATATAAAGTGGCTGATGATGGGCTTTTTAAAAGCCAATTAATTTCCTGCCACCCCGACTTAATAGTAAAGATTACAAAGGTAATTTCATGGAGATCATGTAATTACCTTTTTTTGTGTCAAAATTAATTTGATTTTATCTTCTTTTACATTGTTGAATGTAGAAAATTCTATTACAGTGCGAAGATTCCACTGGAAATTCAGATAGTTTCCAACCATTGAATAGGCTATTGATCGGTAATCTGGAATTTAAAATAATCCTATCATTTTAAGTTTCGAAAGTCAGATCTAATTCCACAATTCTTAAAATTATATCATAATTTAGCAAGCTAATTTCTATGGCTATGATCGATCAAAGTGACGTTTTAAAACGTAATAATGTTACTGTAAAGGGGAGTGGTAGTCAGCCTATAGTCTTTGCGCATGGATATGGTTGCGATCAATTCATGTGGAGATTCGTTTATCCTGCATTTCTTGAAGATTATAAAGTCATTCTATTTGATCATGTAGGTTCTGGAAATTCTGATGAATCTTTTTACAACGTACAGAAATACAATAGCCTTGAAGGCTATGCAGACGATATTCTGGAAATATGTCATGCCCTGGAACTGGAAAACGTTATCCTGGTTGGGCATTCCGTAAGTTCCATGATTGCTCTACTGGCAGCCAATAAGGAACCTTCTTTGTTTTCTGATCTGGTTATGATCGGCCCATCGCCTTGCTATATTAATAAAGAGGAGTATAAGGGAGGATTTAGTCAGCAGGATATTGATGAATTATTAGAAACTCTTGAAAGTAATTACCTTGGATGGGCATCGGCAATGGCGCCAGTCATTATGGCTAATCCGGAGAAACCAGAGCTGGGGGAAGAATTAACTAATAGTTTTTGCAGAGCGAATCCGGAAATAGCCAAACATTTTGCGAATGTCACTTTCCTTTCAGACAATCGCCAGGATCTTAATAAGCTTAAAATTCCGACTTTAATTATTCAATGTGCAGAGGATGCTATTGCGCCTCTCACGGTTGCCGAATATGTAAATCACAATATTACGAGCAGTACCTTAGAAATGATCGATGCGACCGGACACTGTCCAAACTTAAGTGCTCCGGAAGAAACAATTAATGCTATAAAGAATTACCTGGAAAAAAAGGACTAGATGGAGGAGGGCAGTGAAAATAAACCTGAAATATTTGAATCTGCTGAAGATTTGTACCATGATGCACCTTGTGGCTATGTTTCATTCAGAAGTGATGGTACGATATACAACATAAATAGGACGCTACTGGGATGGCTGGAATTCGACAGAAATGAGATCCTGGGAAAGAAGAAGATCTATGAGCTCTTTAAAATGGGTGGAAGAATGTATTTCGAAACTCATTTTTTTCCATTAATAAGAATTCAGGGGTTTGCTAATGAAATCAATTTCGAAATTCGAAAAAATGATGGATCTACCTTTCCAGCATTGATTAACGTAAAGGAACTCAAAGGTCCTACCGTTCGTGAGAATCGTTACAGAGCTTCAGTTTATGATATTTCTGATAGGAAAAAGTACGAACAGGAACTAATGAATGCTAAGCTGAAGGCTGAGAAACAGGCCCAGGTAAAAGCAGAATTTCTTGCAACCATCAGTCATGAGATAAGAACGCCCTTGAACGCTATAGTTGGGATAGGTGATCTTTTAACGAAAACATTATTGGACCCGAAACAAAAAGAATACGCAGATATACTCAGGTTGTCGTCGGGAAATCTTCTGGGTCTTGTAAACAACATTCTGGACTTAAGTAAACTGGAAGCCAAGGCAGTAAAATTAGAAAAGAAGCCTTTTGCCATTCGCACTCTTACCAATAGTTTGATCCATACATTTAAGCTGAAATGCAATGAAAAAGGGGTAGAACTAATTTCTGAAATAGATGAGGAGATCCCAAATTATATCGTTGGTGATCCAATTAAGCTCAGTCAGGTACTTACAAATCTTTTAGGCAATGCGATAAAATTTACCTGTGAAGGTCATGTGAAGTTGATGGTAAAACTTAATCCATCATCTTCAGAAAAATTAGAACTTAACTTCAATGTTGTTGACACAGGTACTGGGATTCCCGAAGACAAGCTGCAAAGCATTTTTGAAGAATTCTCACAGGCAAGCTACGAAGTGAACCTTGAATATGGTGGTACGGGTCTTGGTCTTACCATTTCGCAGCAACTTTTAAAGCTTCATGGTAGCGAAATTAAAGTAGCAAGTGTCTTAGGAGAAGGATCTGAATTTAGTTTCGATATCGTTTACGAAAAGTACACGAAAGCGATCCAAGAGATCGATGCAGATGATAATGAAAGAAGAGAGAAACTCGATCTGGCAAAATTATTGATTGTCGAAGATAATTCTGTCAATATTTTCGTCATTTCTGAATATTTGAAGGAATGGAAGATCAATTTTGACGTTGCAAAAAACGGTAAGAAAGCTATCGAAGCAGCCAAGAAAAAGAACTATGATGTTATTCTAATGGATCTTCATATGCCTGTGATTAATGGTTTCGAAGCGACTTCCACTATTAGAAATCTCAGTCTTGAAAAACAACCGGTTATTCTGGCATTATCAGCTACAAGCAGGGAGGCGATACAGTCTGAGCTTGATCGTGCTGGGATAGATGATTTCATTTCCAAACCTTTTGGTCCAGAGGATCTACATAAGCTAATCTCGAATTATATAGTTACCACTTCAGAAAGTGAAAAAGTAAGCGAACCCGTTAAGGATAAGCTTGGGATCATTACTTCGGAAGAAAATAAAGAAGCCTCCCAGAAATCTATTGATTTAAGCCGTTTCGTAAAAATGGCAAATAATAAACCAGAATTTCTACGGAAGTTTATTGCCAATACGCTAATAGCCTTTCAGGACTACTTAAAAGATTTTCAGAAGGCTGCAGATCTACGGGATGCCAGGCAAATTTCAGAGCTTATTCATAAAAGTACCATGTCGGTATACTACATTCAGTCTGATAAACTGGTACAGTTGCTAAGAGACTGCCAGAGTTGTTTTGAAGAGAAAAACGCAAATTCTGAAGAAATTGAAGCAGTTATAGATCAAGCCACTGCTGAGTTTCATCAGGTTATAATCTCCTTAAAGAATTCGGATGAAGCGGCTTTGATGACCGAATCGCAGAGTGAAGTGAATTAATATTCGCTACAACAACAAATTTAAATTAATCAACTTTAAATTTATCCTTATCCTTCTTAAATACCAGTGTTCTATGAGGAAATGGAATTTCCACACCTTCGGCATCGAACCTTTTTTTGATACTCTCATATAGTTCACATTTCATCACAAAAGCAGAAGCGTAATCCCATGCCCACGCCCACGCTCTAATTGTAATAGAGGAATCTCCAAGGTTGGTCACTCTTACTATCACTAGAGGAACTCCGTTTCTAAGGTCTTGATTGGATCTATTGTCAAAGAGATTGGGATGAGCTTCACATTCTTCTTTCATAATCTTCTTTGCAATATCAATATCGCTGTCGTAAGAAATCCCAATTTCAATCCACTGACATATTTTCTTTTCTTCGAGATCATAATTGGTTACTTTTTCTTTATTTATTATCGCATTCGGAATAACGATCATCTTATTCTGATAGTTTTTAATGATGGTATGGCGTAGCGTGATGTCTGTGACAGTCCCTATTAGATCATCTGTAATTTTGATAACGTCACCGACTCTAAAAGGTTTAAAGGCAATTATGAAAACACCACCAATGAGGTTTGCTAAAGCTTCCTGAGAGGCCACACCTATTACCAGGGCTAAGATTCCCGCACCACCAAGGGCAGTTTGAGCAATACCTCTTAGGGCAGGAAAAGCAAGGGTTGCCAGAATAGCACCTATAAAATAAACGCCGAATACACTTAAATATCGTAAAAACTTATAGCTGGTTGGATCGCCGCCAGAGGCAGTTGTTTTCTTGATTGTTCGTGCAAATAAAGCTTCAACAATGCTGGCTCCAATGATCGTAAAAATAAGTACGAAACCTATGTAGAGAATGATTTCAAAATTTCTGGTAGCAATGTCATATTTTTCTTCTGAAATAAATACAAAACTAAGTGCAATCAACCCCAGTATTACCCATAAAGTATTTAATATGCGCCCTACGAGACTTATTCTATGATGCTCATCATTAGGATATTTCTTTTTCGCTTTACTAATTAACCAACGAATAAGATATTTTGTTGCAACGAGCAATAGTAGAACCGATCCTACCACCACAAGGGCGTAAATAATTGATTCGCGGTAAGTATTCCAGAAATTGATCATAAAATGAAAATTAAGAAAGCAAGTTGTTAATGCAATTTAACGAACTGATTTGAAAAATACATAGGTCGAAGTGTTTTGTAAAACAGAGATCTAGATATAACCAATTTTGTTATTCCTAATCAAGATACGATCCGGCAATTTTGCTTTATCTGTAGAACCACTAGCATAAAATTAGTCATGCGAGCCTTAAAAGATCAAATAAGTCTCCGATCCAGTCATTTCTAGAATAAAAGACGACAGAAATCGAAAAATTCTTACACAAAATCGTAAAATCAGTCTGTTTAAGCACTTCATCTTAAACTTTAACATTTCGTCGAATCGTAGTAATAACGAATAACACAACGAATTCTGTTAAATTAACGGAATACGTAATTTTTTTAACGCAAAACATTTTTTTACTTTTAATATACCAAAAAAAGTCAAGCAAATCTGAAAGTCATTCCGTTGGTGTAGCGATGGAGTGTTTGTTTAATATTTAATAGGTCTCAGTTACCCTACTGGATTGAGAGTAACGTTTAATTTAATCTCTGCCTATGAAAATTTTTACACAATTCAGATTGTGGGTGTTATTACTATGTTACATAGTAATCACTCAGAATTTGTATTCTCAGGAAATTGCGAATAGCGTTGTAAACGAAGAAAATGTAGATAATTCTTCAAACGCTATTCAATTAAATGATTTATCTGCCACCTTAAAATCGAATGCTGGTTTTTTAGGAGCAGGTGATGTTGGAATACTGGAACTTCAGTATCCAGGTACGATTAACAGTAATGAAACCACTTACACCAGGTTGGATTTTGATCCCACCTTACTTGATGCCTTGTTACAGGGAAGTCTTGGTGAGCTAGTAGGTGACCTTCTAGAGACTGTAGTCTTTGGAAATCATTATTTAATAATTGACGCAAAAAGCAACTCGAATTCTGTCAGGAAATTCCGCACGGATTCTTATCCGATAGCAGACGATTTCCGAATCGTGGTCGATAGTGATGGTGATTATTTCGCAGCTATCAAAGCAGGTAGTCCTTACAATAGAATTCGTATTGAAGATCATACAAGTGCCCTTTTAGGACTTGGTGTTTCAAATTCCACAGATGTTTTTTACTCCCTATCTCAACTGAAAGAAAATACTGACTGTTATAGTCCCAGGTTTACCTCTGCTGATGCTTACGGATTAAACCTGGATGCCCTTGATCTTGGAAATGCTGGAATTACCAATGCTGAAAATGCTATAGATGATGATCGGTTAACTTTTTCCCAAATAAGTCTGGGAACCGCTGGTGTTATTTCCGGTATATCCCAAATGTTTCATCTGGGCTCCAGTACAGATGTAGCAGATCAATTTACTGTAAGTTTAAAGACAGATGGCGCTTTAGTATCTGCTGATGTTGCCAGTAATATTGAAGTTGTCGCTTACAATAACGATATCGAAGTATTTAGTACAAAATTTTCAAGTCTACTAGACGTAGACTTGCTTACTACATTCGGGAATGGTGATATTGTAGATCTTAACGTTAGTCCAGGAGTTAGCTTCGACATGGTTGAAGTTAGGTTAAACGCTTTAGTTAGTGTTTCGCTGGAACAATCTGTAGACATTCATGATGTAACGATACAGAATCAAACTTGTCTCGACAATAGAGATCAGGATAACGACGGACTTACAGACGGAGAAGAAGATGATTTAGGAACAGACCCTACAAATCCTGATACCGACGAAGATGGAATTAATGATGGTGATGAAGTTGCTAACGGTAGTGACCCACTAGATCCATGCGATCCAGATCCCACTGCAGGGCCTTGTGATCAGGATAATGACGGACTTACTAATTCGGAAGAAAACAATTTAGGAACGGATCCTACAAATCCAGATACCGACGAAGATGGAATTAACGATGGCGATGAGGTAGATGGAGGTAGTGATCCATTAGATCCATGTGATCCAGATCCTACTGCAGGACCATGTGATCAGGATGAAGACGGACTTACCAATGCGGAAGAAAATAACATTGGCACTGATCCTACAAATCCAGACACCGACGGCGATGGAATTAACGATGGTGATGAAGTTGATAACGGTAGTGATCCACTAGATCCGTGTGATCCAGATCCTACTGCAGGACCTTGTGATCAGGATGATGATGGTTTAACCAATTCTGAAGAAGATAATTTAGGATCAGACCCTTCAAATCCAGATACCGATGACGATGGAATTAGCGATGGTGATGAAGTTGATAACGGTAGCGATCCATTAGACCCATGTGATCCAGATCCAACTGCAGGACCATGCGACCAGGATAATGATGGACTTACCAATTCCGAAGAAAACAACTTAGGAACAGACCCTACAAATCCGGATACCGATGAAGACGGAATCAATGATGGTGACGAGATTGACGATGAAAGCGATCCAATAGATCCTTGTGATCCAGATCCTACTGCAGGACCTTGTGATCAGGATAACGACGGACTTACTAATGCGGAAGAAAATAATATTGGCACCAATCCTACAAATCCGGATTCTGATGAAGACGGAATTAATGATGGTGATGAAGTAGATGGAGGTAGTGATCCATTAGATCCATGTGATCCGTATCCTACTGCAGGACCATGTGATCAGGAGAATGATGGTTTAACAAATACCGAAGAAAATGATTTAGGAACATACCCTACAAATCCAGATACCGATGATGACGGGATCAATGATGGTGATGAAGTAGATGGAGAAAGTGACCCATTAGACCCATGTGATCCAGATCCTACTGCAGGACCTTGCGATCAGGATGATGATGGACTGACTAATGCTGAAGAAGATAACTTAGGTACAGACCCTACTAATCCTGATACCGACAGCGATGGAATTAATGATGGTGATGAAGTTGATAACGGTAACGATCCACTAGATCCATGCGATCCAGATCCTACTGCAGGACCTTGTGATCAGGATGATGACGGACTTACCAATGCGGAAGAAAATAACATTGGCACTGATTCTACAAATCCAGATACCGACGAAGATGGAATTAATGATGGTGATGAAGTTGATAATAGCAGTGATCCAATGGATCCGTGTGATCCAGATCCTACTGCAGGATCTTGTGATCAGGATAATGATGGTTTAACAAATACTGAAGAAAATGATTTAGGAACAGACCCTACAAATCCTGATACCGACGAAGATGGATTTAATGATGGTAATGAGGTTGATAATGGTAGCGATCCATTAGATCCATGTGACCCGAATTCAGATAATGAAAATTGCAATATTACTCCAGAAGATTCTGATGGGGATGGATTAAATGATGAGGATGAAGCTACAGAAGGAACAGACCCTAACGATCCAGATACCGATGATGACGGGATCAATGATGGCGATGAGGTAGATGGAGGAAGCGATCCACTAGATTCTTGTGATCCAGATCCTACTGCAGGACCATGTGATCAGGATGACGATGGGTTAACAAATACTGAAGAAAATGACATTGGAACGGACCCTAAAAACCCTGATACAGATGGTGATGGAATTAATGATGGTGATGAAGTTGATAATGGTAGTGATCCACTAGATCCATGTGATCCAGATCCTACAGCAGGGCCTTGTGATCAGGATGATGATGGTTTAACCAATTCTGAAGAAGATAATTTAGGAACAGACCTTACCAATCCTGATTCAGATGATGATGAAATTAACGATGGAGATGAAGTAGATGGCGGAAGTGATCCATTAGACCCATGTGATCCAGATCCTACTGCAGGACAATGCGACCAGGATGATGACGGACTTACGAACGCGGAAGAAAACAACTTAGGAACCGACCCTACAAATCCAGATACCGATGAAGACGGAATTAATGATGGTGACGAGGTTGATAGAGGAAGCGATCCACTAGATCCATGTGATCCGAATCCAAATGCAGGACCATGTGATCAGGATGATGACGGACTTACCAATTCTGAAGAAGATAATTTAGAAACCTACCCTACAAATCCTGATTCAGATGATGATGGAATCAACGATGGCGATGAAGTAGCTGGAGGAAGCGATCCATTAGATCCATGTGATCCAAATTCAGATAATGAAAACTGTGAACAGGAAGAACCCGATGAAGATGCTGATGGTTTAACCGATTCAGAAGAAGATAATTTGGGAACAGATCCGAATGATCCTGACACAGATGATGACGGAATCAACGATGGTGATGAAGTAGATGGTGGTAGTGATCCATTAGATTCATGTGATCCAAATCCGGATAACGAAAACTGTGATCAGGAAGAACCAGATGAAGATTCTGATGAAGATGGTTTAACCGATTCCGAAGAAGATAATTTGGGAACAGATCTAAACGATCCTGACACAGATGATGATGGCATCAATGATGGAGATGAAGTAGATGGCGGAAGCGATCCCTTAGATCCATGTGATCCCAATTCAGATAACGAAAACTGTGATCAGGAAGATCCAGATGAAGATTCTGATGAGGATGGCCTAACCGATTCCGAAGAAGATACTTTAGGAACAGATCCTAATGATCCTGATACCGATGGTGATGGCATCAACGATGGAGATGAAGTAGACGGCGGAAGCGATCCGTTAGATCCATGTGATCCAGATGCAGATGGTGAAGGTTGTATGCAAATGACCAATATAAGCGTATTGAAATTTGTAGATGATCAATTCCCTGCTATGACGCAAGAAATCATTTTTACAATACGAATCACGAACAATGGTGCTGTTACGGCTTTTAATATAGTTATCGATGAACAAATTCAAAGCGGTTTTGAATTTCTTGAAGCTATCGCCACTCATGGTAGTTATAATAGACTTCTAGGAGAATGGAATGTGGATCAATTAGAAGTGAATGAAACTGCGGAGCTAACTATTAAAGTTAGAGTTAGAAATGATGGAAGTTTTATAAATGTGGCTCGGTTGAAAAGTTTACAGCAGATGGATGAAAAGTCAGATGATAATATGTCCATGATTGAGATCGATCCAATGTGTGTGGAGGTCTTCAACCAATTTTCACCAAATGGTGATGGAATGAATGATACTTTTAAAATTAACTGTATTGAGAATTATCCTAATAATGTGTTGAAAATTTTCAACAGGCATGGTAACAAGGTTTACGAAAAGCGAGGCTATAGCAATAGCTGGGACGCTACAAGTAATACCGGTTTTAGTGTTGGAAGTGACAATAGCGTGCCTAATGGTACCTACTTCTATGTCCTGGACCTGGGAGATGATACGCCAATGCTTGAAGGATGGATACAAATAATCAGATAAACAATACAGATATGAAATCTCTATATATAAAATTAATATTAGTAATAATCTGCCTGATGGTTTTCAACCATAGTCAGGCTCAAACTGAACCGCAATTCAGTAATTACATGTATAACGTGCAACAATTCAATCCAGCAATGGCTAGTGAGTTGGAACAGGCAGAAATAACTGGTTTTTTCCGGAGTCAGTGGACAGGCCTTGAGGGAGCACCGGAATCTCAATGGCTATCTTTCGGATTACCGCTTGCAAATGATAAGATGGGTTTAGGTCTTAATCTAGTTAACGACAAGATTGGTCCAGCCTCATACAAGTCTTTTTCTTTTGTTTATGCGTATAAAATCATGTTGAATGAAAGAATTTCTCTGTCGCTTGGAGTGAATGCCGGAGGATCTCTTCTAGACATAGACTTTACTAAAGGGAATTTTGAGAATCCAGGTGAAGTCTCGCAGAACAACTTTAGCAATGAATTTTATGCTCGTGTTGGTGCGGGAGGAATTATTTCTGCGGAAGACTGGTTTCTTGGCTTTTCTGTGCCAAACTTTTTTGGAGAGGACTTCTACGATGATGAAGTTCGAAATGTCGTAGCAGATAAGATACAGTATAATCTTTTTGCCGGCTATAATTATGATCTAAACAGGACGGTGACCTTGAGACCATCTGTACTTGCTAATATCGTGGAAGGAAATCCGGTTACGTTGACGGCAAATGCCAACGTTCTGCTTTATGATCGATTAAGCATAGGTCTTGGATACAGGTATGATGAAGCCATGAGCGGAATGCTGGGTTTTCAAATATTTGAGAACCTTTTTGCCGGGTATTCTTATGATTATGCAACCAACGATTTTGGAGAATATCACAACGGTTCACATGAAATCGTATTAAAATTTAAGTTCAACAAATCTGGTTATCAATCCAGCCGGGCATTGAACTCCTATTAATATCAAAGTTTACAGTAGGGAAATAGCCGTCCAAAATGCTACACATCTGGGCGGCTATTTATATTTTTTTGAAAAGCTTATCTAAGCGACCTGATGATCTATATCATTTTTATTTTTCGCCTTATGACTAATACCAATGATCATTTTATTTTAAGGAGTCTGAAATGCTCATTGGAATACTTTAAATCAGCATTCAGCCTTAAGTTTTCTATCACAGGTTTTAGTTTATCCTTAGGGTATGCTTGAGTTTCTTTCTTACTTACAATTATATAATCTGCATAGAGGTTTGGTGCTTGAAGTGCCTCATAGAAACCTTCCTGAAATTGATCTAAAAATGTATGTTGAGCTCTAATAAGGGCCATGCTAGGAAAGAAAACAGTATTATCTGCCAAAATACGGGCATCTTCAGGAATATTCTTTAATATGAAAGAAGCAAGTTGATCAGAAGACTTAATGTTGATAGGTTCTTTCTGAATGTAAAAAGCAAGCATGTTTTGTTCGATTGGATTTTGAGTATGATGTAAGTAAGCGAACTCACCAGCTATACTAACACCCAATATGAGTATGCAGCGCAGATTGAAGAATTTTACACTTATGAATTTATGAAATAGTTTAGTTTGGAATAGATGTAAAAACCCTGCGATACCCGCAGCCGTGATTATCAATAATGTAGAAAGTGATAATAAATTGCTATAATCTGTGTTCTTTGAAAAAAGTAACCAAATTGGTACCAGAGCTACTATAGATTGGAATAGAATTTTTCTTCGTCCATGAAACATCACAAACAGAAATAAGGGTGACATAAATAGGATGGCCAGGGGAAAGTAAGTTTGGTTCAACTGAGTAATTGTAGCCAAATCAAATTGGTAAAATACCTTTTGCAAAAATTCATGCTGATTCCATTGTGTAGTTCCGGTTCTTGTAAAAAATAATATGTCTCCAGTGAACCAGTAATTAATAATTAGATAAAATAGAAGACTCATTATAGGTGTAAAAACTATGACCAACACTGTGGATAATGAACGACCAATCAATTCTTTTCTCTCAAATGTATTTTGTGTCAATTCAGAAAAAATCCCAACGTAAGACATAGATTTATAGCGTGTATTGTAAAGACTGAAGAATAGTATGATAGGAATCATGAAAACTATAATCCACAAGAACGAAGCATCTAAAAAAACAAATAATGTCAGGCAAATACTGAGTAAAACAAAATTATAAGTTGTAAAGTCACGTAAATAACGAAACAGTAAATAAAAAAATATGAAGTAGAAGATTAAGTAGAGGTATAAAGAAGTTCCTGATGTCGCAATACCAATGGCAACTGGACTGGTGAGAAAATAAAAACTGGTCACAGCAGACAAAGTTCGGAGTTTCAAATCGTAAAATCTAACCACCACGAAAGCTGCCATAAAAGCTAATGCAATTCCAGAGGTGATAATTGGTGCTAAAACAGGATTTATAATGGCAGCAGGCAAGGAAGCTATCTGAGAAATAATTGGATACGTAAAATAGAAAAGTTCCAGAGTTTTAATGTTACTTGAAAGTAGTAATTGGAGCTTATCGCTTATAAAAAGTGATTCCAAATACCTGAAACCTTCATGGAATTGGTAGATTCCCATCGACACATAGTACAATGAAAATAGCAAACCAATTACAAGAATTTTGATAAACTGCTTCATTACTGGTCGGGATTATGGACTTTAGTTAGTCCGTGATTTGTTTTCTCCCAGTAAAAAGGTTTTGAGATTAATTGAAATAATCCCTTGTAGGAAGAAATGCTATGCATTAGCCAGTAAATTGGATTTAGAATTGCAAAAAGAATTAGACTGTAAGATTTTCGCCGGAACACCGCTATCATGTTTATATAAATCATAAGTAAATTACCAGCGAGAAAATTGAAAATAGATATGATTATGATCCAATCTGGGAAAATCAATTTTAAAAAATTTACCACCTCTTGATTAAGTGAACCTACAACAGCAGTGCTAATATCCAGAGTGAAAAAAAATGATACAAGAAAGAACAGCAACAATAGAGGATAGGCGAGAAAAGTAAAGAACGTTCCTCCTATAAAAAACTGGAAACCAAGAAAGCCGCTCCATCCTATCTCTTTCAATAATTTTCCCGGGTTACGCATATGCACCAGGTATGTCTGCATATAGCCTTTGATCCATCTCGATCGCTGGCGTATCCAGTTATAGAACTCATTGTTAGCTTCCTCGTAAGTAGTGCTGTTTAGTACTGTAACTTTATAGCCTTTTGCATAAGCACGAATTCCTAAATCAGCATCTTCTGTTACATTAAATCCATCCCAACCGCCAAGCTCCATAAGCTTATCAAACTTAAAATGATTGCTTGTTCCTCCCAACGGAATTGGTACTCCCAGGCCATCCAGTCCAGGCAGCATATAATCGAACCAGTAGGAGTACTCAAGGGTAAACATACGGGTCAGGAAATTCTCGGTTTTATTAAAGTAATTCAATGCGCACTGTACTACGATATATTCTTCGGGAAGTTTGTGAAATAGTGCATTGACCATCTTTAATTGATCTGAATCAGGAATATCTTCTGCATCGTAAATAGTTAGATATTTCCCCTTGCTAAAGTGCAAGCCATAGTTACATGCCTTGGGTTTGGTTTTTGGTTGTGCATACGGGATTATAACCGGATCGAATATGCATGGAAACTTTAAATTTTTTACGGCATTGAAGGTAACCTCATCATCAGATTCGATTAAAAGTTTAACATCCAACTTGTGTTTGGGATAATCAAGGTTTTGCAGGTTTGAGGCAAGTTTATATATTACCTCAGATTCCTTGAATACTGGTAATTGTATCGTATAATAAGGCAAATCTTCATCGGGATAATTTCCCAGTTCAGCGTTTGAAACTTTTTGTACAGTTTCAGATTTAGCTCCAACAACGGTAAGCAGAAATTTAAATCCTATAGCAAATAAAAGGAATAAATTAATCGCCAGATTCAGAGATATTAATGTAAAGACCGGATAGATAAAAAGAACTGTAAAGAATAAAATTCCTGCTATCCCTAGAACAATTACCTGGCGAGACGTAAAAGTTTCCAATGCTGAACTTTTATTATCACGTTCATAGAGATCGAAAACGGCCTTATGTAATAGCTCATCCCCGTAGGTCATGTGTAAGGCTTTGATGATATCTAGATCTTCAGCCAGGATTACACGACTAACATTTAAATTATAACGCTCACGAAATTTTGAAATAGGAATAGTATCTGATGGGTCTGCCACAACAAGATCTATATCTCCTTCAGAATTTTCAATAGGATAAAGATTATGATCTAAGAGAAAATCAAGATCTACTTTTAAAATTGGAATCTTTAATTTAGATAGGCTTGAGTAGTTGAACTCATGAAACTCAAAAGATTCCTTCAGTAAAAATTCCTTGTATTCGAGTCTAGATAAAAAAGCATAATTAAGCGTAACTTTTAAAAATGATTTATTCATCTCACGACTCATATTATCGACTTGTGAGTACTCAAAATCGGATAACAGACCTGATTTTAAAAATAAATCATTTCGAAATATCTTACGCATTTTAATTAGTTCTAATTATTGCAAATACCTGGAAACCCCTACCTATAGCTGAGTTTCTGTTATAAATGTCATGAAATAATCCTGAATAAAGAGAGAACTTGCTACTAAAGTCATAACCAACATTTAAACTTCCTTTAATAAAACGGTATTCTGCTACTGATTGAAGATTAGTCTGGAAGAACTCCTGGTTATCACTGAAGGAAAATATACCTTCGAGTTCGCCTAATATGATCAGCTTATTTGTAATACGGTAACCTTCAGATAACAAAAATCGTAATTGTACTGGATCCCTGGGAAAAAAATAGCGTACTCCAAATTCGACTTTGTGAAAATTGTTATACTCGCCAAGAAAATCTATACTACCTGCTAAAATCATTCTAGCTTCCAAACCAAATAAATCATATCCTGCAAATGGAAGTTGAGTGTTTTCGTAACCCGGTATATAGGTTATTAAACTTCCCATTAAATAATTAGATCCCAACCTTCCAAGATGGGCTCTTAGGCCTACCTCAATATCTCCAAGATCCCCATTAAAATTAGAGACATTATTATCCTCATATCTATTGGTAAAGTATGGCAAGGAAAGCGTTAGGTTTAATTTTTCAGAGAGCAGTGGTGCAGCCACAAATAATCTTGGATTGTAGTTGCTATATTTTCCATCATTAGCGAAATTAGATTTTTGTCCATCTGAGTTTCTAAAGCTAGTTGCTACATAATGACTGACGTACGGAGATATTAGAAATTCTCCGGAACTCTGTTGCCATGGATTTATTGTTACTTTATTTACTGAGGTGATACTATCATTTTCAACGCTAGTATTATCCTGGGCCTGAACATATGTCAAACTTAAACAGAATGTACAGACTGTTATAATGTATCTATTGATCATTAACGATGTTATTTTTTGATTCCTGTGATTTCTGATAGATATAAATTAAAAGAACTATCATCAAAATAAAGAGTCCGAATATGATGAACACTCTATATCTCTTCCACAACTGATCAAAATCATTTTCAATTTCCTTCTTCTGTTCAATCCCGGTACCTTTATTTAAGTTGAAAAAATAAGATTCTTCACTATTTGAAAGTATAACATCACCAGTATTGGTAAGGGATGTAGATTGGATTCCAGCGATGAGATTATGTAGAATTTCAGGCTTTCCTTCTGGAACATAGATAAACATCCAGGTTTCATCGTCTTTCTTAAATAATTGATTGACCCCTATTTTATCAACGTAGTCGATTGTAAAGAAATGATTATAATCCTCCTTTTCAAATTGATATTTGTCCTGCTTTAATTTTAAGTATGGATGTTTTCCAGCGAACTCATCAAGTGAATTGCTTTCGGATGAAATTATAATAGCGTTTTGCTTCTTTTCATTTTGTTTCAAACGGTCTAGCTCCAGAACTTGTGGGTAAACAAAACTTTCATTACGTCCAGAATTTAATTGGCCAATTAAATTACTCAAATGTATTACCTGATCGTCATTAATTGGAAGATCCCAGTAGATACGACTTTCGTGGTCTTCAAAGTTTTCTGGAAAATGAAAGAAGCTTAGTTGATCATTGGTTAGTCCGGTCGCTTTTAAAGTCGAACGATCGATGTTTATCTGAGCATAGAAACTAGCTGGATTTTCTTTGCAGAAACCTCCATCTGGCACATAGTAGTATTCAACTTTTAAAGTATTATTTCTCTTTGGTTCAAGTTCTTCGAAGCCTATAGTTTCATTGAATGATCCCGAACCGTTGAGTTGACCGCTATATTTTAAAACGTCATCGATATATAAGTTTACATAACCATCCTCTGTTTCTTTAAGTGGTCGATATGCAAAATTGAGATTCAGTTCAAGCCCCGATATACCGTTTGGAAAACTGGATCTGGAGATATTTATTTCTTTGAACAGTTTACCAATACCCTGTGTAAGTTCTTCCTGCACATTCAACTCTCTAAGAGAGTGAAGTTCTTTGTTCCTTCGCTCGTTTTTGAACTGATGTGCTCTAGTCACAACATAACTGCGGCTGTAAGCACTTTGGTAAATATCTTGATCAAGTAGGCTTCTACCAGCCTTGATTAATCCTTTATCATTTGAACCAGTAACGAGAAGACTCTGGAAGCTTCTTGTTGAATTACCTGTCTCGATAGAATCTGAAGTAACTTGAAGTCCTACCCAACCGTGATCTGCCGATATAGCCTTTAGATCTTTAGTTTTGTTGAAGTACTTCGGAAGTTGTTCATTTTGTGCAATAATGATACTACTATTAAGGATAGAATTATTCACCTTGGGCAAGGTTCCTATTTCTAATTTAGTATTCATTACACGTTCAAAATAGAACTGAATATATGCTGCATACTGAAGTTCCTGAATGGATGCTTTCTCGGGAATGAGTATCCTCTCGGCGCTCGCTATAAATTCACTTATAGTTGTGTGTTTTTTAGTATCGGAATTCTCGTAGTTAAGTAGAATACTTGACGTATCTAATCTGCGTATCCAAAAAGCTCCCTGGCTATAACTCTCGCATATATCCTGATTGATACGAAAATCATTAATCACTTCAATTTTCACAAAGCCTGAAACTACATCACGCGCTTTGATTGGAATTTTGAAATTAGTTATATTAGAATTAGCAGTAGGCTTCTTAGTGGCTACAGGAATATCTCCAATACTAATAGTAATAAAGCTATTATTCACATCAAGTACCTGTGAAGTTAAGAATTCGAGTGATACAAAGCTACCTTCCAGTAACCTGTTAGCGTCTATAGGAATATAATAACTTAAGGAACTATTAGAACCCCAGGTAACTGATTCTTCAGGATACCCGAAATCTTCAAAACTTTGAGCATCTTGAGACATAACTTCCGTAGAAATTAACGCAAGAAATAAATATAAGAAAACAGAAAACGGTTTATTCATAATTGGATATTTGAAGAAGGTATTTAGCTTGGTTTTATATTTTGAAATTGCGCTATAAATTCGAAACCCAGTGAGTTAGAAGCGCTGTATTGTAATTGACCGTCCATAAGTTCAATATGGTTCTTGGCAATACTAAGTCCCAATCCTTGAGACTGCTGAATATCTTTTAATTTATAGTCGTTAATGTTCTTAAAAAAAGATTCTAAATGGGTAATAGACATTCCAGTATTCCTGTTCGTTACTGCCAGGTAGGTTATATCACGTTCATTTCTGGAAGTTATTTCCAAAACATCATTGTTTTTGGAGAAATCTATAGAGTATTTAAAAATATTGTAGATAGCAATTTCTGTCATACGTTTATTAACTAATATCATAGAATTTGCAGCTTTCAATTCAGATTTCAACTGTATATTTCGGGAAGATGTTTTTTCGAAAAATTTATATCGTAAGTCTTCAATGATCTCATGAATATCTATATATTCTTTGTCAATCTCCAGAGTTCCAGTATTTTCATCAGCATTTATTTCATCCATCAAAGCCCTGTTTTGATTATTCGCACCCTTCAGGGAAAGCTTTATCATATCAAGATAATCATGTTCTTCTTTTCCTTTATCATAAAGCTCTTCAATCTCAATTAGATCCAGTAAAGATTCAATACTACTTAGTTTGTTCTTTATATCATGCTGGAAAACCTTAATAATATTTTCAACTCTCCTTATATGCAAAACTTTCCTCTCAAGGTCACGCTCTAATAGCTTATTGTTGTTTTCTGTTTCATCTATCTTCTCTTTGACCTGGTGGTTGGCGATGATTCTATCCTTAAGACTAAGTAATCTTATAGAAGGGAAAATGATACTAATACAGCAAACTGCCAGAGTAGTGTATGCGCCAGAGTATAAGAGACTTTCAGAGTTTACAATTTCTAAATATTCAAATAATACTATTAATAGGCATAACAAGATTAATTGTATCATAGCATCTTTAGTCTTCCAGATTGCAATACTGTTATAACTAACAAAAGCAACTGCAATAGCAGCTAAATAGAATATCAAACCAACTTCATCGGTGATACTGATACTGTAAGTAAACAAAAAACTTAAGGTAAGTAAACTTAGATGTAAGATTAAAGTATGTTTTTGTATTTTCGATAGTAGATAATAAGAAGTAAATATGATGGCTATACAAGAAATATTTAGCAACACAAGTTCTAAATAAACTTCCTGAATTAGTAAGAAGTCTAGAATGGATATGAAAATTAGGAAAAAAATAGTTCCCCAAACTAATTTATTAGAAGCCTCTCGCATTTGGACTCGCAATCCATCAGAGAACAAGGACTGGGTTAAACTAATTTTAGACATATTTGCACAGATTAAAGCTAAATTAAAAATAACTAAATATTTCATTTACTCTAGTTGTTACTACTTAATTCTTACTATTTTTTATCTATCAATGACGATTTATTCTGTTGAAATGCAGGCACAAGGAATGAATCTCACAGGTTTAGAGCAGACCTGGACTGAAAGTAAGTTGCCAGACATAAAATCTTTCAGACAAAAGATTCGTAGGTTAGCTCTTACAAATCATGATTATATAAGAATTCCCATAGATTTCCACTATTATCTTCATGAGGTATCAGTCAAAGACAAAATTAAATTCAAGAGAATACTCATAAAAATTCTTGATTTCGCACACAAGCAAAATATTAAAGTCGTAATAGCCAATTTCCAACATGGCTTAGTACAGGATAATTATGAAAACGCGAGTTTGCAAATTGGGTTAGATTGTAAAATGCTTCTTTACATTACAGAGAATTCTAGAATCAAATCTGAGGATCTCTATTTGGAAATTGTAAACGAGCCGGTAATTTACCCCGAACCATGGAGGATTGCAGCTTCTATAATTATAGAAGAAATACAAAAAGACTTTCCCGAACAGAATATATTAGTTGGAGCCAGTAATTATAATAGTATCTATGAGCTATCACGAATGCAGCCTCTACCTTTTGATAATTTGATTTACACTTTTCATTTTTACGAACCATTTGTTTTTACACATCAGGGTACAGCATGGACCGGTGTTCAAAATGCTACTACGGGTATACCGTTTCCTGTAAGGGACAGTATAACTAAATTGCCCGATATTCATCCAAACGCAATTGGCACAGCCGGAGAAGAAAATCTGAAGAGTTACTTTCAAATTGGAAGTGAAGAGGCTATCATTGATAAATTAAAAATTGTTGCCAATTGGCGAGATGAAAATAATGTAACCCTTTGGTGTACAGAGTATGGGGTTACAGAAAATGCGGATAAGATTTCACGTGAAAATTATCTTCGAATAGTTTCAGCCGAATTAACTGAACTGAATATACCAGGTTTCATTTGGGAGTATATCGGAAATTTTGGAGTTGAGAAACTTGATTACAAGTAAACTACATTTTTACGTTTAGGTACTCTAACTCATTAAACAAAATAATATTAATCAAACAAAATGTGATATAAGTAAATTGTAAATATCATCGTTCTTGGTTTCTCATTAAATTTTATAAATTTTCACTTAAATGTTTTTTGAATTACTTATTTTGTTCTTTAAAACACATTAAATCAATATCTTAGAATATTCATAAACGAATCTAACAAAGATTTTCCATGGAAAAAATAGCTCAAGCATGCCTTATAGAGGATGATCCTGTACATATATTTTTATCTACCAAATACTTAAAATTATCTGGCATGGTGGAGAATATTACGGTATTTAATAATGGTAAGGAAGCCTTTGATAAATTAAAGATATTGCTAGATTCTGGTGAGTACATGCCTGAAGTAATCCTATTGGACCTTAATATGCCCGTATGGGATGGATGGAAGTTTCTCGAAAATTTTTCTACTCTTCAACTTAAGAAGAAAGTCACCATTTTTATTCTGACTAGTAGTATCAATGCAGCCGATAGAAAAAGAGCTGAAACTTATGAAAAGGTCCAAAACTTTATTGTAAAACCTATTTCTCTCGATGACTTTAAAGAGTTATTGAAAAATGTAAAGTAAAAGCAGTGTACTTCTTTTACTTTAGGAATAATGACTTAAGCCACGGTCTGGTTTAGATCTTGCGATTCCCTTTTCTTCTGGCTACTTCCAAAGTTATAGCTCCAATAGATACTCATTAACTGGAATCCTATTTTTAATGAGTCTTTCATAGATAATTTAGATCCATCTTCATGTACCCATCTTTTCAAGGGTTGCTCGCAAATGATTTCCTGGGCTTTATTTTTTCCGAAGTGTTTCTTCATTCTCATAAAGATCTCTACATCAAATAACCATTTGGTAAGAAAAGGCTTTTCGAAGGCGATCGGGATCAATTCCTTTCGCATGATCTTAGCTCCACACTGTGTATCTTTAAAAGGCATTCCCAGGATAGATACAATGATGAAATTAATGGTCATACTAATGATCTGTCTTGCGCTTTCTTTAGCGATATTAGCACCCATTCTACTAATTCTTGAACCGTTTACAATCTGGAAATCTGTAGTTTCAATGGTTTTAACCAGATCGTCGAAATCCTTAAAATCCGTAGAAAGATCGGCATCCAGAAAACCTACGTAATCCAGATCTTCAAATTTAGAAAGATGAAGTAAGCCAGCTCTAACAGCTTCAGCTTTTCCTCCATTCTTCGGGCAATTATAGATACTAATATAATCTTCTCTCCCTTTTTGTAGTTCCTGTAGTACCTGCATGGTCTTGTCTGTACTTCCGTCGTTCACAAAACACAAATGATAACCTGAAGTTTTTTCCAGGAACGAGATAAATTCCGCAGATTTCAGCCTATTTTCTTCATTATAACATGGGATCACCACCCCAACACATCGATTCTGAATGATACTATTTGCTACAGATCTAGAAGCTGTTAAATCTGGATGTCCAATCAACCTCTTAACCCTGGCGCAAACTTCATCGAGACTTAAGGGTTTCTTCATATAATCCTGAATCCCAAGATCAAAACCTTCAACAATAAGATTCTCATCTGTATTTCCAGATAATACCATTACTGGTGTATTATCTTTCATTTCGTTTCTAATTATTCGAATGATCTCAAGTCCGTTGGAAAGCGGCATGTTGATATCAATGATCAATAGATCTGGTTGAAATGTTTTGAATATCGCTATAGCTCTTTGAGCCTTTGTAGTAGTTCTTACTTCATATCCTTCATCTTTCAATCTTTTCTCAAGCGGCATTAGAACTAACTGCTGATCGTCTACGGCTAAAATTTTCATGGTGGGTGGTTTTAGATTATGGTTCAAATTTACAGCTTGAATGCCATCATTTTCAGCATTTTAGATAAGTCGGTTTATTGGCGTAGACGAATGGTAAAAATCTATCGATGAATGAGTTTGACACTCTTTAAAGCCGCAGTAATTTTATTTTGAATAAATTACCATACTATTCGCATGAAAGAAACTACGAACAAATACCTGATCGCAGCTCTTATTATAGGAGTCGTATTTCATTCTTCCACCATATTTTTCACTTTGGAGAACACATACGATGCGCTCATTCATTTGTTTTTCGCAGAACATTATTCAAATAACTGGTTCGAACCCTGGAACTACAAATGGTACACCGGTTTTACCGTGATGGGGTATCCACCACTGGTGCACCAGGCTATTGGTTTGTTTTCCTATGTTGGTGGCTTAAAATTCGGAATGTTCCTGGTTGCCATCATTGGGGTGATCTTATTTATTACCGGGATCTACCGATTTGCTTTGTTAATGACCGGCAATCGGAAAGTAGCTGGTTACGCCGCGCTGCTGGCAGTTTTCTCTTCTTCATTTGTAGAAACACTACATATTTTTGGTCAGCTTCCAAGCATCGTGGGTGTTTCTATATTGATGCATTCGTTGCCAGAGATCTATCTCTATATCAAAACCGGGAAACGTAAATATTTTTTAAGAGCTTTATCCTTACTGGCGGTCACCGTTACTTCACATCATGTAACTCCTATCTTCGGGATGGTATTTTTTATATTTCCATTAATAGGAATGGTCATTATGGATGTTTCTAAAGAAAGAGTGGGGGCATTTAGCGAGATCACCTTTAAAGTTTTCTTAGATACATTTCTGAAACTCTTCTGGAGGATCGTAACTTTTGGAATGTCCTCGCTAGCGGCAATCATCATTTGCATTCTGCCTTACTGGATAAACACTAAAAAGAACCCGATCACCCAGGTGCCAATTCCGCATGGGAGCAGGGACAGTTTTATAGAGGTAACTTCCAGCGGACTCGTATTCTTCGTCATTCCATGGGGAATTATTTTTTTTCTATTCCCTTATATTTTGTACCGATATTACTCCAAACGCTACCTTTTCTTCGGATTATCCTTTACCATTTTGTTTATACTTGGAACCGGTGGTACAACGCCTATCCCGAGAATGGTGTTAGGTGACACCGCGTTCAATATCCTTACGCTGGATAGATTTACGCTATGGGGTTCTATTATGGCGTTGCCAATATTTGGAGAGTTTGCATACAGGTTTTCTGAAGGAGATCTAAAGCAACTCATCCAGCGAAAATTTGGAGCAGTTTATCACCGGGTTATCGGAGCTTTTCTAGTCGGGTTATTTCTGTTCATTTCAGTTTTTACGCTAAGTCTCGGGTATTTCAGGCCCATGCAGCCACAGAGTATCAAAATGCTTCCAATAGTAAACTTTCTAAATCAGGATCAACATGACCATTGGAGATTTCTTACCCTGGGCTTTGGAGATCAAATGGCATGGCTCTCAGCCCAAACCAGGGCGCTTACTGTGGACGGGAATTATCATTCTGCCCGCAGATTACCTGAACTTACCACTCGTGCCGTAGAACGCCTTGAAAACTCAAAATTCCGGGGAGTGGAAGGGATAGGATCTTTACAGCAATTTCTGGCAGTTCCAGAAAAGTACAATCTTAAGTATATTTTCTCCAATGATAAATTCTATGATCCGCTACTATACTTTAGTGGCTGGCAGCGTTTGCAGCAACTTGAAAATGGAATTATGGTATGGGAAAAACTGAATATTCCGCCACTTTCTAAGATCATTGGCTACGAAGATGTACCCATGTTTTTAAAGCTAATGTGGGGAATTATTCCATTGCTGACCGTACTTATTGCCGTTTTTATAAACCTTCAATTGATCTGGTATCATACGATCAAAACTGGCAATCCCGATAAACCTGATTTTTTAAACTTCAGGATAGAATATAAGCGATTTCGAACCAGACTTTTACACGTCAACAAGGTATATGCACTTGTACTGAGCGTGGTCATTCTGGTCTCACTTTACTATATCTACCGGGACAACCAGGATCAACTTTCAGAAAAAAACGTGGTAGAAGCTTACTACGACGCGATCGATTTTAAAGAATTTGAACGAGCTCATTCCTATTTCGATCCCGCCGGAAATAAAACGATCGCCCAGTTCATGCTGGAGGTAGCGGTAAGTGACGGGATTCTTAGTAGTTATGCAAAACTTGATAGCATTCGGGTTGAGGTGACCAACATTAACGATTCTACAGCCGTCGCAAATGCCTACACCAGCTGGGTGACACCTATAGATATCATAGAACAAACCGAAATCCATCAGCTTCGGAAGATCGATAATCGCTGGTTTATAGCACCAAAGGAACAGGATACAGATCTACCACCAGATCAACTTTTTTCTGAAAATCAAACCAAGTTTTATAACCACGGAAGGCGAAAGATAAGTACCCAGCAAACCTATCATGAAGATGTTCTGAAACAACCGGTGCTCGAGGTGCTTTCCGCAAAACTAGTACAGTTTGAAGACAGATATGCCATCGTGGGTGAGATACAGAATGTTGATCATGTGCCGGCAGATGTGGTGATCAAGGGGACTTTATACGACAGGAATAATCGCGAACTGGCCAGTTATAACGCCAGGCAGGTTTTAAAGCATAAATTAATGCCGAAGGAAATTAGCAGTTTTCGTGTAGATTTTGAAGGTATTGCCTGGCTCGCTCAGGATTCAAAAATTCCTGAAACTTTCGATCCAGACCATTTTACACCACTTGAACTGGATGATATCCCGGTCACCTTTAACCTGCAATGTGCCGGCAATGTAGCTATAACCGACCTCTACAAAAGTACAAGTATCAATGATCTGCAGCTTGAAAATAATGTGCTGGATGGGACGATTTTTAATTATGGAGTACAGGAAGTGACGATTCCTCAATTGCTGTTTTCTTATTATGATCACGGGAATTTGATTTGGGTAGAACATGAATATCTTGAAAACGGGATCAGGGTGCAGCGAAAACAGGATTTCGATTTTAAGCTTAAGAATTTATCTGGCTTAAAGCTTATAGATGACTCGATGAATAATATATTCGTGAATGGATTGCCAAACCTTGATATTGCACGAAAAGTAGTGCCAGAAAGAGTACGATTACAGCAAGAACTTTCAAATTTAGAGATGGAAGGATCCGGGTTTAGTTCAATTAAACTGGAAATGAATAATTACGTAGGAAACCCAAAATAATGAACCTGAAACAATTCTTCATATTGATCTTTTTCTTCGGAATTATTTCTAAAGATACTCCGGTGGTTTCTTCGGAATCTATTCCTGAAGTGAGTAAGGCTGGGGAAGAATTACTGCTCGCTTTCAATGATACTTCAGCTGAAGCATTGCTTATACTGAAAAATGCCTACGGAAGTACAGCGGTCAAAGCTGAAGAATCGAACAATTCAGTATTTAAAGTGCCGAAATTCATGTCTGATAAAAGCGGCATCCTGAAATGGCAGTATTTCAGCAAGAAAGATTCCAGGTCTGGAGAGATCAATATCATACCTCGAACCAATCCGAAGCTGATCGAAACCTATTTCGGTCCGCGTAGTATACAGGCTGGTTATGATGATTTTTCCATGCTGGTTAGTATCCCAACAGACTCATTGGATAATCCACTGGCAGATGGAACTTCAGTTAATATTTCAGAATTTTTCAAGGGAAGTTTAGCGGAGCAGGATTTTGAAATGGAACATATGTTTGCCTGGAAGAATATTTATACCCGGGAAAAAGCTGGTAAGATCACTGTAGCCACATCCGCAGAAGGCTTAGCAGGTAAAGAAATGATTAGTAATGTATATCCTTCACTGGCTTCAGATTTCAGCATTACTACAAATTCAGAACACTTGTACGCTGACGGAAACCAGGTTACGCAGCTAATTACATCTACAATTACCGATGATTTTGACAATATTGTTAGTGATGGAACTTCCGTAGAATTTGTAGTGGAAACAGAGAAGGGAATGAAATTGAAAACCAGCGCTATTACAATTAACGGAGTAGCTACGGCGCAATTACTTCATCCTGAAAAGGCTGATAGCTGGAGTATACAGGCAAATGTCACCGGAATGGCCGTTTCTAATTCGGTAAGTATTGATTTTGAACCAGTTTTAACCGAAATTCCGTACGAAATAAGCGATCGAAGTATATCAGTAGGACCTTTGAAAAGTTTTATGAACCAGTTGCTGCCAGATGGCGCTGATGTGCATTTAAAACTCAGGCTTAAAAATGATAGTATCTACAGGGGGAAAGCACCAACCCAGGACGGAATTGCCAACTTTTCGATTCCAAAGACCATAGCAATGGAAGATATTAGAGAAATCACTGTAGAATCGATGGGAGTTCGTAAAAAATTAGATCTGTAAATGCGCAAAAAGCTCAACAAGAATCTATACCGTGCCATCCTGATCCTAACTTTTCTGGCGGTTAATGCGATGATCATTTTTGGTCTTAGCAGTGTCTGGGGATTTCTGAATACTGGTGCAAGTAGATCGACCATGTTGCATACAGAGATCAAAAGCAGGCGTATGTATTTGCCGGAAGTGGTCTGGGATACCAGTGCCTACAAAGGTAGAACTATGGAGAACCAAAGTTTACAGGAGATCGAACGTGATTATTTGAATGGCTGGTATGTGAAGAACTTAGCCCTGCATTCCAATAAGACATTTGGAGTTGAAGATTATTATACAGATTCTGCAAGGGTAAATATTTATAATATCATTGACTATAACGAAGCTCATGATCTTTCATTCACCACAACCACTACGAACCACCATCCAAAATTGCTTTTTTATAGTGCAGATGGACAACTCGTGGTTTTTGAAGACCGAAAGGTGAGGCAGTTTCGTCAAACTTATTCCGAAGAAAAACTGATCGATGAGGAGATCGATAACAGTAGCTATAAAGTGATGATGCTTCTGGAAGATGGATTCTGGAGAGTTCGGCATATACAGCAGGTAAGCTCAGATTTTGAAAATGAGGAGGTAGAAGTTAACGCTGACTGGCATATTAAAGGTGATCAACTTTATTTTAAAAATAAGAAGTTCCAGATCAAGGGCATGAATTACTATCCGCAGGATAGTCCGTGGGATATGTATGGCGAGAATTTCGAAATTGAGGTGATAGATGATGATTTCCAGTTACTTAAAAACGAAGGCTTGAATACTTTAAGACTGTTTGTGCCTTACGAAGATTTTGGTAAAGCAGGCATTATTCCCGCAAAAATTGAAAAATTGCGTAAGGTGATGGATGCTGCAAATTTCAACGATCTAAAGGTGATCCTCACGCTGTTCGATTTCTACGGAGATTATTCGGTTATGGACTGGACGCTAACTCATGAGCATGCGCGACAAATAGTAGATGAGTTCAAAGATCATCCTGCACTTATGGCCTGGGATCTTAAGAACGAACCAGATCTTGATTTCGATAGCAGGGGAGAAGCGCTAGTGAAACGATGGCTGGAAGAAATGGCTTTCCAGGTAAAGAAGATCGATCATAAACATCCAGTTACAATAGGTTGGTCCAATGCGAAGGCGGCTGAGAATCTAAAAGAAACGGTAGACCTGGTGAGTTATCATTTCTATCAGCCTATGGAGAATTTCAAGAATTCTCATCAAAAACTAACAGAAAAAGTCTCAAAACCTATTGTAGTTCAGGAGTTTGGACTGTCTTCCTATAATGGACTTTGGAATCCTTTTGGTGCAGATGTAACCGAGCAGGCTGAATATCATAAGTATATGCAGCAGCAATTCTCCAACTCAAATATTCATTTTGTTTCCTGGACTTTATATGACTTCCCTGAAATTCCCAGTGAGGTTGCCGGATCACTGCCCTGGAGAAAGAAAAAACAGACGGCCTTTGGTTTTATTGATCTTGCAGGGAACGAGAAACCAGCTTTCGAATTTATCGAATAGATTCTTCAAAATTAACTCTTTCAATAGTTATCGTAGTAGGCTATATGTAGATAATTTAATTTCAGAAGAGATCTGAAGGGAATTAATGGATTATCTAAGTCCAATAAGATATAAACAATAAAGGATAGAAATTTCTTTCTATCCTTTTCATCTAACCAATAACCAATAATCAACCTATTCAAACAAAATTTAAATTCATTTTAGCACGCAAAAGCTTCTGAAATTCTTCAAGATAAAGCTGAGCGATTTTCTCCATTGGTAAACTGCAGGCAGCATCATAATTCACTTCGCCGATAGTTCTTCTGTGCAGATCGTTTTCTATGATCTTCTCCATAGAATCTGCCAGCGAATCCACATTTCCAGGTTCAAAAAACTCTCCCACATATCCTTCTTCCTCTACCAGCAATGCAAGATCACCCAGATTAGGCATGACTACTGCTTTCCCGTAAGAACCTGCCTGGTGCAGTACTCCAGAACTACCTGTAGTAGAAGTATAAGGAAAAGCTACTAGTGTGCTTTCTCCAAAGATCACGGGAACATCTTCTTCTTCAACATAGCCTGTGAACGTAAGATTTCTCACATGATCATATTTTTTCATAACTCCGGCAAGATATCCTGGAGTATTCGGACTATCAGTTCCAGCGATCACAATTTCCAGTTCCTGGTTTGTTCTCTCTCTTAACTTTTCAACAGCTTCAATAAGAATGTCAACCTTTTTATAAGTTCCAAATTTTCCGAAGGTCATTATCTTCTTAGGCCCTTCAGGAAGATCAAAATTAGGTTCTGGCGGAGTTTCAAAAGATCCATGAGGCACCTGTATCACATTATCTGCCTTATATTTGTCCTTGATCACATCTACATATTTTCCTATGGTAAGAGCTACGGTATCTGCCTGCAGCAACACTTTAGTAAGCCCTGTTCCCATCATGTTATATAATTTCTGAAGGAGTTTGTTCTGCGTGAAACCAGCGTTTCCGAGATCTACCTGCTCCAGGATGTTATGAAGCAATACGATCGTAGGGATTCCTTTCAATCTGAAAAATAATGGTAATAAAAGTCCTAATGCTGCAGGGATCTTTTTATCTCCGAATTTCATGAATTGAAGATTAAAAAGTATAGCATCAGGCTTTTGTTTCACCACATTTTTATAGATACTATATACATTCTTATAACTATTGAAGTTCCATGATTCCTTTACACTTACTTTACAATTATCTGTATTGAAGTCTATTTGCTTAGGTTCCTTTGTATGATCGGTGATCAATACAAGCTCATCAACTTCTGGTTTTTGAGCGAATTGTTTTGCAAGATGGTAACCGTATTCGTTTAAGGTTACTTTGCTGGGCGGGTAAGCGGTGATTAGTGCAAGTTTCATAATCGTGGTTTTAGTTAGATTCTATGTAAAGATCTCATCTTTATGTCTTTACTGAAGATATTTTCGTTCGGTTGAAGTTTAGTTTCGACGAATAGATCGTTTCATATGGTAAAGAAAATAGATCCCCTGTACGATCAATAGGAGTGTCATTACAAAGATCTGTGCTTCCACAACCATTTCCAGGCTCTCATGCTGAAAGTAGATCACCGTTAGCTGAAGTAGTCCAAAAATTCCAGAGAGTAGTACTGGAAGGTATTTATCTAAAGAAAGAAAATAATAGACAAAAACGTTAGCTATTGCAAATAATGAACTTGCCAGCGCATATTTCCATAATAAGGACGCTACCTCTACATAAGCCTCACCAAAGAGGATATTGATGATCAATGCTGGAAACAAGGCATTCACTACTACGATGGCAATCGCAAGAAAAGTGATCATTCCAAGGTATTTGAAAAATAACCTGGTCGTGTCCAGACCTTCTTTTTCCCGCTTAACTACTTCCGGTAGTAAGAGCATTACGAACATCCAGGCTACAAAATACACTGCTCTACCAATAAGTGCCAGTGAGGAGTACAAACCTGCTTCATGAGCATCAAAAAAGTGTTTTACCAGTAAAATATCGCCATTATTAATAAGGATCTGGGTTAGTTCATAAAAGGCAGTGACCACAACGAATTTCCTTAAATGTTTTAATTCTGCAGTACTAATTGCAGGAAGCACTTTTTGAGAAAGTCTTTTATAAGGTAACAGACCCGGAATAAGGCTAACCAGAATTCCAAGAGCTACGAGTTCTGAACTACGGAAGGGTAACAACAGAATAAAGGCCAGAGTCAAGAGTAGCCTGCTCAACATTTCTCCCTGGTAAGTGATAGATAGTTTTATAAAATCCTGCTCTCCCTGGAAATAACCCCGGTTTACGCTCATTAGAAAATAAACCGGAACTCCCATTCCAAATATTCTGAACATCGTTGCAGAACCTGTGTTGAAAAACTCCTGTAGTTCTGATGCTCCTATCACAATCACCGCACCTAGAATAGCACCTATAATGATGCTCCATTTTCTACTGTATTTAAGAAAAGCTTCCTTCTTACTGCCATCAAAAGTTCCAATGAATTTGGCCACGCTTAGTTGTAACGTCATGGCTACAAAGGAAAGAATAAGTAGAAAGGTGATAAGGATCGCTGCATCGGCAAAAGCTTCCGGACCCAGAAGTCTTCCTAGAATAAGGTTATAGAGATAGTTTCCTACGTTAACGATCAATGCACTGATCATAAAAACCTGGGTGGGTTGCAGTACAATATTTAGTTTGTATAATTTCAAGGTGATCATGGTGGTGGTTTTAATGGGTTCTAGGCACTCAGCTGGAAATAATTGAAGTCAAATAGATTACATCCGGAATTTAGAAAGGCAACCTGGAGACTGGGATTATTCGCCCCTTTGAAAGTTAAATATTTTCCTTCTGCGGTAGCATGAAGTAATAGTTCGTAGAACGCATAAACGCCGGCAACATCAATTTTGTTCAGAGGAGACAGGTTTATGATCACTATGGATTTCATCTTCAGCATAATTTCAAAGTATTTCTTAACTTGTTCAGCATTGTAGGATGAAACCTTACCGTGTAACTCAAATACTCCTTCGTTCTCATAGATATTTAGCGACATAATTTTAGTTTTTCGGTTCTTAACTATTGCTAAGATCGTTTCTAAATCAGGGAAATAAAGGCAAGCTTCGATGAATGGCAGGTTGCTGTAGATGAATTATCGAAGATGTGTTTGTAACTTGCTTTCAAGGAATCTAACCACCCAGATCATGAATTTTAGATATTTATTAGTTGTACTTATGTTGCTTATTTTTCAATTAAAATCCACCGCTCAGGAAATGGAGCAGGGTTTTGGCTACCTGGAAAATGGAGAATTCGCTGCTGCTAAAGACTTCTTCTCAGAGATCCTTGAGACTTATCCTGAAAATAAGACTGCCAGGCTTTGTTATGCCAGGTCGGTAGGATTGCATGACGATCCCTCTAAAGCGAACGATCTATTCAGCCAGCTATTGAAAGAATACCCAGATGACCTTGAGATTCAGCTTAATTATGCCGAATCGTTGCTTTGGAATAAGAATTATCAGGATGCAGAAGTTTACTACAAGGAACTGGTCAAGGAAAATCCTGAAAATTTCGGAGCCTTGTTAGGTTACGCCAATACGCTTAGTAATTTAAAGGAATACGAACAGGCACTAAGTCTTATCAATAAATCGCTGGAAGTATCGCCTCAAAATCCTAACGCGATGTTATCCAGAAAATACATCAGACTGGGATACGCCAATCAATTTTTAACTAACCGCGATTATGAGACTGCGATTCGCTATCTGGATGAAAACCTGAGTGAGAATGAACAGGATCAGGAAAGCTTGCTGAATAAAGCAAACGTTTATTTGATTCAGAAGAACGGAGCAGGAGCAAGGGAGGTTTATGAGAAACTGGCGCTAACGAAGAACGATAGTATTCTGGCTTTTAACGGAATATCTCTTTCTTACCATATTGACGGTGACGAAAAGGAAGCTTTAAAATATGCTGAAAAGGCTTATGATCTGGCAAACACCTCTTCTGATGATGTACGTTTATTAGATGCTGAAGAACGGTACGTTCAGGCTTTGATCTGGAATAGGAAGTTCTCTCAGGCAGAGTATCTAATCGCAGATTTAAAGAAGAAATACCCTGAAGAATCCCGTATTTTGGCGTTGGAAGCAAGTATGGGGATGTATACAGGCGAGTTCAAAAATAGTATCGAAAACTATAAAGCGATACTTGCTCAGGATTCAGCTTCTTTTGATGGAAACCTTGGAATAGCGAATGCCTATTTTGCAAATTCTGAAATTATTAAAGCAAAGACTGCTGCGGAAAAGACGCTGGAATATTATACCAATCAGCAGGATGCACAACAGTTTCTTGCGAAATTGAATAATACTTACAGGCCATTACTTGAAGAAAATATAAGTTACTCTTTTGATAATGGAGATAATGAAGCCGTGGCTTCAACAACCAGGCTGGTATTACCTTTAAGTACAAAACTGGAAGTTTCTGGTGCTTATACTTTTAGAGAGACCATGAATACAAATTCAGATCTTGAAGCTACCTCTAACCAGTTCAATCTAGCTGCGAGGTATCGATGGAGTCCAGGATTACTGTTACGAGCAAATGCTGGTTTTGTAAAAGCAAATTCTACCCAGACAGAATATACCAATGCTGTAGGTGAGATCGCTGCAGGGCTAAAACCTTTTGTTAGAGATGATCTGGAGATCGGTTATCGCCGGGATATCCAGGATTTTAATGCTGAATTATTGAACAGGCAAATCGCCGGGAATCATTTCTTTCTGAATAACAATTACTCAACCAGGTATGGACTTGGGTGGTACCTACAGTATTTGCATACCGAACAAAGTGATGATAATACCCGTGATCTCCTTTTTACTTCTTTTTATTACAGTTTTCTGAAAAAGCCAGTGCTAAAAGGCGGACTCAATTATCAATTCATACAGTTCAAAAACCAGGTACCCACCATCTATTTTAGTCCTGAGCAATTTCATGCTACCGAGATCTTCCTGAACTTTTTAAGCAATGATCCAGATTCCAGGATCTCTTATGATCTTACGGCGGCCACTGGGTTTCAGTTTATTGAGGATGATGAGAAACAGGGGACATATAGACTACAGGGAAAGATTGGATATAACATCAGCGATCGATTTATCGCAGGTATCTATGGAAATCACAGTAATATTGCCTCTGCCACAGCTGCGGGTTTTACTTATACTGAATTCGGTATCAACTTAAAATGGAACTTTAAATCAACTCCTTTGTTCGCTTTCTAATTCTGTTCCACTTCGGAAATCTTCATGAAACTCACTCAATCAAATTTGTAGTTCTTCTGAACTTCGGAAGGGACTATGCACAATTTAAGTTTTCGCTCATATCTGGCCATTCTTTTGTTTTAAAAGAATACCAATTTTTACTAAAGCTACATTTTTGAAGATATTAAAGTCAATGACGTTGTACAGTCTTCTTTCAATAATGAAGACTAGGGCAGTCTTCTCTATACCTTCAGAAGTGATCAATTAATAATGATTTCTGAACCCTTAAGAATTAAAACTTCAGATTTTATATTAAAGTAAAGCATACGCGATAGTACTATTAATATTCTGGATGCTAATGCTTATATTGATATCAGATATCTTAAATGCTTCAGTAGTATCCGAGGAAGCAGGATAATTGCTATTGTAAAGAAGTGATATATGCGCCAGCTTGTAGGTATCACTTATTTTAGTGAATGCTCGTCAAATAGAAACAATAGGTATAATTCAGATTACCAGACACAAGTTCTATGGCTACACCTGGCTTTTCTTAGAGCCGCTGACAATAAATTTTCCTGTGATCAGCCAGCCAATCGAGAGTCCTGCGAGAATTCCCAGGATAAAACCGTATCCATCTGTATAATACAATCCAATCACGGATAGGATCAAAATTACTAAGCCTAAAACCTGGATTTTATTCATTTCTTTTTTTTCTGATGTTAATACAAGATAGAAAATATTCAGAAGAATTAAAGGAGAAGAAGTAAAGCAGTAGGTATAAAAAACGATAAGCCGGGGACCCCTCCCCGGCTTATCAACCTAACCACCTAAAAACTTAGTGAGTAACCAACAAACTAAGTGTAAATTTATGTCTGCCATTTAAGATGAGTACGCCTTTGTAAATCCCTGGATTTACAGCTCTCAATTTTACAGGCAATTCATTTTTTGTTTGAACGTCGTTGTGTATTTTGGAATAAATGATCTTTCCGGTGAGATCGTAAATATAGATCTCTGCAGTTGCTGCTTCCATTGGCAGAACTACACTGGTTTCTGTCTTAAATGGATTTGGATAATTATATGCTTTCTTCTGAACAAGGCTGTCTAATTCAGCAATATCAATTACGGGCTCCGGTAGAGGTTCTGGCTCATTCACGGTCACGCTTGCAGAGAACACAAGGTTCTTGATATTGATAGCAAAATCCTGATAGTAACTGTAATCACCCTGCACAGAGAAAACGATGGCTTTCAAGTCTTCACCTTTATAGTTTCCTGAAGAGTTTGAGAAATCGTTCAGAGCTATACTTTGAGCTGTAATCTCCTCTTTAGAATCGAGCTTAAGCCTGTAGCGTTCATTCCAGTCCTGTAGATCACTGGTCACTAATATCATTTCAATTTCAAGATCATTCTGCATTTCAAAATTGATTCCTTCAAAACCTGCAATCTCAAAATCCTGATCACCTGGCATCAAACTTCTGAAAATATTTGCAGTTCCCATAACATTCCCACTTACGTTGACATTTCGCTCAACATGATACTCTCCGGCTCCTGCTGTATAATCTGAATTCTGTATTGAAAATTCTTCAACCTGAGTTTCTGTTTCAAGATAATCGATTCCCCATGGACCATCTGCAAGGTATAAGTCATCTGCCTGTGGTGAGTTTTGACCTCGAATTTGCATTCCAATATCGAAAAGTTCACCAGTTTCCACAATTATTTCCTCTTCGTAACTTTTATCCAGGCTAACAGTTTTATTATAATTCTTTTCAGAAGTAGTTTCTGTGTCCCTTATTTTTCCATCGATCGTGAAGCCGGAATCACCTTCCTTATTCTTCACGATAAGATGAAGTCGGCTATCCTTATAAAACCCTCGTTTTACAAAGACAGTAGGGTACTTGCCGACTATCTTATCGCTTTCCAATGTCTGGAATGCGTTTATTTTATCTATTACATGACCTGCAATACTGCTTACCTGTCCCATATTTGATCCCCAAACCTGGAAGTTCAGGTAATCACCATCTGGATAATCTGAGATATTCCAGTGGGAGTGTAATTTTAAAGCTTCATTCAATTTCACTGAGAAGTTTACCGCATACTCTAACTGTCCGCTTGCTCTAAGAATCTTGATCATGATGAGCTCGTGTCCTTTAAGTTCTATGGTTCTAATATCTTCCAGGCTGGAGCTGTTCAAACGGTCACAGATTACCTTGGAATGATCATAGATTCCATTAGAAGTACTGGTCATAAGTGCTGCCGCAACTCTTTTTTCTCCCTGGTAATAGTCTGCGGAAAATACTGCGCTTGCATTGGTAATTCCCATTAGGTCATCAGGGCTTGATATTCTTGCCTGCTCTGTCCCGAACATTCCAGTTTCAGGAATTAGAGATGAAAGATCTATTCCCTCAGCGTTTTTCTGAACTGAATATTTCTGATGAAATTTCTGCTGACTTGTCTTTTGAAACTTATTATAACTGCTCTTAAGTCGGTCAAAATTTCTTTCAGCAATAAGGGCGGCCAGTTTTCCATTACTTTCCAGCCCACCTTTGTTAGCCGAAGAAACATCTGTAGCCATTTTCACATCAGCTACATTCTCTGTTTTGATGGCTGTATAAGGATTAGCGCTTACGTAGAAGATCGCATCGTTAAAATCCTGATCGCATGACCCGTAGTCTCTTCTTATATCTTCAAAACCAAGGTAAATTCTTTCGTTTTCAGGATCTGCCAGTAATACTGCATGATGTCTTAATTCTTTTCGTTCTTCAGGATTAAATTGTGGATCTGAGTATACCTGCCACAATCCCCAGCCAACATTATTCCCATTCCACGCATTTGCCAACAAGACCCAACCAATCCCGGTACCGGCTTTGAAATCGCCTAGTTTTACTTTATTCCCTTCTCTCAAACCTCCACCAGACCATTCCTTGGAAGCGTTAGGGAAAATAATAGTGATATCACGATCTGTAGGTTTTGATCTATCCCGGTCCTCTATATCGTAGGTATAAAACCCAAGGACATTTTTGTAACCTGCTCCTTCCTTCACGAAAGTCACCCAAACCGCCGCATCTTCCGCCAGTTCGATATTTGTATCGTAACCGGCAGAGATATACTGCGGATTGTAATCTGGAACAGGATAACTTTCCGGTAGGGCGGCGTCGATCATGGCCATACTTTCAGTAGAAACATAATCGTCAACCGGTTCCAGGTAATCTGGTACTCCCAGGCCATCATATTCACCAAGATATTGGAACTGCTGTGCAGTAGCCTGTTGTAGTAGGATGAGACAAAAAAAGTGTAGTAGTGTTTTCATAACCTGGGAGTAAATTTAATATTTGAACACGCTTAACCGGAACTTATTCGTTTGCTGTAGGTGCGCAGACGACAAAGAAGGATTTAGTGTCGGTGAATGGTTTTAGGCGAACTGGACACCATAACGTTCTATAACCTCGTTCCGGATATTTTTGATCTGTTGTTCTTTTTCCTTCGGAACAATAAGTAGCACCTCATCATTTTCCAGGATCATATAATCCTTCAGTCCGTCGACTAAAACCACTTTATTGCTTTCAGTTCTAATGATATTACCTGTAGCTTCAACCGGGATGAATCTGGAGTTTACTACTGTATTAGATTCAGCATCTCCGGGAAGTTCATCCTCTAAAGAACACCAGGTTCCAAGATCGTTCCACGAGAATGAAGCGGGAATAACCATCACTTCTTCTGAATTTTCAATGATTGCATAGTCAATACTGATATTTTCAGCATATTGATAATGACTTCTCAGGAAATTTGTTTCGTGTGGTTTGTTATAAAACTCCTGGCCAATTTCAAATAATCTGAACATGTCTGGCAGTAGTTTCTCAAATTTGTTCAGGATCGTTTGCGCTTTCCATACAAAGATTCCGCTATTCCATAGATAGTTTCCCTGGTTCAGAAAACTTTGAGCAGTCTGGAAATCTGGTTTCTCTGTAAATCTTTGTACATCATATACCTGCTCGGTTTTGTTATGATCGTATTGTATATAACCATACCCGGTATTAGGAAAGTGAGGTTTGATCCCAAATGTAATGAGTCTTTCTCCTTTTTCAGCTTCTTCAAAAGCCATGCACATGTCCTGCTCAAACAGATCTTCTTCCTGGATCCAATGATCACTTGGTGCAACCAGCATTCTGGCATCAGGATCCATTTTATGAATTTTCATAGCTGCAAGGAGGATACACGGAGCTGTGTTTCTCATAATTGGCTCGAGTACTACCTGTGAACTGGAAATTTCCGGTAATTGTTCCATGACGATATCTTTATAAATCGCATTGGTAAGTACAAGAATATTCTCAGCCGGAATAAAGCGGTTCAACCGATTAAAAGTGTTTTGAATAAGCGTTTTACCACTACCCAGGATATCCTGAAATTGTTTAGGGTTGCTTTGTTTGGATACTGGCCAGAATCGGCTTCCAACGCCACCTGCCATGATTACTGCGTAGTTATGATTTTTCATCGCTTTATTATTTTGATGTTTAGGTACTTATTTGATGTAAAGATACCGGCACAATGCGATGCATTCGGGAATATTCGTCTAAGCAGAATCTAAGAGCGACGAATGGAAATTATGTAAAGATAAGTTGTTACAGCAGGTTCAGTCTTTTCATGAGTTCCGGGCGGTTACTACGGCTAACGGGAACGACATCTTTTTCTATAAGTACACTATTATCCTCAATATCGATAATGTGCTTCGTATTGATCACATAAGACCTGTGCACTTTCAGGAAAAGATCTTCAGGCAACTTATTTTCTATCTTTTTCAGTGTAGAATGAACAGTGTAGTTTTTTTCGAATGTCTTGATCTGTATATAATCACCTTTGGCTTCCACCAGGTATATACTTGGAATATCGATCTTGATAAGTCTACGGTCGATATTCACATAAAGATCATTCTCAGTTTTATTAACATCTGAATCTACTTCAGTAGACTTGGGAGTAGAAGATGTGGAAGGTTTTGAGTTTTCAGCTTTTTGAACTGCCTTTTTAAAACGTTCCGGAGTTATTGGTTTTACTATATAATCTACGATACAATCATATTCAAAAGCTTCTATTGCAAAGCTCCTGTCTGAAGTCGTTAGAATTACATTGGGAGGATTCTTAAGTGTTTGAATAAAGTCGAAACCAGTAAAGTCTGGCATATGAATATCCAGAAATATAAGATCCACCTGATTCTGGTTTAGATATTTGATCGCCTGCAGAGCGTTGGAGAAATCACCAACAAGGTTAAGTTCCTTATGAGTATCTATAAGCTGACTTATGATCATTCTGGCCGTAGCCTCATCATCAATAACTAAACATTTCATGAACCGGTAGTTTAAGACTTAGCAATGAAATCGCTCATATTCTGAAGGATCTCATTAAAGCTTTTATGCTTTTTAGGATCATTCTCACGGAGTTCTTCTTCGTAGATCTCCGCAAAGCGATAACTTTCTTCAAGGCCTAAAATACTAATTTTGTGCTTAAGTTTATGAACATTTGAGGCAGCTTCAACAAAATTGCCTAGTTCTATATTTTCGTGATAAACAGCTTCTTCCTCTGGGAATTCTCTTTTTACAACTGCTAATAGTTTGTTTTCGAACTTTTTATCTCCACCAGATAGCTGATGCAGGTAGTTTAAATTTGGTTGTTCTTTCATTTGGGTAAAGTAAAATAAAAACTGGTTCCTACGTTTTCCTTGCTCTCCAGGCTAATCTGCCCTCCATAGAAGTCTACTACTTTTTTGGCGATAGAAAGCCCTATTCCGGTCGAGTTCTGGTTAGTATCGATCTTTTCAAAGATCTTAAAGATCTTATGATGATGCCTTTCAGGAATTCCTTTACCAGAATCCTTGATCTCGAATTTCCAGAATTTCCCGGCATCGATAACATTAATCTCAATCTTACCTTCCTGCTGAATGCTTTTCACGGCATTGTGAATGATATTTTCGAAGAGTTGCTGAATTCTAAATTTATCTGCCTTTACTACCGGAAGCTCTTCTGAAATTTCCACTTTGATGCCATCGGGAATAACCAGAAGATCTACAATTTCCTGAACCAAGTATTTGGTGTCCACCTCGTAGTGTCCATGATCTGCCATTTCAATAGTGGAGTAATTGAGAATTCCTTCAATAAGGGCATCCATTTTCTCTACATTTTTCAGGATCATGTCAAAATGCTCTTTCCCTTCTGTAGTTAAACTGTCGTAATTATCTGTCCTGATCCAGGAAATTAAAGTGTTTACGCTTCTCAATGGAGACTTTAGATCATGAGAGACCATATGAGCATAATCTGTAAGCACCTGGTTCTTATTTTCAAGGTTCTTTAGAAGCTGCTCCTGCTTTCTGGCGGCAATTTGTAGTTCTTCACTTTGCTCACGTATATGTTCCGCGAGGTCTTTGATCTCAAATTCACCGTTCTCCTTTTCAAATTCTTTTAGATTTAAAGCCCTGATTGCAGTAGTGATGCTATCCAGAATATCTTTTTGATACATTACATCTGTACGAAGTTGCTGGTTAGCGTCAAAAAGTTCATCAGAGCTAATGCGCATCGCGCGCTGCAGCATGCTGAATTGTTCTTCACTATTGTTATAGGATTCATCGATAGCGGAAAGAAAAGCTTTCATTTTCGGTTCTTCCAAAGTTTCTTCATCCAGGTATTTATTTACCTGGCGTTGCAACAAACTGTTCATTCGCTTAGTAGGGTTAAAGTCATGGTTTGATTGTGTAGGGTTCCATTGCTTTCCCCATAAAAAGGTGCTATTTCACCATAGGAATAGAATCCGCCAACAGCGACATCTTTTCCAATTACATTGATTACTTCTTCAATCTCTTCTTCTGCTCGTTGACTAAGGACGAGTCGGCGGCCAATACAACTTACAAGTAGTGCCAGTTCAGGTTTTTTCTTACGGTTCTGGTTGGCCAGACTCGCTGCATCCTGTGCACCATTTAGCAATGCATCTGCAGAAGCCATCATCAATTGAACTCTTGAACCCTGAGGGACATCTCCCGCGAGGATCATAGAATTGTTCTCTCTGTTGATGTTCAAAATTGTACGTACAACAGGATGTTTTTTTCCTTTTTCTCTAACGTAAAGAGGGTAGAAGAGGGAAGACTGCGGTAACTCAGCAGATTTTTCTCCTAAATACTTTGAGTACAGATCAAGTGCTGGTTGTCCATCCAGTTCAAAAAGCACGTTATTTTCAGATTTAGTGATAAGTCTTTCAGGACCAAAAGGAATCCATCCACCAACACTGGCGAAGGATATTTCAAGATCATCGCCATAGAATCCTATGACCACAACTTCACCTTCTTCCGCAGCATTTAAACCAGCGAGTGTTTTTTCAAATCTTGGACCATCACCGCACATGCCACCAGTTACACAAAAATCTTTATTTTCCTCATGTTCCAGACCGCGCAATAGATCACTTCCGTTAATAAAACTTCCTTCTGAAATTACAAATACATGTTTGAGATTTTCATGATCCAGTTTACTGATCAACTCTTTGCCCAGCGCCATTCCATCCATATTGTACTGATGAATATTCGCGGTTTTAATATCGAAATGAGATCTTTCAAGATCGATTAGAGTGGCTACTGCCTCATTTTCACTTATTCTATCGCCCAGGATCTCTCCTGCTGCAGTTCCAAAAACAAGGTTCTTATACGGAAACTGATCTTTACAGTTCTCGATGAAATCTGACTTTTCCAGAAGATGGCGATCTCCGAAAATTAATACTATCGGATTTTCAAGTGCGGAAATTTCTGATTTAAATTTCCAGTTTCCAGCCTCAAACTTTGCCTGTACTATTTTCATAAGTTCTTTTTAATGCTGAAATTGAAAGTGGTACCAACTTGAGGTGTGCTTTCCAGCCACACTCTTCCATGATAGAGATCAATGATCTTTCTAACGATACTTAGACCTATTCCGGTAGATTTCCTATGGTCTGACGCGGTGTTGAAGATCTGAAATATACGGTCATGCTGATCTGCCGGAATTCCAATTCCATTATCTTTTACAGAAAATATATATTCATTAGGATTTTCTTCCACATCTACTTCAACGACTCCCTTTTCCTTGTCGATATAATTCACAGCATTCGATATAATGTTCTGGAATAACTGCTGAATTCTGGTGGTATCGGCATCGATGACCGGTAATTTATTCTTGATCGTCACTTTTATATGATCCGGTATATAGATCATGGCAATGATATCTTCAACCAACGCCTGAACGTCCACTTTTTCGACACTTGCTGAGCTGCGATCTATACTGGAATACTTCAGAATGTTCTCGATAAGGTGGTCCATTTTCTCCACCTTATCCTGCATAAGATCAATATTTATAAGACTGTCATCACCCAACTGATTCTTAAAATCTTCCCTGGTCCAGCTTAGAAGCGCTGAAATATTCCGAAGTGGTGATTTTAGATCATGGGATACGATATGAGCATAATCGTTCAACTCCTGGTTTTGAACCTCAAGATCCTTTAAAAGTTCCACCTGTTTGTTTTCAAGGTCCTTACGATCTGTAATATCAAGATGAATGAATATAGATCCAGTTATTTCACCTTTCATGTTCAGGTTTGGAGTTCCACTTATTAGCCAGGTTCTTAATTCTCCATTTTTACTAATCACATCTACTTCGTGGTTCTTGATTTGGTCTGCGTTTTCGATTCCAATCTCATTCTCAAAAATTTCCCTCGAGCTCTCCGTTAATAGCAGTTCTCCGGGATGCTCACCTAAAAGTTCAGCCTCAGTATAACCACTTATATCCTCGAAACTTTGATTAGCCATCAATATTTTCACATCTGCATCTACTTCCAGTAAGCCTAGATTCATATTGGCAATAATACTACTGTATTTATCTTTTTGAGCCTGTAATGACTCTTTATAGCGTTTTCTAATGGTGATATCATCATAGCTCCAGAGATGACCCTTATAAACACCATCACTAAAAATAGGAATATAACTACGCTCCAGAAATCTGCCATCTGCCATAGCTAATTCTTCTGCAATCACCGTTTCTCTATTTTTAACGAGATTTTCAACCTCTGTCACGAATTTATCAGGTTCTGCAAAAAGCCTTTTAGATTGTTCAGCAGCACTAGAGCAGTCGGCGCCGGTTAGAGCAGCAGGAGAAGCCGGTATTTCGAAGAGATCGCAGAATCTCTGGTTCGTAAGGCTTATTGTTCTATTTTCATCTTCCAGCAATACCGCACTCTGCATGTTCATAATTAGAGTGGACATTCTATTTTCAGACTGTTTAAGTTTATTACTAGCTTCTTTACGCTCTGTAATATCTTCTACAGTGGCTACAAGATATTCGGTAACGCCATTTTCATCTGGAACGGCCGTCACACTGGTGTTAGCCCAGAGTAGAGATCCATCTTTTCTAAAATAGCGCTTTTCCATCTGGAAAGACTGGATCTCTCCTGCGAAAAGCTTCTCCCTCAATTTTAATGTTTCCTCGCGGTGATCTGGATGGGTGATCTGGTTAACATCCACCTTTTCAAATTCATCAGGCGTGTATCCAAACATCTTGCTCATGGCACTATTAACCATAAGAAGGCCGCCATCCATGGACCTGGCGAGGGACACCCCAATTGGGGAGTTTCCGAAGATAATATCAAGCTGTCTCTTCTGGTGTTGCATTTGCCGCTTCATCGCGGTTTCCTGGGTGATATCTCGGGCAATTCCCTGCGCAGCGACCGGTTCACCTTTAGTATTGTAGATGATACTGGCGTTGATCTGAACGATCTTTTCAATGCCGCTTTTAGTAATTACGACCGCACGGTAATTATTGAATTTTCCATGAATGGTCAGCTCCTTGAAAGCTTCGAAAGTGTATTCTTTGTATTGGTCTTTTACAAGTCCAATTAAATTTACTGTTTCCTGCTCAGGATCGTATCCTAAAAGATCTTTCGCTGCCTGGTTCATTCTAATTACATCTCCAGATAGCTCCATGACCACAAAAGCATCGATCAATGTTTCGAAAACACCCTCCAGTTCAGAAGTTTTTCTATTCAGTGTTTCCTCAAGCCGTGAATTAGTTTGACGTAATTCTTCTGAAACATTATAAAGTTCAAGAGACTTTTGCTCCAATATTGCTTCGGCCGCCTTTCGGGCAGCTTTCTCACGCATAAGAGCACGCTCCAGAATTTCAACGTTTTTAGCTGACTGCATGCGGCTCCTTGTAAATTCTGAATCTTACCTGTGTACCATTCTCCTGAACCATTTCCAGTTCAATCCTGGAATTTTCATGATAATGCGCGAAGGTTTGTTCCATAAGCGCCTTGGCAAACATGTACATAGACCTATCTGAATAATACATCATTTCCAGAGAATTATCATCCTGCTGAATGATACGGAAGGTAGGAAGTTCTGCTCCAGGATATAGTTTTCTAACTTCTACATGAATATGATTTTCTATGGAAGCGAGCATTTCCAAAGGTCCACTATACAAGCTGAAAATATTTGCATGGTTCTTTTCCAGAACTGCAAAAAATGTTTTTCCGTAGGCATACAGTAAAGCGTTAACGCTCAAACCCGTTTTTTCTGAAAGTTTCACGATAAGACTCCGCATTTCAATGAAGTCGTAGGTTCCAACTGAAGTGTATATTCCTCCTGAAGCCAGGTTAGATTCATTGATGATCTGATCCAGAACTTCCAGACCAAACTCCTGTTCGACCATCTCCATAAACTCAGTAAAAACAATTCCTTTCATATTATACTTTAATTAGTTCATTAATGCTCCAGTAATCCAGTACGCTCTTGAGTTTATATACATAATCATCATATTTGAGAGGTTTTATGATATATCCTGCGATACCAATATTAAAACAATCAAGTAAATCTTTTCGATTATTTGAAGTTGTAAGAATTATAGTAGGAATATATTTTAGCGTTTCATCCTGCTTCAAAATACTAAGAAATTCGATACCATTCATTTTAGGCATATTTAAATCCAGTAATATTATTTCTGGTAACCGATCCTTTTGTTTTAAAAATTCCAGCGCCTCTTCACCATCTCTTGCATTATGAACCACATGTTTTAATTCTACGGAATTAAGGGTGCGGTTTAGTTTCATTACCTCAATTTCATCATCTTCGATAAAAAGGATATTTAACTTACGTTTCATAGGGAATTAATTTAGTCAATCAAAGATGACATAAAAGTTAAGTTTAAAGCCCTTAATTCGATTAAGCAGGCATTGCTTTCGGTCAATTGCGGCTAAGTGTAGACCAATAGACTTAGTGCAAAAAAGCCGGTTTAAATGCAATTACTATAACCTTGTTTTATACGCAGGCTACCCTAATCTATCTGAACAAACTCCTTAGTACAACAATTAATTTTCTAAAAATAAACGTGTTAAAGATTTAAATTATAATTTATAGTATTCAAAATCCCAGAAGAAATCGCTGGGATGAATGTAATATAGAAAGATTTTTCTTACTCAATTCTTGAAATCGATTTAAAATATTAACCTAAATGTATTATTTTTTACTCTTTAACGACCTATTCCGTATATTGGAACTTAAATCAAAAGCATGCGAAAAGTTCTGGTCATCCAGGAAGATATCATCATTTTGAAGATTCTGGAGAGACTTGTAACCGTAAATCACTTTGATTGTAAAGCTATAAGATCACTGGATGCTCTTACAATTGAGGATCAGGAAAGTGATTTTGAATTTATTATTACAGATATTCTTTTTGAGGGAATAGCTCCTTTAGAATTTATAGCCCAGGTACAGGAAATTATTCCGCATAAGAACCTTTTAGTGGTTACGAATATGGGACAGGATAAGATCAAGAAGGAGATCTTCGCACTTAAAGACATCACCGGATTTTATGCCGTACCCATAGATCTGGACGAAATCGAATCAACAATTCAGGCTTATTCATGACCGAAGCGGGAGTTTTACTTTTTATTAAATGCGTGCTGGCGATCCTTTTCGTTTATTGGATTTCCATAGCGGTCACGATGATTTATAGAAAGAATCGAATGAAAGCCCTGGACCGCATTGAATATACTTTTGCAGATATTGTAAGCCGCTATCTTTACAATGATTGCAGTAATCCGTTATTAATTAGTGAGATTAATGATCGTTTAAGAGTCGTTGGAATTCGTAAGGGTAATAAAAACAATGTACAGTATCTTATTCAGCTTATGATACGTACTCAGCGAACTATCCTTGGTGAAAATTATTTCAAGCTCAAAAAATTGTACGGCCAAATACCTCCTTACAATGCTTCATTTACCAAAATCTCCAAGTGGGGGTGGTATTCGAAAGCCCGTGGAATCAGAGAAATTTACGAAATGAACCAGTCTCAGTATATGAACGAGGTGTTCAAATTTCAGAATAATAAAAATGTCTTCGTGCGTAGAGAAGCGCAGATCGCTATGGTTGTTTTTATGGGATGGGAATCATTACGATTCCTTCCTTACTTAAAACGTAATATTACCTTATGGCAACAAATAAAGATCGTTGAAAAACTCTATGATCTGTATCCCACTCCAGAGATGAAATGGTTATATAAAGCATACAAAACCGACAAACTTTTTGGTAAAAAGCTTGTTATGAGAATTATTAGAAAATTCCAGCTGCATTCCGAAATCCCGTTTATCATGGAACATTTAGAGCATCCAGATTACGAAGTGCGAGAGACAGCAATTTACTGTATACAAACTTTTGCTTTGTCTACCGAAAGAATGAATTATATCAAAGATGTCTATGAAAGAGTAGCAAATCCTGTTCAACAAGCACAACTTTTAAATTATATCTATGAAAATTCTGATATCGATGTAGATTTCTACCTTCGACAGCTTCATGGCAGTAATGAGGAACTTAAACTGAATGTTGCTGAAATTTTATGGAACAATGGATTCAAAGAGAAAGTCCAGGAATTCTATTACGAACAGTATCCTGAAACTTTGACTTCAAATGTGGAATGATATAGCAAATTTCTTCCATGGTGAAACTGTATATCTTGCTGCAAACTACCTATTCTTTGCATACGGGATCGCCTTAATGTCCATGTATTTTACAGGTGTAATCCTGGCTAGTCGTGCCATAAAGCGTAATAAAAAGAAATCCCGGTTCTTACAGGTAAATGATATTGTTAGTGCTACAGATATTCCTTCGGTATCTCTCATCGCGCCTGCATATAATGAAGGTCTTACAATTGTTGAGAATGTAAAAAGCTTGCTGTCAATTCAATACCCCTACTATGAATTAATACTTGTTAATGATGGAAGTAAGGACGATTCACTGGATATCCTTATTAGAGAGTTTAAGCTTGAACGGAAGGATGCGACCTTTATCACGCAACCTATTCCTACAGCAACTGTAAAATATGTTTATAGGAGTAAGCTTTCAAAATATACCCATCTTACAGTACTTGATAAAAACAATGGAGGTAAGGCTGATGCATTAAATGCAGGAATCAACTTTGCAACTTCAGAACTTGTTGTTTGTACAGATGTAGATTGTATTATAGAACAGGATACATTACTAAAAATGGTTCGACCTTATCTTGAGGAATATCATAGTGAGATCATTGCATGTGGTGGAGGTATTGGAATTGCGAACGACTCGATCGTGAAGAATGGCGTGATGAAAGAACTTCGATTACCAAATGATATTGTACCCATGGTACAGGTGGTGGAGTACATCCGCGCATTCCTGCTGGGTAGAATGGCCTGGAGTGAAATCAACGGGCTTATGCTTGTATCTGGAGCTTTTGGGATGTATCCTAGAAAGCGAGTTATCGAGGTAAACGGCTTTGATGCAAAAACAGTAGGGGAAGATTTTGAACTTTGTATACGCCTAAGGCGTTTGATGGAAGAAAAAAACTTGCCTTACAAAGTAGTTTATCTTCCAGAAACTATATGCTGGACAGAAGGGCCACCGAATTATGATATTTTGATCAAACAGCGTGACCGTTGGGCGAGGGGACTTTGGGAAACCCTGAAAATTCACAAGAAACTGTGCTTTAATCCTAAATATCGTTATATGGGAATTCTTTATTATCCATATTGGCTAGTTTTCGAGTTTGGAGCGCCTATTATTGAATTCCTGGGTATTATTTGTATTATCGCATTCGCTTTCTTTGGATTGATCAACTGGACTATGGCAGTGCTTCTATTTACAGCTGCCTACGTAGTAGCTTGTATATTTTCGACAGCGGCAATCTTTATGTATGTCAAAAACTTCAACCATTATAATAAACCAAAACAGGTCGTAGAGCTATTACTTGCAGCTTATCTTGAACCATTCTTATATCACCCTGTACTTGTATATGGTCAATTGAAGGGCTATTACAAGAAGATTTTCCGAATAGAGTCTGGCTGGGGAACCATGACCAGAAAAGGATTCAAGGCTTCAGATACCTAGAATCTATAGCGATACCCAATATTTCCTATGAATTGATCGCCCTGCCTTGTGGAAGTAATATCCTCAAAAAGATAACCAGCGCCTAGCTGAATTATATGATGAGGTCCAATGGTAAAATTCAGTCCAAGATTGGAATAATATGCCTCCAGAGAAGGATTCTCCTGTACCTGAGTAAATATCGTGGTCTCATCTGGTGAAATGCCCGTACCTAGACGTAGGAATAAGAAATTATCCGCATTATTTAAGTAATAACGAACATTTAACTGGTAGTTCTGGGTAAGCTGATCATTGAATTCAGGTCCCAGGAACAATCTTGTATTCACATAGAATTTTCCTTTATACATGGTGAGTCCCAGAATTCCGGAGTAAAAATTTTCACCTGAAAAACGTAATAATCTAGCTCCCGTTTCCAGTTCGAAGATCGAAAAGATATTGACAAATAGAGAAGCGCTGGACCTAAGATCCGGATACAAAGTTCCATCTGAAATTCCCAAATTTAAAAATGCATATACTTTATTACTAAACACAGGGTAAGATTCCAACTCATATAAAGTACTCTGGTCATACCCGCGGTCTGTATAATTTAACCGAGCAATCACGGCAGTGCTGTTGAAAAAGTGTTGAAACTCGGGACTTATCGTCTGCCAGCTTTCACGATTATACTGTTCACTAAAATATATATATTGATAATTTACTCCAATTTCATTGCTTACTGTACGTTTTAATATATTCTGAAGAACATAGCGTTGATTTTGATCAAGATCACGATTATCAAATAGATCTAGAGCGATCTCTCTTGATGCTTTTTTATCTTTTTTCTGAAGTAAAAGTTCAGATTTTAGAATTAGCATGTCAGCACTTATACTTTGAGTTTTTTCTAATAATTCCAGATAAGCTAACGCATCATCTGGGTCACTAATGATTTTCGAGTGTCTAACCACAAGTTCCTGAACACCCGGGTAATCCTGTGCCGCCTTCATAAGGAAATTAAGATCTTTAGTTGCCTGATCAATACTATCAAGCGCCCAGAAATTTCTAATTCTTAATATTCTGATATCATGATACTCTGGAGCTAGTTCCAATCCACGGTTAGCATATTGAAGAGATTTTTGAAACTGTTCATTTTGATAGAGTTCTAATCCCTGAAAGTAAAGGCTATCTGTGTTCTTCTCGGTAATTTGCTGTGCGTTCGTTTTAAAGAAGACAAGTAAAAAAAGGCTAAGTAAAAGTGATCTATTCATTGTTGTTGATTTGGGCAAAACCGGGGTGAAGATAATCATATTAAGCTATTTGCGACAAGCCTGAACTAATATTGTCTACAGCGCGTTATAAAGCTAAGCGATACTTTAAAGAGTATCATATTCAAAAGCATCCTGATGAAACTATTTTTATTCCTTACATTCTTATTTCTTATCACTAACAGCTTCCGGGCTCAGTCTGAAGAAACAATAGAGTACAAAGATGGCAAACTCCACTACAGTACGTATGGCTCTGGAGACCCTGTTCTAATCATAAATGGTGGTCCTGGCATTAGTAGTGATGGTTTTGGAGAACTGGCTCAATTGCTTTCAGAAGACAATCGAACTATCATTTACGACCAGAGAGGTACCGGAGGGTCAAGGATTCTTTCAAATAGTAATTCCGACTACACTATAGATCGAATGGTGGAGGATATTGAAGTTTTACGGAAACACCTGGGATATGAGAACTGGATCGTGCTGGGACATTCCTTTGGCGGAATGCTCGCTTATGCCTATGCGGCAAAATATCCTGAAAGAGTACGCGCAATGATACAGTCGCACTCAGGTGGCATGGATCTAAGATTAAGAGATTACCCGGATCTACGGGATAGATTAAGCAGATCCCAGCAAGATGAATTGAATCAATTAGTTCTGAAAATCAGTTTAGGTGATACTTTGAGAGAAACTCGTTACCAGCGGGCGAAACTCATGGCGATCGCATATTTGAATGATTCCACCAGAACTTCAGAAGTAGCAGAAAGGCTTATGACAACAGATCGAACAATTAATTCGCAGGTTTGGGCCAATATGAACCTCATTAATTTTGATGTTTCCAAAGAGATGAAAAATTTTAATAAACCTGTTTTGATCCTGAATGGTGTAGATGAAATCGTTCATAAAGATATTGCCATCTATGCAGATAGTGTTCTTCCAGAATCAAGATTAATTTTAATGGAAGACTGCGGTCATTATGGTTGGCTTGAGAGACCCGAAATTTATCTTAAAGAGGTTAAAGAATTTTTAAAGTCTAATTAGAGACTCAGATGTTCTAATTATACTTTTAACTTTCTTGAAAAAGCAGATGATGTTAGATAGTATTAGTAGTAAAATAGAATTGCATAACGGTTATAAAATGCCAGGTTTAGGGCTAGGTGTTTATAAAGCAGATAATGGAGAAGAGATCAATAATGCAATTGCAGCTGCTCTTGAAACTGGTTACAGATTGATAGATACCGCAACCTTTTATGGAAATGAGAAGGGAGTAGGCGAAGCGATTAGAAAAAGCGATATTCCTAGAGAAGAGATCTTTATAACGTCTAAGCTTTGGATAGAAGACCAGGGAATTGAAACCACACGTAAAACTTTTGAAGAGACTTTGGAAAGAATGGAACTGGAATACCTGGATCTATACCTGATTCACTGGCCAAAGCCTGGTAAATATCTGGAATCCTGGAAAATTTTGCAGGAGCTTTACGAGGAAGGAAAAATTATAGCTATTGGAGTTTGTAATTGTATGATCCACCATCTGGAAAGTATTAAAGAACTTGGAGGAGTACAGCCGATGGTCTTGCAAAATGAATTTCATCCTAAACTTATTCAGCAGGATATTCTTGACTACTGCAAGAAAAATAAGATCCAGTATCAAGCCTGGTCTCCACTTATGCGAGGAGAAATATTAGAGAATGAGCTTATTGGAAATATTGCTGAAAAATACGGAAAGTCTGAAGCGCAAATCGTAATTCGCTGGGACTTGCATAAGGGAGTTGCGACTATTCCGAAGAGTGTACATAAACAACGAATTCAGGAAAATGCTGATGTCTTTGATTTTCAACTTACGGAAGATGAGGTTGCTAAAATTGATAGCCTGGAAGATAATACGCGGACTGGAGCTCATCCAGATACTTTTATGGAAGAAATGGACCTATAGTAAACCAATTGTTTACTTGAAATTATTTTGAATTCTCTACAAAACCAGCTTATTATTGCAAAGCAATCGAGATGTGGCGCAGTCTGGTAGCGTATACGCCTGGGGGGCGTGGGGTCGCAGGTTCAAATCCTGTCATCTCGACAAAAGAAACCGGCAACAATTTTGTTGCCGGTTTTTTTATGCTTCGGAATCACATGGAAAACTACTATTGAGCAATATTTATATATTTGCGGCAGTTTAAGATTTTCATACATTAATTGACTAATATTTCTGAATGCACCAATTAACTGTTATAGTTCCCTTATATAACGAAGAAGAGAACTTGCTCCGCGTTGAGCAGAAACTTGGAGAGTATGCAGAAAAATCTAGTGTTCCCACTCAAATATTACTGGTAAATGATGGGTCAACAGATGATAGTTTAAAAATGGTCAGGGAAATCTGTGAAAGATCTGAACATTTCAGTTACATATCCTTTACGAAAAACGCCGGTTTGAGTGCGGCTATCAAAGCTGGGATCGATCATGTATCCACAAGTCTTACTGGTTATATAGATTCTGATCTCCAAACAGATCCTGAAGACTTTGAAGTTCTGCTCAAGGAAATCAATAATTATCAATTAGTAAATGGCTACAGGAATCAGCGGAAGGATTCTTTTAAAAAGAACCTTTCTTCCACGGTAGCCAATAACGTCAGAAACTTTTTCACAAAGGACGGGATGTATGATACGGGTTGTCCACTAAAGATCATGCATACAGATTACGCTAAGCGAATTCCCTTTTTTAAAGGACTACACAGGTTTCTACCGGCAATGATCATGTTACAGGGAGGAAAAGTGATTCAGATCCCAATTCGCCATTATCCAAGAATAGCAGGAACTGCAAAGTTTGGATTGCGAAACAGGTTGATCAAACCTTTAATAGATTGCTTTGGCTATTTATGGATGAAGCGAAACTATATACATTACGAAGTAGGAGAGAAGCATTTAAAATAGATTATCTGCCGGTCTTACGCAATTTTTTAGGACCATACCAAAGCCAGAATCCGGTAATGGTAAATACTAGTAATGCAATTCCCATACTAACAGAATAGACCAATTTAAAATACCCACCGGTGCCCAGGTAATCATCTACAATAGAACCATCATGGATATTTTCGATAACATCAGATCTTCTTTGGCCAATACTTAGTACTTCACCTGTAGTACCATCAAGTTGTATCTCGTGAATGTGGTTTTTGAAAAGAAACTTAACAATACCTTTTTCCTTTCGAATATCCATCCTGTCTATATCGCGGGATAATAAAGATGAAACTGAATCTTTCAATGTTTGTTGTGCAATATTTTCAAGAACAGCTATGGATTTCCATTCCTCAAAATTTGAAGTTTGCCCGTTTTGAGTTTCTGGAAGAATATAGCCACTAGTATTTTTCTTGGCTCCCAAGAGGATTCCGGAAATGGATACGATAAAAAAGAAAACGAATAAAAATGCACCCATAGTGCGATGGATCTTTCTGAAAATCCTTAAGAGCCGGGCTTGTTTTATTCTTGATTTCTGTTTATTCATAGGGACTTCACCTTCCGACGAAAATAGGAAAATGTTTCAGAAAACTAACATACTACCTAAAATTTGATCTTCAGGAAAATAGTTGGCTCCTTCCGAAGAAAATTAAAGCTGTATCAGCATTATAAACAAAGCTTAATCTTCAGAATAATGTAAACTTTAGATGCTAATTTCTTGGTTTGAAAACAGGTTCAAAGCTTCTGCTTGATTCCGTAAACCTATGCTTGAATTGAAAGTAGACGAGTGATCCAATAACAGGAAATAAAAAGATCATAAAGATTAATAATACCTGCAGAATGGGAGAACTGAACCTGGTTTTTAGAATATCCACCAATGCCCAGATCCATAGAACGAGGGTTAGAATGATAAAAGTGATGATAATAGTACTCCACATAAAAGATCTCGTTATTCTTGATTAAGGATGTTTGCTAATTACAAGTTAATAAGATCTGCTCAATTAGACCAGTTAAATTGCGACGGATTCTTTTTAAATCTTCTAAGTTCTCTTTTAGAAAAATCCTGTGTAAAAATTTCCGGAGTCATTTCCATGGTGTATTCTTTGCCAGATTCGATAGCTCCTGAATGATCTTTCGTAAAGAAGACTGGCTTCAAGAATTTAAAATTAGCCTCATCCTGTTTCAATGCATTCTGACGGTTTCCTTCAAACTTCTCACTATAGATGTAATTTATAGAAAAATCGAGTCGGTGTTTCTGGTCTTCGAACTGCTGAGCATCGCCAAGATATTGGTTAGGATATACCTCTTCTCCTGGAAGGACTTTAATTTCCTCCAAACCCTGGTAATTTGCATAAGTTCCATCCTTATGCTCAATAATAATGCTATTTCTTACATTCTGGGAAATACTATCAGAATTTGAATTTCTTACTTCTACAACTACACCTTCCCTCATTGCGTGAACGGGAAAACTCTCACCTTTGGTGATTATATAGGAGATCCAGTTTCCGGTAACCATTGCTAGGTTTTCGGCTGCATTTTGTTGCGTGGTCTCTACTATTCTGGCGGTTCCCGAAGTTTTCAAAGGTAACAAATACTTGAATGTTGAGTCTACTTCAGGATTTGGAATGCCCCGTATATAGGAGAAGGTATAGGAATAGCCTATTTCCTCTTCCCGATTAATTGGACGCAATACGGTAAGATTGCCATAGTCATGATCCAGGATCTGTTTGTGATCACCGTGGTTGGTGTTTTTAAGATCTGGAAACTCCAGCTTTAAATAGTATGTACCCGGTTTATTCTTCCGGTAACTGAACTCGATACTTTTATCACCTCTGCGCTCATGCATGATCTCGATATCCGGGAGTTGTGCATTGGAGTTGGATGTATAACACATAAAACTCACAAGGATACTTAGAAACAGGTACTTCCGCATCATAGGTTTAAAAAATTTCTAATATTGATCTGGATTTAGAATTGCTGAATTTATAGATTTATTAGATTTTTTTCACAGAATTAGTTCATTTTTTCCTTTACAAAGATCAGGCAATGTTGCCAGGGTAAATTCTCAATATTCTGCTCTAGTCTAAAACCGGAAGCTTCAAATTCTTTTACGGCCTGTTTTTCGCTCATTTTATGAATTTCCTTGATTGGAATGTTCGCATCCTCAGCTTTATACTCGATCAGATAGATCTTACCATCAGAAGTCAGAGATTTATGCATGGATTCTATCATTTCCTTCGGAAAATTAAATTCATGATAGACATCCACCAGCAATATTTTTGAAACTGAATTCTCATCCAGATTAATACTTTTTTCTGAACCCTGAATGGTTTGAATATTATTAACCTGTTGTTCTGACTGCTTTACTGAAATCGCCTGAAGCATTTCCGGTTGTATATCCACTGCATAAATAAAGCCTTCAGTAGCCAATTTCGCCATTTTAAAAGCATGATAACCACTGCCGGCACCTACATCAGCGATCGTATCACCAGGCTGGATGTTCATGTTCTTTAGCAACTAACTCGTATTTTCCTCCTTTTCGCGATCAGATCTTTCCAGCCAGTTTATTCCCTGGTACCCCATGACTAGCGCGATCTCTCTACCCATATACCACTTTCCAATTCCGTTTGGATCGCCGTTTTTAAAAGTATAGGTTTCATCTTCGTTGTTTTCTTTTTTTGTCTGTCCGCATGCCGTCATACTTAATGCAAGCAGCAATAAAAGGAACAAATTGTAATGAGTTTTCATAGCATCTTTTTCCTAAAGTTACGATTTATACTTTTTCTGAAACTTCAGTACGAACAAGGCTCAATTTGTAAAAGTTTTAAGTGAGATAACCGTGTTGAATTAAACTATCCAGATCATCAACTTTCCGAAGATTTCCATTATCCATTAGCATGATTCGATCTGATAGAGAAATTACATTCCGGTAATCATGATCTGTAATGATGATGCCTTTATGCTCTTTTGTTTCCTGGATAAGCTGCGAAATTACTTCTCTGCTGGTAGGACTGAGTCCGTTAAAAGGTTCATCCAGCAATAGAAATCTGGATTCAGAATAAAGCAATAGCAGAACTTCCAGGGTTCTTCTTTGTCCTAAACTTAAATGGCCTACTTGTTCTCCCAATATCGGCTTCACTATAGGCAAATCCAGAACTATTCTGCTACACTGCCGACTAAGAAACAGTTTGATAGTACTCTTAACATTTATACTCTTAATTAAAAAGCTATCCTGCGGTAAGTACTTGATATCTTTTATAGATTTCGAGCCTGAATAAACCTTGTCATCAATTTTTAGAAACCGACTGTCAGCTCTCAATGACCCAAACATGATCTTCAGTAACGTTGATTTCCCACTTCCGTTTCTTCCCAGTAAACCAACCACTTCTCCTGTTGAACACTGCAGGTAGACATCGTTCAGGATCTTTTGACCATCATAAGCCTTTTGTACACTATCAAGTTGAAGTTTACTCAAAAAGCTGTGATATAAGGATCATTAAAACCGAAATAAAGATTGTACTCAAAAAGAGCTGAACTCTGGAGAATCCGTTATTTAGATAAAAATATAGTTCTTTAGGTGGATTGATGCTATAAACACTTAGGTGGATTAGAAGACTGCTAAGAAAGTAGAAGAATCCAAAATTTGAAAATTCAGAAGTTAGAGCGGCTATCAATAAAGAAATAGGTAATGCTGCGAAAATAATATTTCTCTGAAAAAGCAATAAGTTCAAAAAGATTCCCATTAATTATATTCTGAAAATAGATTTATCTGTACTCAGGATTTTCAAAATTCCAGCGCTTACCATCTTCCCAGCCTTCCGCTGAATTTCCATAAGCTGGATAACCGCATTGTTTTTTAAGACTGGACGCTAAATGCATCAAATTATAGGTCATGAAAGTAGTATTCTTATTCGTGAAATTACTTCCAAAACCCGCTGGTGGATCAAGTTTATCGTCTTTCCACTCGGTATCACCGTAACTTGGCCCAGGGCCAACTTCACCTATCCAGCCTGCATCTGCCTGAGGTGGAATGCTAAAACCAACATGTTGCATAGAGTAAAGAATCCCCATAGCACAATGTTTGATTCCATCTTCATTCCCGGTGATAAGCGTGCCTGCAACTTTACCGTAAAAAACATACTGACCTTTATCGTTTTGAACACCACTCATGGCATATAATCTTTCGATAAGTTTCTGGGCCATGGAAGATTTTTCGCCAAGCCAGATTGGTGTTCCAAGAACCAGAATATCTGCAGCCATGATTTTATCATAAATAGCCGGCCATTCATCTTTACCCCAACCATGTTCGGTCATATCGGGATAAATACCCGTAGCAATTTCATGATCGATAAACCTTATTTCTTCCACATCTACATTTTCCCGCCGCATGATCTCTGCGGAAAGTTCTATCAACTTAGAAGTATGACTCTCTTCTGGTGATTTTTTCAGCGTACAATTAATATAGATACAACGTAGATTACTGAAGTCTGGCTTACTCATTACCCAATTCTTTTATTAAACTTCCTTCAATTTAGTAATAAAATGAAACTTTATCCAGCATTGCAGTACATCGCTATTTACTCTCTTTTTTTAGCTGGATCTTTATGATTCCATGGACCTCCTTGCTTGTATATTTTGCGATAGAGTCCTGATCTTTTAATACATCGATTTTTGCAATGGTTTCCGGATCCATATTTTTCAGCATTGTGCTATGTGTGGCTTTTCCATCGATTAGATACAAAACATCCTCTTGCGCCAGATAATCATCATCTCTAACGGTCTCCTGATAAGATTTGGTTTTGATCATGAGCACTCCGTTCAATCCTTGTTTCCCAAACTTATTCTCAACATCTTCCTGCTCTTTCTTTAGAACAGCATAGGAGGTTATTTCAAATTTCGAAATACGGAGTGTATCCAGGATGTCAGATGTTAGAAGTTGTTCATTTAAAATGATGACAGGATCACTGGTAATTTCTTCTTTATTAACCAGATCTGCGATAAGTTCATGTAGATAATTATCCTGTTTTTCTTTTTCTGAAATTTCCTGTGCATTCAAGCTAAGTGTAAGCAGTAATAATAGGCTTGCTAAAATTTTCTTCATTTGTATTTCTCTAAATTTTTTATAGCTGAAATAAAAGGTATATGGTTCAGATAGCTAGCTATTTATAGCTGCTGTTTTCTGAAGTCAGGAAATATAAACAGTTATAAAAGATCGGTAGCTGCAGATTCTACAATGCTGAATCTTTGATCTAATTTATATTTTAAAAAGAGCATGATCAAAACTGATATGATCATGGAGACGACCATCAATTTATATTGTTGGCGTAGATCCCTGGCAGCATTAAGTTTTATTTCAGCAAGTACCTGCTCAAGTTCTTCGGAAGAATAATTTCTGAATTTTACGCCATCCAAACGTATACGATCGCTATTGATCGGGTCCCGAAGATCTTCCTTGAATTTAGGTTTCTGTGAATACAGTAATGATTTATTGTGCTCGTGTAAACTTTTAGGACCTCGCTCTACAGACATGGAATAGTGATTTTCGTAAGACATTCATTTACAATGTATTTAAAGTTAGTAAATTATTTGTAAATCTATAAACTGAAATTTTTGCACTATATCTGGTTTTAAGCGTTTCGAGTGAAAACTGCTCTTTATCTTGCGAACTTTAAATTTTTCCGAAGTAATGAAACAAGAACGAGTTGATAATCTAGAAATTGAAATTTTATCTGATAACTGGTACACGCTCAAAAAAGTAAATTTTGACTTCAGAAAAAATGATGGTAATTGGGAGCGGCAAAGTAGAGAGGCTTATGATCGCGGAAATGGAGCGGCAATCCTACTATACAATTTAGAAAAGGAAACTGTTATTCTTACCAGGCAATTCCGGATGCCTACTTTTTTAAACGGAAACTCTTCAGGGATGATGATCGAAGTCTGTGCTGGTCTGCTTGATCAAGATAGTGCTGAAGATTGTATTCGAAGAGAAACGCAGGAGGAAACCGGGTATGAGATCTCCAATGTCGAAAAAGTTTTTGAAGCTTATATGTCTCCAGGTTCGGTGACCGAGATCGTACATTTCTTCATAGCCGAATATCACGAAGACATGAAAATAGGCGAGGGTGGAGGTGTAGCTGAAGAACAGGAAGACATCGAAGTCCTGGAACTTAATTTTTCTGATGCGTTAAGGTTAAGACTGGAGAGATAAAGGATGGTAAAACGATCATGCTTTTACAGCATTTACAATTGAAATTATTGCAGGCAGAGTCGGAAATCTTAGTCGCGCTTCTCTAAGATTTTTATAATTCGGTCATAAACAATTTCAGAAATACTCCAGGTATAGCCATCAAAATTGGCGGTATTAACGAACTGGATCACTACCGTATCCATGTTTTCATGATATTCGGCAATACTCTGGTAACCCGGAATCAATCCGGTATGATCGTATACATAAATGGATGAATAGATCTTTTCCTCTTCTTTGGTTAGTAGTTTACCAGTATTCAAAGCTTTTACAAAAATTCCAACATCCTGAGCAGTTGCGATCATCGAATGGTAATTTGTGGACTTGATATCTTCTTCAACTCCAACATAATATCCGCACATTAATCTATCCTGATCAATATCATCCAGGCTGAAAAAAGTATTATCAAGATTTAAAGGGTCAAGAATATTTCTCTGTATTACTTGTGCATTGGAGTTACTGGTCACCCTTTCCATTAGCAAACCTAAAAGGAAGTAATTCGAATTTGAGTAAGCATAATCTGTTCCCGGTGCAAAACTGGCTGGTTTGTCAAGGAAAAGTTCCAGCGTTTGCTCTGTATTTTCTGGTGGGTGCATCCAGAAATCAGGCACATCGGTGTAATTTGGGATACCACTACGATGCTGGACCAGCATTCGAACGGTAATATTTTCAGCATTTTCTATTCTCCCGGCAAACTCAGGGAAATAATCTATTAAGCTTTTATCGAGGGATATAAGATCATCAGCTACCAGTTTTGTAATTGCGACCGCATCATACAGTTTACCAATACTCGCAATTTTGAAATAAGCTTCAGGATAAGCTCTTATCATCCGGTCGCGGTCATGCCATCCGGCTGCATAGAATTCTGCTGGGTGATCTCCCTGCTGAATATACACGATGCTTCCGTCAAAACCATGCTCGATACCTTCGTTTAATTGTTCCTGTACAGTGTCCGGTAACGGTAGTATCCAAGCCCAGATGAGCATCCACGGAACAAAGTAAAGCGATATCACGGTACCTGCTAAAAGTATGGTTCGAATAATAATCTTATTTTTTGAAGCAGGCATTCTGTGCTTGGTTATCTATTTAAGTTCTTTCAAATATAACTTAAAATCAACTTATAGAAATTACCGAGTGATGTTTCAAATTTCCAACTGATAGTAAAATATGAGTATCAAAAACTTTATTTCGCCGACTTTCTTTCTTCAAGCAGTTTCTTAATTTCTGGCAGATTCCTATAATACTCTTCAAGATTCCAGCCCATTTGAAATGATTGTTGCAAATGTGTTTCCATAGAAAGCAGGCCAACTTCAGCACGTAGCTTATCAACTTCTTCAGGATTTTCCAGAGGCTGTACATATTTTTTACCGGTATTGGAATCGATAAAAATCTGACTGCCATAAATTTGTTTCTTTCCTTCGCGGAGAGCCATTCTATCTTTTAAGAGAGCCAGGTTCGCGGGGAATGTTTTGTTGTCCTGCACCGCTTTTTCAATTACCGGAAGATATTCCTTTTGAGTTTGCAGGTCGGCGTGCTGAATCACCAGAAAAATTGTTTGATTCCCTTGCATGTTGAGATCATCTGGCCACCCATTCTGAAGTATGCTTTCTACCTGGTCCAGATTAATTGAATCCTGTTTCTTCATTTGCTGAATCAGGTCCTTCATTTCATCTGAATTCATCTTTCCTTCCTGCTGAAGTTTTATGAGCTCGAATCTTATATCCTGGTCGGTCTTCCAGATCGAGTCCAGTTGTGACTGTAAATTTTGTGTTTGATTTTGTGATGTGGCTATACTACTTGCTACAAGCATCGCAAGGCTTATGATAATTTTGATCATGAATTATATTTTTGATGGTGTACTAGTACAACGAATTAGACTTTAGTTTGTTACAACTTTTTTCCAAAAATTAATTTTAACCTGATTATTTTAGATAAAGTGCTTGCAATCATATAGCTGTAGATGTATTTCTTCAAAAGGAAAATTTTACAGAAGATAGTATTTAAGGTAACTTCAGTAAATAAAACATCATAACGGTTAGAACTACGGTATCTTGCCTCTAAAGTATCATTTTTCGAATAGTTCTTCAATAGCAATAAACAATTCCGTAGAAATTCGAAGTCTAATTAAGTAAAGGCCAGACGCCGCTCCATTTGATAATTGCCAGAAGTAGTGCAACAATTCCCAGCGCTATAAGGAAAACTCCCTGCCAGTAAAAAGTTCTTATACCCCAGAATTTCCAAAGCCTTTTATCCTCAGCTGGGTTCCCTCGAACATCTTTAAAGAAGAATTTATGTACAATATATGCGATAATGATAAATGCGATGATGGTTGTTATCCAGAAAAGTAGCATCTTATATTTTAGTTATTTAGTGAGGTAAGATAGATCAAAAAATATCACTATATTCTAATTAATGGTAGAATTAAGTCTAAACTTTTACTCACTCTTTGCTAGTCGATCTTATAGTCCAAAGGCAGAAGTTCTGATATTCGTTTTTCAGACATTATACCTTTTAAAAGGATGGCTTCTGGTGGGGATGGATTCCCAAATTGATCTATGATAAACGCATTTTTCGAAACGATGGCAGACTGCTCCGTCTTATCGTAGAGAATGTTCAAGTCATCTGCAAGTAATTCTATTCTTCGATTTTTTCCTTCCTCGCTAATGTTGAAAAATTTATAGGGAGGCACCTGAAAACGTTTATGATAGATCGCGAAATTGTTTTCTTCTAGTTTTTGTTTATAAAGTGAGCGCATAAAATGCAGTGATGAGCCATAGTAGCTACGATCTCTGTTTCTCAGTATCCTCCTGCCGGTTTTTTTCTTTAATGGCTGAAAGTAGGCTGAACCGGCAAAATAAGTAGAATAGGGTAGAAGTAATCCACCATTCATTTGAAATCTTAGTTCAAAGTCGGCAAGCCGGTATCTAATTGCGTAACCTAAATATTCGTTGTGTATGATTAAGGGCTCATTTGCGGTAGCGATCATTGTCTTTTCTGATGGGGAATATCTAAGCTTGATCGCGTCCTCGTTAACGATCTTACAGTTATATTTCGCATAGTTCCTTCCCAGAAATTCCTTTCTAAAATGGTTGAGTTTTCGCGACCTGCTCCATGGGTCTGTTTCAAGGTAAACTGTTTCCAGCTCCTCACGTTTAATAGGTAAGTAGTAGTTTGAATCTACCGATTTCTTTAATATTTCTGAAGCATCAAGTACAAGCGCTTCGTAACCAAGAGAGGTAATTATAAGTGCAGAATTATTATCCATAAATGAGATACTAAAATCTCCATCCTGATTTGAAGAAACCCCAATACTGGTTCCATCAAAGTATATGGAAGCACCGATAATTGCGGTTGAATCTTCAGCACTAAGAACGGTTCCAGAGATCCTATTCTGGGAATTGACCGTTGCGGCAGTCATAAGCAATAGAACACAAATAATATTTAAGAAACTACTTCGAAAGGGAAATTTGACCATATATAATCGTAATAACGATCTAATATAAAATATTTAAACTTCAGAAAAGAAAAAGCCATCCGTAAATGGATGGCTTTTGTGTAAAACCGTTTAGAGTTTTATTGAACCAGGTGTTCAAATTTCTTATATTCATACTGAATGATCTCGGGTTCGGCATCTATGAACTCCTGGGTAGCAGTTTCATAATCATTGAAAGATTTCAGCACAATTCCATTTCTCTGGTTTTTGAAAGTGGAAAATAATTTGACTTCGAACCATACTTTATCCAGTATTTCCATCTCATGATCGCTCACCAGGTTAGAGCCGCTTAGAATATCGTTCATCCGCTTTTTTGCGATCTCGTTAACCTGATTGATCGCTGTTACATGTGTAGGCATATTTCTCAATGCACCAACAACTACAAGATTTTTCCCGTAATGTATCTCATTTATATACTGGTCTCCATATTTCAGCGAAAACAGTTCAGGATTTTCAAGTCGTTCTGCATCAATAGCCAGCCTTTCGTCTCTGCTAAGGTCAATTAGTCCTGCCCGACCTTCATATTCTTTATAACCAACTATTAAAACCTGGTCTTCAGTATATGGATATTGTTCAATAATAGATTGGTACATCTCAAAATTAACAGCATGCTGTACGGCAAATTTTGAAGATGTTGGGTGCAAACCTGCATACTTTCTGTAAGCGATCACATCATCCTGAGGATTTGCATTGAATTGCCAGATGGGACTATGGTTAATAGAAGTTCCTATTGCTAAGTAGCCGTTTTGAGGTTCATTGAAAGGATTAGCTTTTGGAGCGTGGTTACTCGTTAGAATACCCGAACCAAAATCATCCTGATCAAGAAATTCCTGTTCCAGAATCACTTCAGAATTTTTGGTGATTTTCACGTTTTTTGTACCTGTTTCCAGATCATAGGAAGTAGTACTTTTATCCAGGCCATTCTTACTTATAAATTCAATGGAAGTGATTTCTCCATTGGTGTAAGTGTGTATCGAAGTTCCTAGTTCGCTGTAGACGATTTTTTCTGAAACTAAACCATTCTCATAGGCTGTTTCGAACCACACAGCGCCTTCAGGAGTATAGTACTTGGACCATAATGGCCGGTTTTGTTCATCTCTTCTCACCTCCATATATAACTCCCGATCATCATAGAAGTTATATACTTTAGCCGATTTGATGAATCCATTTTCATGATACGTAACCTCATGTATTGGCAGGTCTTCTGATTCTATATGTTTTGCTTCTTTGATCCAGCCGTTGTCATACTGACTCAGGATTTTTAGATAATCGTCAGATTTGATGGAATAATCGATTGATGGAGCACTATCGTCTGAAGTGCAGGATGAAAATAGAACTGCAACTGCCAATAGCAGAGACAGGTAAAATTTGTGATGCATTGATGTAATTTTTGATGTTTGTCAAATTTAGAAATTCCATTTGGATATCCAAATAAAATTCAGCACCGCACCTAAGCACTTTTAGTGGTGTACAGGCAACAATACAACATTTTTATACGCTAATTATTTGAACTTCTAACGCTTAGGGATAAACCTTTGGTTATTCGCTCATTCTCTTCAGAAAAAGAATATTTATTCTTCAGATTCCATAAATTCAATTTCGATCAAGTAATAATGCGGAATATCAAAAGCAGTCCCCAATTTTTCAGGATCAATTTCAGATTGTGCGACGCGGCAATAGGATCCCGATCCATCAGGATTTCTATTAGGTGTTATAATTGCCATTAAATGAAATGGTTTATTGATATCTTCCTGCAATATTTTTTTACTTCCGAAGAAATCTTTGGCGACATACCTGCCATTGTCATTGGTAAGTGAAAAATGAGATTGTTTGCTGCCAAATTGTTTACCCCTTAGCCAGATCTTGAGATCACCTTGATCGATCTTACTCAGCAATTTAAAAGAAGTATGACTGGAGTCAACTTGAAACATCTTGTTACCACGCTCATCGAAAAGACTACTGGTTTCAATTAATTTACCATCCAGGAATTCTTTCATTCTAAGCACATAATAACGACCCTTAATGGATTCACCATCAAAACTGAACTCAGATTTATTGATATTCTCAAAATCATATAATAACTGCATTTCTTCAGTTTCCGCGCGAGTATTGATCGAAATATCGACCATAGCGGTTTCAGCAAGGATCTGCTTATTGATCACTTCTGAATTTTCGATTTGACCTGATTGTGCCTGGATCAACAAAGGAAATAATGCCATGCTTAGAAGTAATTTTTTCATTGGATTGTGTATATAGATTTGACCGTAAAAATTGAAAAAGTCAGCAGGAACACTTTAAAACATAAGGGTTCAATTTGAATGACTTATTAGTCCATATTTGACTCAAGTTTGCTGATAAGCTTCTGAGCCTTGACCTTTAGAGAATCAAGTTCTGAAGTCTTGCCAGAAACTACAAACTTGATGTTATCTACTTTTGTGTTTTTTATACGAACATTTCCGTTGATTTCAAAAATCAGGTTTATATCTGTTTCAGGAGCGTTGTTTGAGAAAATAGTATCCAGGGAATTCCAATCGAAATCGGTTAATTCTCTTAATTTTTTAGTTTCGAATTTTAGTTCTGTAACTGAATAAGGTTGCTTTGGATCTGGTTTCTGTTCCTGGGCGTTTATGCCGGTGAAACTGAAAAGTAGTGCAATAATTAGGACGAATTTGAATTTCATAGGTTGGTACTTTTAACATATATAGGATATACTCATTGGAGCATATCATTCTTCAGTGAACAGTTAAATATACATAACTGGCGGAAAAAACTGTGATTTAGTCTGAAATTCTTTCTGAAGACACCTCAGCAAAAAATTAAGGGTATTAGTTCGGTATTTTTTCTGCTCTGAAATTAACATCTTCAGAAGTTAATCAAGTTCTGGCTTCATAATTAATAATGCTTACGGCGTCGTATATAAATTCTGAAAAATATCTAAATTGAGAAGAATAGTGGATTTAAAAATTCACCATATAAATGTAGCTGAGCTTATTTAGGTTGGCAATAAAAGGCAAAAACTTTATAACATATCTGCCAGGAAAACAATCAGAAAGATCCATCCTAAGTATAAAATCGTATAGGTGATTGAGTAGGATATGGAGAGCACAATATTTCCGACAGTTTTACCAGATCTGCTAAAAACCAGTTTTAATGCTCTAAAAAATATCCAGTAGAGCATCAGAATAAGGATGAACAAGGTGAACCAGAACAAAGCTTCCAGTAATATGAATAATAGGATCATGGCTATCGTCATGAGGATCCAGAGCAGAATGGAAATAAGAAAACCTGCTATTCCATCACCCACATCTGAAGTAGGCATTTCAAAGTTACCCGGAGTATCATCACCAAAAAATTCTCCCTTTTTATAACTTCTGAATTTTGGTAAATTATCCTCGAGTCCGGCGCCAGTGTAGAGTCCGTAAGTCATGAACAAAAATAGAATTGCTCCAATAATAGATAGAGAAAGGTAGAGGTTCGTGGTAACTCCTCTATTGTAGCTCATACCATTTAGCCAGGCACTTAAAAAGGTGGTGGTTATAACGAGAATAGAAATAATAAATATTGTTTTCCCTTTGAAGTAGTTTTTCTTTTCTGATTGATGCATTGATAAAAAAGTGAATTTATTTTGATTTCAGATCTTATAAAATTATTGTTGGCCAGACTGAAGCAAACTAATATTTTCACTGCTCAAAACCAATCGTCATGGTGATTGGCAGGTGGTCTGAACCTATATCGGGACCTGTGGCTCTTTTAGTGACCTGCAAATGTTTGGATACTACGAAATGATCCAGTGTTGTTTGTAAGACTTTATAATCGGCTGGCCAGGTTGGAAGAAGACCAAAACCAATCCTGCTATCCTTCAAATTTTCTCCCAGCAAAGTTTTGAAAGGAGGGGAAAAGGATGAAGTATTGAAATCACCAGCAATAATTAGATTCTTAGAAAACCTGGGAATATCTTTGACTATATTAGACAATTGCTTATTCCGATTCAGAAAGGACTGCTGCCCAATTGGTGGAACGGGATGAGTCGCCACGACCGTAAATTCCTGTTGCGGAATACTCATTTTTCCAATAATGGAAGGTTTGTCGTTTAGACTGAAATAGTCTACTGAGCTTTTCATTTGGTACTTACTCAATAGAGCGATCCCAAAATTATCGTTTCTGGGAACAATTTCCTTGTATTCATAGTCGGCGATCACAGGTGCAAGTGCGCTAAGCCATTCCGGAGTTAGTTCCATTAAAATGAGTACATCCGGATCCTCATTCTGGATGTAATTTATGGTTAGTTCTCTATTCGAATTACTGGAAAGTAAATTAATACTTGAGATTTTGAAATGATTTTCGGTTGAAGGAATTGATGTTTCGGTGTAAAACGGAATAATAAAATAAAGATTGGATAGAAGATTAATGCTTAGTATTAGGATTGCTAATACCTGTTTTCTCAACAGTATTAAGGTAGGAGTTACTAATAAGATCGAAATGATAAGAAGTTGCATCTTAAAATTTGAAAATATATCGATTAGCCAATAGTTGGTTATGATGTGCGGTATTAAAGAAGCGAGTAGCACTGATATAAGCAGTAGCCAACAAATCTTTTTTACAAACTTAATTTTCATGCTAATTTATTAAGACTTCCAATTTGTAAACTAATCGGGAAAAAGAATGTAAATACTTCATGCTGTTCTATAGGTGAGTAAAAATTGTGAATTTTATAAATTCCGATTGTTAGTATAGAAGTTTGAGTACAAATTCTTAATTCTTATGTAATAGAAATAGATGTGAGTATTTCTACTTATCAAATAATTGGTAGCAAATAACCTGGGTTCGTTACAGTTTACTCGATCATCGATACTAAAAGCTCTTAGACTTGCCTAGAAATCAAATTATATTTAGAAATAATACTGCTTTGTGAGCTTGCTTCGAAGTTGTTTACTTTTACTATAATTTTGTCACTGAATTTTGTAATTCTTCTTCTTGAGAAAGATTGATAATAGGTCAGATGTATAGTTTTACGATGTTCTACGGAATTGAAATTAGACGATTATAGCTTGGCAAAGCTCTATTAATAATCTTTTTTCTCTGACTGAATTAAAAGTATAAAGTAAAAGTCTAGTTTAGGAAATTTCAGCGTAGTGGGTCGATTGAGCATATTAACAGAAAGTAAGTTCTGAAGTCAAAGTGTGCTTTTACTAAGTTCAATTTATATGAATTATCCAGATGGCCAATGGCAGAAATTTTTCTGTCTAATTTCATAAACATTTTTTTAAATTGAGATAGACTTAATTATACATTTGAAAGTATATGGAGACTAGTTTATGACCTAAATCAGTATTCTATTTTTGCCATGCCAACCTGAGGCTTAAAAATTTCCACCAACAGTATTTTTAAATTTCAGCTTTAAATTAAATAGAATGTGTTGAGGTAGTATTTTGTATTGATATTTAAAATATGTGATCCAGTCCTGGAGTTCAGTTAAAAATTTTTGAAAGCTATTCTTTTATATTTTTTATTTCTCACTTATAGACGTCAGCAGATGTAAAAAAGCCGCATTAGTTGCGCGTAGTCTATAGGTGATTTACCACGCTTATCTTTTAGGTATACATCTGCACCATTCCGGATCAAAAGCCGTGCTATTTCATTATTTCTGAATGTAGCGTTAAGGGTCAGTTTTGAAATTACATTCCGGATATTTTCAATAAAAGAGTAATTAGGTTGAGTTATTTCATATAAGCAAAATTTAACCGTGATGTCTATTGAAGACGAATTGTTACCAGACTAAAGTCATCTTGATGATGGGTGATATTTTAGAAAGATTAACTCAAATTATTATTCATCAAAATCTATATCTTCGCGAATTTAGAAAATATTATGAAGCGATATTTATCCTTAGTTTTTACAATTTTCACTTTCTATGTGTCATACTCTCAAAACGCTAAGATTGAGGGCAAGGTTATGGACGCAGATACATCTGAACCATTAGAAAATGTGCTTGTTTCTGTCGTTAATTCTGAAAAAAATGTTGTAACCGATTCACTAGGCTTCTTTACCATTGAAGGTTTGGAAAACGAATCTTTCAAGCTTGACTTTCAGAATTATAATTATAGATTTTATTCAAGAAAGATTTCACTTTCAAATAAACAAGTAATCAGTTTAACCATAAAACTGAATAGAAAATTTAATGATCTCGAGGAAGTAACCGTTGTAGGCCGAGGAAAAAGTTTAGTCGGAATTTCTAGTTCAGGTTCAGAAGGTATAGTAGGAGCTTCTCAAATAGAACAACGTCCTATTTCGAGAACTGGTGAGGTGATGGAGACAGTGCCAGGTCTTATAATTAGCCAGCATAGCGGTTCTGGTAAAGCAAACCAATTTTACTTAAGAGGTTTGAACCTGGATCATGGGACCGATTTCTCCACTTCCATTGAGGGTATGCCACTAAATTTACCAACTCATGCCCATGGGCAGGGTTATCTTGATATGAATTTTCTTATTCCGGAAATGATTGATCAGATAGGTTACAGAAAAGGAACTTATCGTGTCCAGGACGGTAATTTTTCTTCAGCAGGTGCCGCAGATATAACTTACGGAAACCTCAAAAACAGTTTCGTTAAAGCCGAAGTAGGAGTATACAATTATTATCGCGGACTATTTGCGTATTCAGATTCGATAGGTAATTACAATACGGTCTATGGAGGTGAATATTTGCATTCTGATGGTCCATGGGAAAGTCCTGAAAACACCAATAAATTTTCAGGAGCCTTTAAATTTAATACAGGGGATACTAGAAAGGGTCATTCTATAACTGGTATTATTTATAATAATTCCTGGGATGCAACAGATCAAATTCCACAAAGAGCTATTGATCAGAATATATTGAATCGCTTTGGAAATGTAGATGAGACTGACGGTGGAAGATCTCAGCGATATGCATTAATTGGTAATTTATGGAATAAATCATTAAATGGAAATGAAACTCGAATCACCGGTTACACATCCTATTATAGTTTGAATCTTTTCTCAAATTTTACTTATTTCCTGGAAAATCCTGAAAGAGGGGATCAGTTTGAGCAAGCAGATGAACGTTTTTATGCCGGAGTTAAAACTTCACACAAATGGAATTCCAGTTTCCTCGGAATAAACATGCAAAATGACGTTGGTCTTCAACTTCGGCATGATCAAATATTTGAAGTTGGTTTATATAATACCGAAGGCAGAGAGAGATTTAATACCGTAAGAAGCGATAAAGTTGGCGAAAGTGCTGCTGGTGTATTTTATGAAAATGAAATCCAGTGGAATGAATGGTTTAGATCTATAGTGGGTCTTAGAGGTGATTATTACCATTTTGATGTTGAAAGCGATATCCAGGTTAATTCTGGAAATGAACACGATTTTATCGCAAGTCCAAAGCTTCAGATTATACTAGGTCCCTGGTATGAAACAGAATTTTATTTAAATGTTGGAACCGGATTTCATAGTAATGATGCAAGAGGTACAACTATACTACAAGATCCTTCAACTGGAGAAGATATTACTAATGTTGATCCTTTAGTACGATCGAAAGGCGCAGAATTAGGAGTGAGAACTACCATTATTGATGGTTTGCAGTCATCTGTAGCCTTGTGGTATCTTGGTCTCGATTCACAATTGGTTTTTGTCGGGGACGCAGGTGGAACTGAAGCTAGTGATGCCAGCAGGCATTTTGGAATTGAGTGGTCTAACTACTACCAACCGCTTGAATTTTTAACTCTAGATCTGGATATCTCTTTAAATCATTCAAGATTTACTGATGTTGCGAGTAATCTGGATCGAATACCTAATTCAATTAGTACTACGGTAAAAGCTGGTGTAAATGTTTATGTTTTACCGGAATGGTATGCAGGACTTCGGATGCGTTATTTCGGGCCCCAACCCTTATCTGAAAATGGCTTACCGAAGTCTGATTATACTAATATTCTCAATTTTAAAATAGCTTATCAATGGAATGATATTACTATTTCGTTGGACGTGCTGAATATTCTTAATCAGAAGGATTCAGATATTAGCTACTTTTATGCATCTCAATTGAGGGAAGAGTCACAGGAGGTAGAAGACATTCATTTTCACCCGGTATTACCAAGAACAGCAAGATTATCTTTATCGTATAATTTTTAATTCGGTTATTGAACTAAGAGATGGATATATTTTTCATGGTTATCGCCAGTTGCCGGAGTGCGGGACGTGGATTTATCGGCTTATTATTGGTTTGTTGGTCAAGATAATTATTTTCTTTCTAACGGTGCCGCTTATTGGCGATTAACCATCTTAAGTTTAATTTCTCTAAATTTTGATAGTTAAATCAGAAAGAACCAAAGAGAGGAATAAGATTATATGAACCGTGGGAACTTCAGATTCCGTCAACAATGATAATCCCCTCTCTTTACTACTTTAATTTCGTTTAGTTCTGTGAGACCTGAATCTCGTTTTAAAGTCGATGAAAACCAAAGTAGCTGTTCTTTCCAAAAAATCTGTTATGGATAAAATTAAACATTTTTACGGAGTAGACACTAGCAAATCTTTCTTTGATGTAGTTGATCAGAATGGCATCCATGATCAATTCTCAAATGATTCAAAAGGATTTAAAAGCTTTCTGAAAGCTATTCAAAGGGATAGCTTGATTGTTATGAAGCGACCGGTTACTATTATTACCGGCTGGCTCAGCACCTCTATGAGAAAGGAATAAAGGTATCGGTTGTGAATCCACTTTCAGTAAAGCGTTTTATTCAAATGAAGCTTTCCAAGGTTAAGACTGATAAGAGGGATGCTAAAGCGATCTGTGAGTATGCTCAGGCGAATGAAGTCCCATTGTACACCGCTAGAAACGCAGTTCAGGCGGAATGCTTGCAACTCTTGAGTCTTCAGGATCTTTACATGAAGCAGCGAACTGCGGTTAAGAATAAAATACACGGAGAGAAAGCATTAGGCACCCCTTCAAAAGTAGTGAGTCGTTCTTTAAATCGAATGCTAAAGCAAATAGAGAAAGAACTGACCCAGATTGAAACCAAGCTGGAATTTTTAATTAGAGAAACACAGAAGGATCAATTGGAAAACTTGACCAGTATACCTAGAATGGGGAAGAAGACCGCGATGCTATTGATTGTCCTTACCGATGGATTTACCAGTTTTGAAAATGCCAGGCAGCTTTGTTGTTATAGTGGGCTAACGCCAACGATCAGACAGTCTGGAACCAGTGTAAGAGGCAGAAGTAGAATCAGTAAAGTAGGGAATCGAAAACTTCGGAACTTACTATTCATGTGTAGCTTCACTGCCTGTAGGACCAACAAGGCTTGCAGGGAACTCTATGAGCGTATAGTAGAGAAGGGGAAGAGCAAGAAGCTAGCATTGATAGCAGTATGTAATAAGCTGCTAAAGCAAGCATTTGCAATTGCTAAATCAGGAACCTATTACCAGGAAAATTATAGGTCGAAATTAGCTTAAAAGTACTTGGTTTTTACCTTAGTTCTTTGTTGGCAACTGGCGTTTATATCTATTATTTTATATTAACTACGTTTATTTTAGGATTAATTTTTCTTATTTTATTTACAAACATTTCATTAGATTCTGGACTAATATATATTTCATCATATTTGTCATATTTTATAATGAGTCCTTTTCTGGCTATTGCTGGTTTTAATCCAACCCAAAGACTTTTCCCCTTAATAATTTCTCGAATTCTTTCTATCTCTATTTTTCCTTTAATTGGTCCGCTTTGATAAATTAATTCTTTCTCTGTCAACTCATATTTTGTTGAAAATTGAGCCCAAATAAGTGGAATAAGAATCAAAATCATAACTAAATCGGACAAAAGAAATTTATAATTTAAAACTCCTTCTGAAAAAATACGAAACAAATAAAATCCTAAGGATAGGACTGTTAAGCCATACGTTATAAACTGAAATAAAATATCTTTTTTAGCTCTAAATTTCATTTTTAAACTTTAATAAAAACTCATCTTTTTTAGTTCGTCTTTCTTTTAGCTTGTTGCCAACGGTCTCGGTTATCACCAGTTGGCGGAGTAAGGGACGCGGATTTGTCGGCTTAGTATTGTTTTGTTGGTCAAGATAATTATTTTCTTACTAACGGTGCCGCTTATTGGCGATTAACCGATGTTGGCTATAGTTATTTGTAATCTTTTCTAATTAGAATTTATAACCTAAACCAATTTGAATTCCAAGTTCTGTCAATTTTTGATGGTTATTCGATTTCTCAAATGCTATTAAAGAATGTTTTTTAAAGTTCGGGTTGATGAATATCGTAAGATCCTGAATGTCATATTGGCCACCAATACCAAAAGCGTAACCAATTCCGTCTTGAGAGTTAGTACTATTTTGAGTGATTTGAAAATCTATCAGAGCGCCACCATTGACGAAAAAGTATTTCCACAATGTATAATTGACCATTATCGGTACTGAAATTAATTCAAAGTTTTCATCTCTAACCTCTCTGGTTTCAACAGTGAATGCTGGTTTAATCGATATTGTAGAATTGTGGTAATTAACACCTGTCTCAAGAGCAATATTTTCGTTTAAATGCTTCAAGTATTTTATACCGAATTCGGATTGATCCTTAATTTCTGAACTTCCTGTTCCAATTAGACTTTCATTTCGTAAAAACTCGCTACTAGAAGCTCCGTAATAAATTATTAATTCATTCTGCGCTTGACCGAAGGAGTCTAGAGAAAGGATTAGTAGTGAACAGATTAATAGATATTTATTGATCATCTAAACCGTGTTTATTCTTTGTTGCGTTCAGTTATTGAACTCAGGATCTCATTAAATAATTATAGCCAACGGTTACGGTTATCGCAAGTTGCGGGAGTAGGGACGCGGATTTGTCGGCTTAGTATTTTGTTGTTGGTTAAGATAATTGTTTTCCTTCTAGCAATGCCGCTTATTGGCGATTAACCGTCTTAAGTTTAATTTCTCTAAATTTTGATAGTTAAATCAGAAAGAACCAAAGAGAGGAATAAGATTATATGAACCGTGGGAACTTCAGATTCCGTCAACAATGATAATCCCCTCTCTTTACTACTTTAATTTCGTTTAGTTCTGTGAGACCTGGATCTCGTTTTAAAGTCGATGAAAACCAAAGTAGCTGTTCTTTCCAAAAAAAACTGTTATGGATAAAATTAAACATTTTTACGGAGTAGACATTAGCAAATCTTTCTTTGATGTAGTTGATCAGAATGGCAGCCATGATCAGTTCTCAAATGATTCAAAAGGATTTAAGAGCTTTTTGAAAGCTATTCAAAGGGATAGCTTGATTGTTATGGAAGCGACCGGTTACTATCATTACCGGCTGGCTCAGCACCTCTATGAGAAAGGAATAAAGGTATCGGTTGTGAATCCACTTTCAGTAAAGCGTTTTATTCAAATGAAGCTTTCCAAGGTTAAGACTGATAAGAGCGATGCTAAAGCGATCTGTGATTATGCTCAGGCGAACGAAGTCCCATTGTACACTGCTAGAAACGCAATTCAGGCGGAATGTTTGCAACTCTTGAGTCTTCAGGATCTTTACATGAAGCAGCGAACTGCGGTTAAGAATAAAATACACGGAGAGAAAGCATTAGGCACCCCATCAAAAGCAGTGAGTCGTTCTTTAAATCGAATGCTAAAGCAAATAGAGAAAGAACTGACCCAGATTGAAACCAAGCTGGAATTTTTAATTAGAGAAACACAGAAGGATCAATTGGAAAACTTGACCAGTATACCTGGAATGGGAAAGAAGACCGCGATGCTGTTGATTGTACTCACAGATGGATTTACCAGTTTTGAGAATGCCAGGCAGCTTTGTTGTTATAGTGGGCTAACGCCAACGATCAGACAGTCCGGAACCAGTGTAAGAGGAAGAAGTAGAATCAGTAAAGTAGGGAATCGAAAACTTCGGAATTTATTATTCATGTGTAGTTTCACTGCCAGTAGGACCAATAAGGCTTGCAGGGAACTCTATGAGCGTATAGTAGAGAAGGGGAAAAGCAAGAAGCTAGCATTGATAGCAGTATGTAATAAACTACTAAAGCAAGCATTTGCAATTGCTAAATCAGGAACCTGTTATCAGGAAAACTATATGTCGAAATTAGCTTAAAAGTGCTTGGATTTTACCTTAGTTCTTTGTTGTGAGCCGTTTTGCTATTCAATTTTATTTTTATTCTAAATTCAAAATCACCCTGTTCTTTTCTCCTTGATCAATTTTTCTTGTATTTACAAATTGAGAACATTCTATCAAGCTTTTTAAAATTTCAGGATTTTTATTTTTCAGATTTCGGCTGTTTTTTATTCTAATTACGACATCTGATTTTTCGGATATGTCATCTATGCAGTCAATCCACGCATCCATATTTTCCCCATAATAATCTGGAAATTTTAGCTCATTTCTAAACTCCTTATGGAATGATTTCCAATCCACAATATTATTTGCGTCAACTTGGAATTTATTTTCTGATTTCTTTTCGCGAACTAAATTCTCTAGTTTTTTAACTTTTTCAAAGTTTATTTCTTCCGAAGAATTATTGATACTTGTTAGTTTTTTGATTCCTCGATAAATTGGCAAAATAATCTTCTCAAAGTTTCCAGATTTCGAAAATATTGAATTATCCTTTTTTGGATTAAAAATTTCTAAATAATATTGATTTTGATTTATTTTCAATTTTAATATATATACCTGTGGTTCCAAGTTAAATCTGCTTGTTGTATCAAATCCATTGATAGTAAGGATCAAGTTTTGACAGAGATTATTTATTGGGTTTTCAGGAATACCTGAAGCATAAAATTCGAATACAAAACTTTCATCTTCAATTTTAATTGAATACCAATTATTATCAAGTTTAGTTATATGAAATTTCATTCACGAAAATTTTCTTGCAAAATTGCTCACAACGGTCTCGATTATCGCAAGTTGGCGGATTAGGGAACGCGGCGTTGTCGGCTTAGACCTGGTTTGTTGGTGAATTTAATTATTTTCTTAATAACGGTGCCGTCTATTTGCGATGAATCGTTGTTGGCAATAGTTATTTTTGCACTTCACATATACAACGGAAGAAAACCAAGTTGTCTGTGTGTTGTTGATTTGTTTCTTCTATTTTAATCGAATCATTTCTAAAATATTGATCTGTTGAAGAGAATTCGGGATTTTCAAATAATATAAAACTTTCATTGTCTCGAAGGTCTTTTAAATCGATTTTTAATGGTGAAAATTTATTAATCATTAATAATTTATTATTGTCCGAAAAATAATCTTTTGCTAATCTATATTCCTGTGTTGTTGGAATCCGATATTTAATTTTTTTATATTTTGGATCACCATTCTTAATTTCTGTACTCCACCTCAAATTCACCATGTCGGTGCGCCATTGACAGAAAATTTGAGCTAAATCTTTTGAGATTCCGATGACAGGATGATAATTATATTGAGGATGATTAAAATAGTTATAAAGACTTACATTCTCAGGTAATTGTACATTTTGAGCTACAGTAATTTTATTAAAAATCTCTTTATTTTGATTTTTGTCTAATGAATTAATCAACAGGGATTTATCTATATTTTCTAATTCTAAGGATTTCAAAGAATCACTTAAAATATAAGTCCAAAGTCTTTGTACATTATCTGTAAACTCTGAATACATTAAATTATCAATAGGAGCTTTATCAATAAATAGTGTATCATTAATTTTTATTGTTCCAGGAGGAACTTCTAATATTCTTTGTGCATTAATTGAAAATGATATAAAAATTATAAGAATAGTAAAATATTGCTTCATATAAATAATTATTGCCAACGGTCTCGGTTATCGCCAGTTGGCGGAGTAGGGGACGCGGATTTGTCGGCTTAGTATTTTGTTGTTGGTCAAGTTAATTATTTTCTTACTTAAGCTACCGTCTATTGGCGATCAACCGATGTTAGCTCCAGTATTTTTGTTCGGATTAATAATCTTGAATCAAAACTTCTGTCGGAATATGTAGTTGAGTATTTAATTTTCTTACCATTTCTAAAGTCAGTTTTCTTTTCTTATTTAGAATTTCACTTACTCTACTTTTAAAGCCAAAAACCTCTGCTAAGTCTTTTTGTTTCATGCCCATTTGTTCCATTCTGAATTTTATAGCTTCTATCGGATCAGGCATTCCAATTGGAAAATGTTCATTTTCATAATTGTCGATGAGAATTGATAATATTTCTAATTCATCACCTTCTTCAGTTCCTCTTTTTGCATCAAAGATTACTTCAAGTCTATCAAGTGCATTTTGGTAATCTTGTTCGTTTCTTATCGGTTTTATTTTCATCTTAAATAGTATTTGCGTCTATTTTATCATATTCTGCGTGTGTTCCAATAAATCTTATCCAACAGATTTGATATTCGAAACTGAATTTTACAATCAATCTATAATTGTTTCCTTTAATGTTGAATACAATTCTATTGTCTTGTAAAATACTTGCGCTGGGATAATCTTTCTTTAGATCATTAATATTTTCCCATTCCGTTTTTTCTGTTTCTCTGTACCAGGCTTTTAATTGTTGTTCACTATCAGCGTGTTTTGTCCAAAAATCACGTAAGGTTCGTTTTGCAATAATTCTCACATTAAATTATTTTAATACAAAGATAATTATAATTACCAAAACGGGAACTTTTTTCTTGATAAAATATTGGAGCTAACGGTCTCGGTTATCGCCAGTTGGCGGAGTAGGGTACGCGGTTTTGTCGGCTTAGTATTGGTTTGTTGGTCAAGTTGATTATTTTCTTTCTAACGGTGCCGCTTATTGGCGATTAACCGTCTTAAGTTTAATTTCTCTAAATTTTGATATAAATCAGAAAGAACCAAAGAGAGGAATAAGATTATATGAACCGTGGGAACTTGAGATTCCGTCAACAATGATAATCCCCTCTCTTTACTACTTTAATTTCGTTTAGTTCTGTGAGACCTGGATCTCGTTTTAAAGTCGATGAAAACCAAAGTAGCTGTTCTTTCCAAAAAAAACTGTTATGGATAAAATTAAACATTTTTACGGAGTAGACATTAGCAAATCTTTCTTTGATGTAGTTGATCAGAATGGCAGCCATGATCAGTTCTCAAATGATTCAAAAGGATTTAAGAGCTTTTTGAAAGCTATTCAAAGGGATAGCTTGATTGTTATGGAAGCGACCGGTTACTATCATTACCGGCTGGCTCAGCACCTCTATGAGAAAGGAATAAAGGTATCGGTTGTGAATCCACTTTCAGTAAAGCGTTTTATTCAAATGAAGCTTTCCAAGGTTAAGACTGATAAGAGCGATGCTAAAGCGATCTGTGATTATGCTCAGGCGAACGAAGTCCCATTGTACACTGCTAGAAACGCAATTCAGGCGGAATGTTTGCAACTCTTGAGTCTTCAGGATCTTTACATGAAGCAGCGAACTGCGGTTAAGAATAAAATACACGGAGAGAAAGCATTAGGCACCCCATCAAAAGCAGTGAGTCGTTCTTTAAATCGAATGCTAAAGCAAATAGAGAAAGAACTGACCCAGATTGAAACCAAGCTGGAATTTTTAATTAGAGAAACACAGAAGGATCAATTGGAAAACTTGACCAGTATACCTGGAATGGGAAAGAAGACCGCGATGCTGTTGATTGTACTCACAGATGGATTTACCAGTTTTGAGAATGCCAGGCAGCTTTGTTGTTATAGTGGGCTAACGCCAACGATCAGACAGTCCGGAACCAGTGTAAGAGGAAGAAGTAGAATCAGTAAAGTAGGGAATCGAAAACTTCGGAATTTATTATTCATGTGTAGTTTCACTGCCAGTAGGACCAATAAGGCTTGCAGGGAACTCTATGAGCGTATAGTAGAGAAG